>JACQAP010000008.1:0-300000 GCA_016194905.1 Betaproteobacteria bacterium
GGCGGCCCACGAAACAGGCAATGAGGCAGACGAGGACTAGCGCCAGCAACATCGCTGGCGCTCCCCATATCAGAAAACCGGCCTGTCGATTTTTAGGATAAACCGGTCTTGACGTATTAGTCAAGTACTGCGTAATCGCCTATCTTTGATTGTCGCTAAATCGCTAAAATCAGAGCCACTCAATAAAAAGGTCCCCATACTTTGCGACAGATCAAATCGATGGGCTGCAAGCTCTGAAAGGTCAATCGATTTCAGACTAAACCTTCCTTTGGTGTTTGGATGAGTAGCGAGCTCCTGTGAAACCTCTGGATGTGCATTTACATGTGCCATAAATATGTCGCGCGAAAGAACTTCGACAGCGCCCCAAGCTAGCACCGCCCCTTGGAGGAGTAGTTCGATCGATGCTGTGCGGAACTCCTCGTTTTCCAAACTAGAAGTCAAATACCTATAGGCTTGAAAGGCGAGACTGCGTAGCCCGTCAGTTGACTCAAATTCATCAGAAAACTTCTTCCGTGTGCTTTCTAAAGCTGCCTCCTCGAGCTCTGGAGACATATCGCCGCTGCATTCGCCCTCCGATACCTCAAGAGGTATTTTCCGAATTCGTTCCGCCATTAGTAGTTGCTGAAATCGCATGTCGCTCGCACGATTGCTCGCAAACGTAATCGGTAGAGCGACAACAGCAATCAGAGCGTCAATATTTCCAACAAACGCTTCCCCTGCGGACTTATACGTCCCGGGCAGCTTACCCGCCGCATCCCTAAGAGGGGAAAGATACCAATCCTTATCGAAGCTAGAAAAGAAGTTCTGATAAACCGTGTTCCCTATCCGCCGCTCTTCGGGCGTGAGATGGCCCCATGACCTTCCTTTGGAAGCCATTGGAGCTTTAGAACGCATTTATCAAACCGTTCAAATTGTTGATCGAGTTGGACGTTGAAATACTTGCTCTCGTGACCTGGCAACAACCCAGTATCCGGGAACTCTAGTTCTTAAAGAAGATTCGAAAGAAGATTCCTGGCCCCGCTCCCCCTCCCCGCTGCTGGTATCGATCGAAGAAAAATATTCTGTCTTTCGCGTTCCTTTGCGTCCTTTCTTGCCCTTCCTTTGCGCCCTAAAAGGGTACTCCGACGTGCTGGGCACGTAGGGTATTTGCGTCAACGCCCCTGCGCTTGGGGTACTAGATATTCAGGCCGCGCTTCTCACCACCGCCCGCGGCGCCTTCGCCTGATTCATCTTCGCGACCGCCTCGTACGAAATCGGGAAAGGCGGCCGATCGACATAGCGCCCGCTGCCCTCGACGACATCGAGTTTGCCGTTGGCCCAGCAGACGCGTCCCTGCGACAGCGTATAGCTCGGCACACCTTTCACGGTCATGCCTTCGAAGATGTTGTAGTCGACTTTCTGGTGATGCGTCTTCACGGAGATCTTGCGCGTGGCTTCCGGATCCCAGACGGCAATATCGGCATCCGCGCCCACGCCGACGAAACCCTTGCGCGGATAGATGTTGAAGATCTGCGCGGCATTGGTCGAGGTCACACGCACGAACTCGCTCGGCGTCAGCCGCCCGGTATTGACGCCGTGATGCCAGAGCACGGTCATGCGGTCTTCGACGCCGCCGGTGCCATTGGGAATCTTGCTGAAGTCGTTGCGGCCCGCCGCTTTCTGCGGTTCGCAGAAGCAGCAGTGGTCGGTCGCCGTCGTTTGCAGATTCCCGGATTGCAGTCCGCGCCAGAGTGCTTCCTGGTGCTCCTTCGGGCGGAAGGGCGGGCTCATGACGTGGGCAGCGGCCGTGAACCAGTCCTTGTTCCAGTAGACGCTGTCGTCGATCAGCAGGTGGCCGGCCAGGCATTCGCCGTACACGCGGCGGCCTGCGTTGCGCGCGCGCGTGATCGCGTCCAGCGAGTCCTTGCAGGAGACGTGCACTATATAAAGCGGCACGCCGAGCACGCCGGCGATGCTGATGGCGCGGTTCGCCGCTTCGCCTTCGACTTCCGGCGGGCGCGACAGCACATGGCCTTCGGGACCGGTGATGCCCATGTCGAGCAGCTTCTTCTGCAACTGGAACACGAGTTCGCCGTTTTCCGCGTGCACCGTGGGCATCGCGCCGAGTTCCAGGGCGCGGCTGAAGCTGTTCACCAGCACTTCGTCGTCGGCCATGATGGCGTTCTTGTACGCCATGAAATGCTTGAAGCTGTTGACGCCGTGCTTCGCCACGAGCGTGCCCATGTCGTCATGGACGGTCTTGTCCCACCAGGTCACCGCGACGTGGAAGCTGTAGTCGGCGGCGGATTTCTTCGCCCAGCCGCGCCACTTGTGGAAGGCCTCGAGCAGGTTTTCCTTCGGCGACGGAATGACGAAATCGATGATCATCGTCGTGCCGCCGGCGAGGCCGGCGGAGGTTCCCGACAGGAAATCTTCGCTCGCCACCGTGCCCATGAAGGGCAGTTCCATGTGCGTATGCGGGTCGATGCCGCCGGGCAGGACGTATTGGCCGCCGGCGTCGATGGTCTGCGCGCCGGCCGGCGCCTTGATGTTCTCGCCGACCGCGACGATCTTGCCGCCGTCGCACACGACGTCCGCACGGAAGCTGCGATCTGCGTTGACTACGGTGCCGCCTCGGATGAATACAGACATGATGTGTCCTCCTTGTTCAGTCGCTGATGCTTGTACGAAAGGTCAGGATGTTGCGATCCGGCTCGGATTGTTCGGATGCGTGGTCCAGTCGCCATAGCCGCCGACCTTGTCACCGGTGCGCGGGTCGATTGCGCCGTCCGGTAATGTCACCAAGGTCAGGCAACCCTCGACCGGACAGACGTTCACGCACAGGTTGCAGCCGACGCATTCCTTGTCGATCACCTCGAAGTGGCGCCGGCCGTCCTTTTCCTTCGAGATGGCCTGGTGCGACGTGTCCTCGCAGGCAATGTAGCAGCGGCCGCACTTGATGCAAAGATCCTGGTCGATGCGGGCCTTGGCCACATAGCGCAGATTCAGGTGCTCCCAGTCCACGAAATTCGGCACGGCCTTGCCCACGAATTCCGGCACGCTGCGATAGCCTTTGCCGTCCATCCAGTTGTTCAGGCCATCGATCATGCTCTCGACGATCTTGAAGCCGTACACCATCGCCGCGGTACAGATCTGAACGTTCGCCGCGCCCATCGCCATATATTCCGCCGCATCGCGCCAGGCTTCGATGCCGCCGATGCCGGAGATCGGCAGTCCGGCGCATTCCGGATCGCGCGCGATCTCGCCGACCATGCGCAGCGCGATCGGCTTCACCGCCGGACCGCAATAGCCGCCGTGCGCGCCGCGTCCGCCCACGCTGGGTCCCGGCGACATCAGGTCCAGATCGACGTTGACGATCGAACTGATGGTGTTGATCAGCGACACGGCGTCCGCGCCGCCTTTTTTCGCGGCCCGCGCCGGCGTGAGAATATTGGTCACGTTCGGCGTGAGCTTGACGATCACCGGCAGGCGGCTGTACTGCTTGCACCAGGCCGTCACCATCTCGACGTACTCCGGCACCTGGCCGACCGCCGCGCCCATGCCGCGCTCGGACATGCCGTGCGGGCAGCCGAAGTTCAGTTCGATGCCGTCGGCGCCGGTGTCCTCGACCATCGGCAGGATGTGCTTCCAGGATTGTTCCTCGCAGGGCACCATCAGCGACACGACCAGCGCGCGGTCCGGCCACTCGCGCTTGATCTCGCGGATCTCGTTCAGGTTCGTCATCAGCGGCCGGTCGGTGATGAGCTCGATGTTGTTGAAGCCGATGAGCCGGCGGTCGTTACCGAACACCGCGCCATAGCGCGGCCCGCTGACATTCACGATCGGCGGATCTTCGCCGAGCGTCTTCCAGACCACGCCGCCCCAGCCGGCTTCGAAGGCGCGGCGCACGTTGTAGGCCTTGTCGGTCGGCGGCGCGGACGCCAGCCAGAAGGGATTCGGCGAGGGGATGCCGACGAAAGAAGAAGACAGGTCAGCCATGGGCAGCTCCTTTGGCCGGCGCGGCGCGCAGCACGTTGTTATGAAACCAGGCGTCTATCGATGCGGCGGCGCGCTTGCCGTTTTCCACTGCCGCGACCGTGAGGTCGAGCCCGCCTGCCACGCAGTCGCCGCCGGCCCAGACACCGGCAAGCGAAGTCTGGCCGTCGTCATCGGCCTCGATGCGGCCGTCGCGCATTTCCAGCACCTGTTTGCCGCCTTCGACGAAAGGGTCCGTGACCAGCACCTGGCCGATGGCCTTGAACACCATGTCCGCCTCCAGGGTGAATTTCTCGCCGGTGCCGGCAAGACGGCCGCTCGCCTGCGCCTTCGTATATTCGAACTCGATGCCGGTGAGCGCTCCGTTCGCGGTGACCAGCCGCAGCGGCTGCGACCAGTGCTTGATGCGCACGCCGTTGACCTGCGCCCAGTCCCGTTCCTTATGGCTCGCGCCCATCTGTTCTGCGCCGCGACGATAGACGATGGTCACGTCTTCCGCGCCGAGGCGCTTCGTCTGGCAGGCGATGTCGATCGCCGTCATGCCGCCGCCGATGACGACGATCCTGCGCCCGACCGGCAGCGCGGACAGATCCTTCGCCTGGCGCAGGGTCTCGATGTACTTGATGGCGTCGTGTACGCCCGAAATCCCGCCATCCTCGATGCCGAGCCCGTTCACGCCGGCGAGGCCGATGCCGAGGAAGACCGCATCGTG
The DNA here is from genome assembly GCA_016194905.1 of Betaproteobacteria bacterium. Lineage (NCBI taxonomy): Bacteria > Pseudomonadati > Pseudomonadota > Betaproteobacteria > Betaproteobacteria bacterium. The sequence continues at coordinate 4,688 of JACQAP010000008.1, forward strand.
ATCGCGGCGCAGTTGCGCGAGCGCGATGTCGCGCCCGAGGACTTTTCCGGTTTGCACGTCGATGTTGCCGACAGCCAGCAGATAGTCCACTTCGTGCTGCGCGATACCGCCGGTCACTTTGTAAGCGGCGACGCCATATTCATTCAGGCCGCCGAGCTTCGGCCGCGCATCGAACACCGTAACCTTGTGGCCCAGCGTCGCCAGCCGGTGGGCACAGCCCAGCCCGGCCGGCCCGCCGCCGACTACTGCAACGTGCCTGCCGCTCGCCGGACCGGCCTTGAACAACTGCACGCCCGCATCGAACAGCCAGTCCGTCGCGTAGCGCTGCAAGGCCCCGATCCTGACGGGACGTTCTTCCTGTGCCGTTCGCACGCACACACCTTCGCACAGCACCTCGGTCGGACAGACGCGGGCGCACACCGAGCCCATGATGTTCTGCGTCAGGATGTCCTTCGCCGCGCCCTTGGGATCGCCGGTGGCGATCTTGCGGATGAAGCTCGGGATGTCGATGGCCGTCGGACAGGACTGCACGCACGGCGCGTCGTAGCAGAAGTAGCAGCGGTCGGCCTCGACCAGCGCCTGCGCCGGAGTCAGCGGTGGGTGCGAGTCCGCGAAATTGCGCGCGTACTGTTCGGGCGGAAGTCGTTTGTCGCGGATGTCGCCCACGGGATTCCTCTACAGCGCCGCGCTGATCGCGCCGTAGCTTTCCGGCCGCCGGTCGCGGAAGAACTGCCACAGTTCGCGCACTTCGCGCACCATCTCCAGGTCCAGGTCCGCCACCAGCAGCTCATCCTTGTCGCCGCTCGCCTGCGCGACGATCTTGCCGCGTGGGTTCACGAAGTAGCTGGAACCGTAGAACTTGCCGATGTCCCATGGGGACTCGGTGCCGACGCGATTGATCGCGCCGACGTAATAGCCGTTTGCCACCGCCGCGGCGGGTTGTTCGATTTCCCACAGGTACTGGCTTAAGCCGGCCACCGTCGCCGAAGGGTTCACCACGTACTCGGCGCCGTTCAATCCCAGCGCGCGCCAGCCTTCCGGGAAATGCCGGTCGTAGCAGATGTAGACACCGAGCTTGCAATACGCGGTCTGGAATACCGGGTAGCCCAGGTTGCCCGGCTTAAAGAAGAATTTCTCCCAGAAGCCCGCCACCTGCGGGAGGTGGTTCTTGCGGTACTTGCCGAGGAATGTGCCGTCCGCGTCGATGACCGCGGCCGCGTTGTAGTAAACGCCCGTCATCTCCTCTTCGAAGATCGGCACGACGATCACCATCGAATATTTCTTCGCGTATTCGCGCATCAACTGAGTGGTCGGGCCATCGGGAATTTTCTCGACGGCGCGATACCACTTCTTGTCCTGGCTCGGACAGAAATACGGCTGCGTGAAGACTTCCTGGAAACACAGTACCTGCACGCTTTGTTTGCCCGCCGCATCGATCAGCGGCAGATGCGCTTCCACCATCTTGTCGCGGATTTGCTGGGGCGACATGCCGGTGTCGCCCTTGAGACCCATCTGGATCAGTCCCGCTTTCAATGTTGTCATGCTCTTTCCTTTCTCCTCGTGCCCTCACCCTCGGTCCCTCTCCCGGAGGGAGAGGGAGGAAAAGCCCTTCTCCCTCCGGGAGAAGGGTTGGGATGAGGGAAAGCGGCGCAATCGAACAGTGGCGCCGCTTATTTCTGCGCGGCTTCCCACACCTTGTGCGTCCACGCACCCTGCGGTTTCTTGCTGATGACCGGATCGGACTTGCCGGTCAGCAGCGTCTTGACCGTGCGATCGTAGGCCGCCGGCTCCAGGAAGCCCAGCTTGCCGCCTTCCACCAGCTTGGCGATTTCGCTCATCTGCGTGGTCTGATGCCCCTTGGTCTGGGCGCCGGAAGCGTCGTTCTCGAGCACGATCTTAACCGCTTCTTCCTGATGCTTGATGGCGTAGTCCCAGCCTTTCAGCGAGGCCTTCAGGAAGCGCGCAAGCTTGTCCGCCATCTTCGCGTCGGCGAGCGATTTCTCCAGCGTGTACAAGCCGTCTTCCAGCGTCGCCACGCCCTGGTCTTCGTACTTGAAGACGATCAGGTCGTCGGCCTTCATGCCGGATTCGATCACCTGCCAGTACTCGTTATACGTCATGGTCGAAATACAGTCGGCCTGCTTCTGCAGCAGCGGATCGACGTTGAAGCCCTGCTTCAGTACCTTGACCGCATTGGCGTCGCCGGAAGTTTTGTAGCCGAGCTTGTCCATCCACGACAGGAAGGGATATTCGTTGCCGTAGAACCAGACGCCGAGCGTGCGTCCGGCGAAGTCTTTCGGCGTCTTCACGCCGGAATCCTTGCGGCAGGTCAGCATCATCCCGGAGCGCTTGAACACCTGCGAGATGTTGACGAGCGGCACCCCCTTTTCGCGCGTGGCGAGCGCGGAAGGCATCCAGTCCACGATCACGTCGGCGCCGCCGCCGGCGATCACCTGGCTCGGATTGATGTCCGGACCGCCGGCCTTGACCGTCACGTCCAGGCCCGCCTCCTTGTAGAAGCCCTTGTCCTTCGCCACGTAATAGCCGGCGAACTGCGACTGGGTCACCCACTTCAGTTGCAACGTCAGCTTGTCCTGCGCGAAGGCGATGCTGTTACCGAACGCAAACAGTGCCAGACCCAACAAAAAATTGCGGCTTTTCATTTTTCCTCTCCTGAGTTCCGCCAAAAAACGTAACTGCGAAATGCGATCACCCGCGATAGGACGGGTGCCAGAACGTGCAAACCCGTTCGATCGCGGCGATCGCGCCATAGAAAACCGATCCAGCCAGGGCGGCGACCGCGATCGCCGCCCAGACGACATCGACATTTAGTTTTGCCACTTCCGTGCTGATGCGAAAACCCAACCCCAGTATCGGCGAACCGAAGAACTCGGCGACGATCGCGGCGATCAGCGCCAGCGTGGAATTGACCTTGAGTGCATTGAACACGAACGGCAGCGCCGAGGGCAAGCGCAGCTTGGCGAAGGTCTGGCCGAAGCTGGCGCCATAGGAATGCATCAGATCGCGCTGCATGGCGTCGACCGAGGCCAGGCCGGCCAGCGTGTTGACCAGCATCGGGAAGAAGGTCACCACGGTGACTACCGCCGCTTTCGACTGCCAGTCGAACCCGAACCACATCACCATGATAGGCGCGATGCCGACGATCGGCATCGCGCTCGCAAGATTGCACAGCGGCAGCACACCGCGCTTGAGGAAGGCGATGCGGTCCGCGATCATTGCGGTGACGAAGCCGGCGGCGTTGCCGATCGCGAAACCAGCAAGCACCGCCTTCATGAACGTCTGCCGGAAGTCCGGCCACAGGATGTCGGCGCGATTACCGAGTACCGTCGCTACCTGCGACGGCGAGGGTAGCAATACCTGCGGAACCGCGAAGCCGGTCACCACGACCTGCCAGAGATACAACAGCGCCAGCCCGAACAATCCCGGTGCGAGCAGCGCGGCGACGCCGTGGCCTGTCGACCGCGCAAGAACGTCGAGCCGCTGCCAGAGAAACAGCGTCCAGCCGGCGACGAACAACCACAGTCCCGGCGCCTGCATGCCGAAGGGGCCTGGTCCGCCAAGGAGGATCAGTGTTCCCGCTGCGCCAGCAATCAAGCCTACCGCGGCGGCCACATGATCGACCGCGAAAGAGCGCGGCCACAGACACAGCACCGCTCCCGCGCAGGCAATCAGCGCAAAGGCGAACGCGGCGGTATTGGCCATCCAGCTCGCGCCCCCCGCCGGCACCATCAGGCCGGCGGCCATCAGGATGATGGCGATCAGGTAAGTGCGGCGGCTGGCGTTCATGCGGGGGCCACCTCCTTCACCGCAAGTAGCATGCGTGCATCGAGCTGTCGGTGTCCGGCGGCAATCGCGGGCGGTCGCATCCCCATGGAATGGGGCCCCTGCTTCCTGCTCATGCCGCCCCCTGCCTGCTCATGACCAGTCGTTCGGCAACGGCAACCATGGACACCAGGACCACGCCGACCAGTGACGCCATGATCAATGCCGACCAGATCTGCATCGTCTGTCCGTAATACGACCCGCTCAGCAGCCTTGCTCCCAGGCCCGCTTGTGCGCCGGTGGGCAATTCGCCGACGATGGCGCCGATCAGGCTCGCCGCAATCGCCACTTTCAGACTGGCGAACAGGAACCCGGTGGCAGAGGGCCAGCGCAGTTTGCGGAATACCTGGGCGCGGCTGGCGCTGTAGGTGCGCATCAGATCCAGTTGCAGGGGATCGGGCGAGCGCAGCCCCTTGACCACACCGACGGTGACCGGAAAGAAACACAGATACATCGAGATGATCGCCTTTGGTAACAGCCCGCCGAAGCCCAGATTGCCGAGCACGACGACGATCATCGGCGCGATCGCGAGTATCGGCACGGTCTGGGAGGCGATGATCCACGGCAGCAGGCTGCGATCGAGCATCGGCAGATGAATGATGCCGATGGCGAGCGCAATCCCGAGCGCTGCGCCGAGAACGAAGCCGAGCAGGGTCGCGGACACGGTCACGCCGGCGTGATAGATCAGGCTGCGCTTGCTGTCGATGGGGGTGGCGAAAACCGTCTGATAGAAATCCCGCGCGATCTGATGCGGCGCCGGCAGCACCGGTCGCTCCATCGACCAGGTCGCATCGACCAGTTGTCGAACCGTCCAGTTGCCACCGTCGCGCGCGAAACGGTCGATCACCTGCGGCGCGTTGAGCCATACGGCGAGCGCGTACCAGCCCACGACCACGATCGCGAGGACCGCCACCACCGGCGCAGCGTGAAATGTGAACCGGGTTCCCGCTGTCGTCCAGGCGGCCGCGGGCAATGCGGAGACCTCAGTCGTCATAACTGTGTCCGGCACGCAACGCCTGGCGCACGCGGTGCGCCACTTCCAGGAAGCCGGTCGTGTCGCGAATGTCCAGACCGCGATCGGGCGGCAGCTTGTTTTCGACGATTTCCAGGATGCGCCCGGGCCGCGGACTCATCACGACGATCCGGTTCGACAGGAATACCGCTTCCGAGATCGAATGCGTGACGAACACGACGGTCTTCCCGGTCTGATGCCATAGCTGCAGCAGTTGCTCGTTGAGGTGATCGCGGGTGATCTCGTCCAGTGCCCCGAACGGTTCGTCCATCAGCAGGAGTTCGGGTTCGAAGGCGAGCGCGCGCGCGATGGAAACGCGTTGCTGCATGCCACCGGACAATTGCCACGGGAATTTCCGCTCGAATCCCGCCAGGCCGACCATGGAAAGATATGCGGCGGCTCGGACCTTGCGCTCCGCGGCCGGTATGCCGATGATTTCCAGGGGCAGCAGCACGTTGCGCAACACATTGCGCCACGCGTAGAGCGCCGGCGCCTGGAACACATAGCCGTATGCACGCTTGAGACGCGCCTGTTCCGGACTGACGCCATTGACCGTGATGCGGCCGGCGCTCGGTGTCGCCAGATCGGCGATGACGCGCATCAGCGTCGTCTTGCCGCATCCGGAGGGACCGATGAAAGAGACGAATTCGCCGCGCCGGATCTGCAGGTCGATGTTTTCGAGCGCGGTGACCGGCGCATCGGCGGTTTGAAACGTCAACGAAAGCCCGCTGATATTGACGGCAATCCCGGACGGTTCGGCGAATTTCTCCACTGCTTGTAGCGGTGATGCGGCGCGCACGGCAGCCCGTTCGGGCAATGCAAAAGCCTTGTCAGGAGTCGACACTGCGGTCACCGTACAAACCACTCTCGAGGGATGAACTGAAGTTGGGACACGACGTTTGTGCTCCGCTAGTACGCAACCGCTGTGCCAATACACAGTCGCTCTGCTAACGCAATCGCTGTGCCACGGTTTTGTGCCAGCGCGGCGCCGCGATCCGAAGCCTGGCGCGTCGAATCCTAAGCGCAATTCGGATTCCGACAGCCTACTCCGCGACGAAGGCGGAGTCCACGCGCCTATCGGTGGTGCGGACCGGACTAGCCGTGCACCGGCGTGTGGCGCCAGGGAGGGACCGTGACAGGTTACGGATGACGGGTGTGGTGATCGACTACAGGGCCGAGGTTCGAGGGCCGAGTGGAAAAAGGCATCAGGCACCTACTCGAACCTCGAACCTCGGCCCTCGTCCCTCGGCCGCGGTCTCAGGCGGCAGAGCTACGTCGGGTGACGGATGACGGGTTCGCAGCCCACCGGGAAATTCACCGAGCTGGCGATGAAACATTTCTCGTGCGCATCGTGATGCAGCCGCCTGGCGGTTTCGAGATCCGATTCCGGTGTGACCGTTATCTGCGGCCGCAGCGTCACTTCCAGAAAACGACCACCGCCGTCTCCGGTTTCTTCCATGATCCCACCCGCCTGATCCTCGTAGTCGAGCACGACGACCTTGTTGACCGCACACACATGCAGATACCAGAGCATGTGGCAGGTCGACAGCGAGGCGACCAGCAATTCTTCCGGGTTGTATCGCGATGCGTCGCCATGAAATGCCGAATCGGACGACGCCGGTATCGCCGGTTTGCCCGGACCGCGGATTTCATGATTGCGGCTGTAGGCGCGATACGCGGACGTGCCCGTGCCCATGTTGCCGGTCCAGCGCACCGTGGTTTCGTAGTGATGATGCTTGGCCATGCCAGCTCCTGTAACAGATTAGCGATGAGCGATGAACTTCTTCAAGCGTTCGATGCCTAGCGCCAAGCGGTCTTCGCTGGCCGCGAAGCACCAGCGGACAAAGCCTTCGCCTTCCGGTCCGAAGGCAATGCCCGGCGCCAGCCCGAGTCCCGTCTCCGCGACCAGGCGCTTGCAAAACGCCAGGCTGTCCGTCACGCCGCGCACCCTGAAGAAGGTGTACATCGCGCCTGCAGGCAGCGGCGCTTCGATGTCCGCAATTTCCCGCAGTTGCGCGGAAAGAAAATCGCGTGCTTTGTGAAAACGCCGCTGCGTGCGCGCAATCACCGCATCCCCCTGCTCGATGGCGACGATGCCGGCGCGCTGGACGAATCCGGGTGCACAGGATGTGTTGTACTCGATCAGCGTGCCGATTCCCGGCATCAATTCCCGGGGCGCCACGATCCAGCCCAGCCGCCAGCCGGTCATCAGCCAGGATTTGGAGAACGTATTGGTGCTGACGATGCGGTCCTCGGCATTGCCGATGTCCAGGAACGAGGGAGCCACGCCATTGCCGTAGTAGAGGCGCTCGTAGGCGTCGTCGCCGAGCATCCAGATGCCGTGCCGGCGGCAATGCGCGAGGATCGCGGTCTGCTCCTCCCGGCTGACGGTCCAGCCGGTCGGGTTGTTCGGCGAGTTGATGTAGATCGCACGCGTGCCGGGAGTCAGCGCATCGAGCAGGCGTTCCAGATCGAGTGCCCAACCGTTTGCGCTGAAAGTCAGCGGGAAGGTCAGTGCTTGCGCGCCGAGGATCCTGGGGATTTCCACCAGGTTGGGCCACACCGGCGTGACGATCACGACGCGGTCGCCCGGACCAATCAGTGCCTGGGTCGTCAGCATCAATGCCGACATGCCCGAATTGGTGACCGCGATGTTGTCGGGGGCCGCCTCGACCTGCGAGCCGTGCAGCCGCGACACGTAGGCGGCGATCGTATCGCGCAGTTCGGGAATGCCGAAATTCTGCGTATAGAAGGTGTCGCCCCGCTGCAGCGCCTCGATGCCGGCCTGGCGAATGAACTCGGGGGTCACTTCGTCAGGCTCGCCGAACCAGAAAGCGAGCAGGTCTTTTCCTCCCATTGCGGCATTGGCGACTTCGCGGATCTTGGAGTTGCGCAGGGCCTGGACGGCGGGGCGGGCGGCTAGGGAACTGACGTTCATAGGCCTGAATCTCGGAAGGAGCGGCATTTTCTCATACCGGAGGCCCACCTCTCCCCCACCGGGCGGGGAGAGGTAGTGGGGGGCTTGACAGGGTTTGGTAATTGTACCAAACTTTTTGGTAATCATACCAAGGAACGGCGATGGCCCCGGACAACGCAACCGACGTGAGACAGAGAATCCTCGATGCCGCCCTCGCCCTGATGGCCGAGCATGGCTTCATGGAAGTGACGCAGCCCAAGATCGCCAGGGCGGCCGGGGTGCGCCAGAGCCACCTGACTTATTACTTTCCGACCCGCAGCGAGCTGTTGAAGGCGGTCGCGGTGCATTCCATCGAGACCCTGCTCGGTTCGCTGGTGGCCGGTGCATCGGCGGGGAAGCTGACGCCTGAACTGTTCGCGCAGTTCGCCGGCGAAGCGCTGGCCGACAAGCGGCGCGCGCGTGTCATGCTCGGGCTGATCGTCAGTTCGGAGCAAGACCGGGAGATCAAGCAGTTCCTGCGCGACTTCATCGTGCGCGTACGCGCCGCGATGACCGATGTCGCACAACTGCTCGGCAGGGAACCGGATCAAATCAATATTGTGGCGCTGCACATGCTCTTCGTAGGCGCCACTATTCTGAATGTCGCGCGGGACGACGCGAACTCCAGGCGCGAATGCGCCGAGATTGCGCGCATTGCGATCGAGACCTTTCTGCCCGGGGGCGAGCCCGTACCTCCGCAGGAACGTCAACGGAGAAGGAAATGAAGGCCGCTTTACGCAGTTGTCGCTTTATTTTTATCGCCCCGATCGCGCTCCTGGCGGCGGGTTGCGGCGAACCGAAAGCTGTCGCCTACCAGGGTTATGTCGAAGGCGAGTATGTGCTAGTTGCATCGCCGGATGCGGGGTCGCTGCAGTCGCTGAATGTCGCGCGCGGGCAGAATATCGAGAGCGGCGCGGCGTTGTTCACGCTGGAGCGCGAAAACGAAACGGCGGAAAAGCGCGAAGCCGAGGAGAGATTGCGTGCCGCGCAGGCCAAGCTGGAGAACCTGCGCAAGGGACAGCGCGCGCCGGAACTGGAGACCTTGATCGCCGAAGCGGAGCAAGCCGAGGCCGCGCGCAAGCTTTCGGCTTCGCAGCTCGCGCGCAATCAGCAATTGTTCGAAAGCGGATTCATCTCGTCAGCGGGGCTGGACGAAGCCAAGGCCAACCTCGCACGCGATCGGGCGCGCGTGGAACAGGCTCAGGCGCAGATCCGGGTCGCGAGGCAGAGCGTCGGACGTACCGGCGAACTCGCCGCGGCGCAGGCGGAAATCGACGCCGCCAAAGCGGTAGTGGCGCAGGCCGACTGGAAACTCGCGCAGAAAGCCCAGCGCGCGCCGCAGGCTGCACTCGTGCAGGACACCTTCTTCGTGCAGGGCGAGTGGGTGCCCGCCGGCAAACCGGTGGTCAGCCTTCTGCCGCCTGCCAATATCAAGTTACGCTTCTTCGTGCCGGAAGCCGTGGTCGGTCAGTTGCACACCGGCCAGGGCGCGAAAGCCAGTTGCGACGGTTGCGGTGCGCCAATCGCCGCAACCATCAGCTATGTCTCGCCGAAAGCCGAGTTCACGCCTCCGGTCATTTACAGCAAGGAGTCGCGCGCCAAGCTGGTCTTCATGGTGGAAGCGCGGCCTGCGGCGGCCGACGCGGTGCGCCTGAAGCCCGGACAGCCCGTGGATGTCACCCTGTGAACGCCGGTTACGTCATCGACGTGCAGGGGCTGAACAAGCATTTCGGCGACAAACACGTCGTCAGGGATTTCTCCCTCAGGGTAAAGCGCGGCGAGATCTTCGGCTTCCTCGGTCCCAACGGCAGCGGCAAGACCACGTCCATCCGCATGCTGTGCGGATTGCTGACCCCGGACAGCGGCAGCGGCACCTGCCTCGGCTACGACGTGATTCGCGAGACCGCGGCGATCAAGCGCGAAGCCGGCTACATGACGCAGCGCTTTTCGCTGTGGGAAGACCTCACGATCCGCGAGAACCTGGATTTCGTCGCACGCATGTACGGCATGCCGAACCGCCGCCAGGCGGTTGACGCTGCGATCGCGCAACTCGGACTGAGCGCGCGCCAACGACAACTTGCCGGCTCGCTGTCGGGCGGATGGAAGCAGCGACTGGCACTGGCCGCCTGCATGCTGCACAACCCGAAACTGCTGTTGCTCGACGAGCCGACCGCGGGTGTCGATCCGAAGGCGCGTCGCGATTTCTGGGAACAGATCCATGCGCTGGCCGCCGGCGGCATCTCGGTGTTGGTTTCCACGCATTACATGGACGAAGCCGAGCGCTGCCACCGGCTGGCCTACATCGCCTACGGCAGGCTGCTATCCTCGGGCACGGTCGAGGAAGTGATCGCCCAGCAACAGTTGGTAACGTGGATGGTGTCGGGCCAGGATCTGCATTTGCTGGAAAATCAATTGCGCGAACTGCCCGGCGTCGGGCAAGTCGCACCGTTCGGTTCGACGCTTCACGTCACCGGCCTGGATGCAGCGGCGCTGGACGCAGCGATCGCGCCGTTCAAGGATGACCCGCGTTATCGCTGGCAGCGGACCAACGCGACCTTGGAAGACGTATTCATCCACCTGATGGATAACGTGGCGGATAACTTCCAATGAAGTTCAACCGTTTCTCCTTTTCGCGCTGGATCGGTATCGTGGTCAAGGAGTTCATCCAGCTCAGGCGCGACCGGCTCACCTTCGGCATGATCGTCGGCATCCCCGTGATCCAGTTGCTGCTGTTCGGTTTCGCCATCAATTCCGATCCGAAGTCGCTGCCGACCGCGGTACTGTCGCAGGACAACAGCCAGTACGCCCGCACGATCGTGGCCGCCCTGCAAACCAGCGGCTACTTCAGGGTGGTACGGCAGGTATCCACGGAAGCGGAGCTCGAGGACTTGCTGGCGCATGGCAAGGTGCAGTTCGTCGTCACCATCCCGGCGGGATTCGAGCGTGACCTGGTGCGCGGCGGGCGGCCGACGCTGCTGATCGAGGCCGATGCAACCGATCCGTCGGCCACCGGCAATGCGATTGCGGCGCTCGGGCCGTCGATCGAAACCGCGCTGTCGCACGATCTGAAAGGCGTGCTGGGTGATCAGGCGCCGGCATTGCCTGCCGTGGATCTGCGCATCCATCGCCGCTACAACCCGGAAGGCGTGACGGCCTACAACATCGTGCCCGGTTTGCTTGGCGTGATCCTGACCATGACCATGGTGCTGATGACCGGGCTGGCGATGACCCGCGAACGGGAGCGCGGCACCTTCGAGAATCTGCTCGCCACGCCGGCGCTGCCGATCGAGGTGATGACCGGGAAAATCGTTCCCTACATTCTCATAGGCCTGATCCAGGTCACGCTGGTGCTGCTGGCGGCGCGCTACATATTCTCGGTGCCGATGCAGGGCAATATTCTGTTGCTGTACGGCGTGGTGCTGATTTTCATCGCGGCGAACCTGACGCTCGGCATTACGTTCAGCTCGCTCGCCAGGAATCAGTTGCAGGCCATGCAGATGACTTTCTTCTTCTTCCTGCCTTCGATGCTGCTGTCGGGATTCATGTTTCCGTTCCGCGGCATGCCCGACTGGGCGCAGGTGATCGGCAACGTGCTGCCGCTGACGCATTTTCTCTCGCTGGTGCGCGGGCTGATGCTCAAGGGAAATGGAATCTACGACCTGTGGCCGCAACTCTGGCCGATCCTGTTGTTCATGGCGGTGGTGCTGGGGGTGGGGCTCAAGGCGTATCGAAGAACGTTGGACTAAAAAAACGGCCGGTCCCTGGACCAGGACCGGCCGAAGCGGTGAGGCTTTTGGACCCCACCCGCACAGGTGGTGAAGTGCGCTACATGTGGTTTGCAGCCGCCGTGATCATTCCGATACGACGCTGGATGATCTGATCGCGATCGGTGGCGCTGTTGCGCAGCGCGGTGAGCAGCGTCGTATCGTCGGTGGAGCCCGGGCCGAATCGCGCCGGAACAGGCGCTGCGTCGCGGGTGCGCGTCTGGGCGATGGCGAAAGCAGTGAACAAAGTCTGGGTTTTCATCCTTGTTGCCTCCTGGCTGCTGCGGTTGATCGGCGGGCGCGGCGCCATGTTGCTCAGCAGCGCGACGTCATGGAAGCGTTATGAAAGGGGTTGCTACCTCGGCGCCTCGCGGTATCATCTGGTTAGCCTTTCAGGCTTCCCGGGGGAGGGACCATGTCGCAGGCAGTCGCGGTGGTGGAGGCGCTGAAGCGCTCGCTCAAGGCAAAGAAGCTGACCTATGCGCACGTGGCGCGCGGGCTCAAGATGAGCGAGGCCAGCGTCAAGCGCATGTTTTCGTCGCATCACTTCACGCTGGAGCGTTTCGAGCAGGTTTGTCAGATCGCGGGGCTCGGCCTGACCGAACTGGCGCGGGAGGTGGACAGCGAGAAGAACTACATCTCCCACCTGACGCTCGAGCAGGAACGTGAAGTCGTGGGCAACGCCAAGCTGTTCCTGGTCGCTGTCTGCACGCTCAATCACATGACCCTGGAACAGATTCTCGCGACCTACGACGTCCCGAAATCGGAGTGCATCCAGTTGCTGCTCAAGCTGGACAAGATCAAGTTCCTCGAACTGATGCCCAACAACCGCATCAAGCTCAAGGTGTCGCCCAATTTTGCCTGGCTGCCGAATGGGCCCATCCTGCAGTACTTCAAGACGCAGGCCCAGCACGAATACTTCCGTTCCCGCTTCGACGGCCCGAACGAGATCATCATGGTGATCAATGCCATGCTTTCGCCGGCATCGAGCGCACAGGTCGTTGCCAAACTGCGCAAGCTGGCGAGCGAGTTCTCCGAACTGCACAACGACGACAAGCAGCTGTTGATCGGCGAACGCCGCCCGGCCAGCGTGGTGCTCGCGCTGCGTCCCTGGGAGCTGGATGACTTCAACAAGCTGCGCCGCAAGCGTCGGACGCGCGCCGCTGCCTGAAGGGGTCCTGACTCCGGGTTCACGGCCGTGCTAGCATCGTCGGCGTCGCGGAGCGTGCGATTGAGCGCGGCGCTTCGCCAGGGGCTAGGGAAGAGGGACTAGGGGCTAGGGTTCAAGCGGCTAGTGCTTCCGGCCCGCTGGTCCGGGACCAAATCAAGCCTGATAACAAAATCCAACGAGGAGTTATGAGCACAACACAACTGCAGAATTACATCGCCGGCGAATGGGTTGCCGGCGCCACGATGTCGAAGGACGTCAATCCGTCCGACACCGGTGACGTCATTGCCGAATACGCGCAAGCGGACAAGGTACAGGCCGAGCGGGCAGTGGAAGCGGCACGCGCCGCCTTCCCGGCATGGGCGACGTTTGGCGTGCAGGCACGCGCCGACCTGCTCGACAAGGTCGGCAACGAGATCATCGCGCGCAAGGACGAACTCGGCAAACTGCTGTCGCGCGAAGAAGGCAAGACGCTGCCGGAAGGCATCGGCGAAGTGGTCCGGGCGGGGAACGTCTTCAAATTCTTTGCCGGCGAAGTGCTGCGCCGTTCCGGCGAACTGATACCGTCCGTGCGTCCCGGCATCGACGTCGAACTCACGCGCGAACCGGTCGGTGTCGTCGGCATCATCGCGCCGTGGAATTTCCCGGCTGCCATTCCCGCATGGAAGATCGCGCCGGCGCTGGCCTACGGCAACTGCGTGGTGTTCAAGCCGGCCGATCTGGTGCCGGGCATGGCGCACGCGATTGCAAAGATCCTCGTCGACGCCGGCGTTCCGAAGGGCGTTTTCAATTTTGTCATGGGCCGCGGCAGCGTCGTCGGCGAAGTGCTGGTCAACGACAAGCGCGTCGATGCCATCACTTTTACCGGCTCGGTCGAGACCGGCAGGCAGGTCGCCGCCAAGGCGATCGCGCGCATGGCCAAGTTCCAGCTCGAAATGGGCGGCAAGAACCCGCTGGTGGTGCTCGACGACGCGGATCTGAAGACCGCGGTCGAATGCGCGGTCAATGGCGCGTTCTTTTCGACCGGCCAGCGTTGCACGGCCTCGTCGCGGCTGATCGTGACCAAGGGCATTCATGACAAATTCGTTGCGGCGGTAGTCGAGCGCCTGAAGGGCGTGAAAGTCGACAACGCGCTCAAGCAGGGCACCGACATCGGCCCCGTGGTGGACAAGAACCAGCTCAACCAGGACCTCTTCTATATAGAGGAAGCCAAGAAGGAAGGCGGCAAGCTTGCTTTCGGCGGAAATCCGGTCAAGCGCGAAACCGACGGCTTCTATCTGGAGCCGGCGCTGTTCACCGAGACCGTGAACACCATGCGCATCAACCGCGAGGAAGTGTTCGGTCCGGTCGCTTCGGTGGTGGCGGTGAAGGATTACGAGGAAGCGCTGGCGGTCGCCAACGACACGCCGTTCGGCCTTTCATCCGGCATCGTCACGACCTCCCTGAAACAGGCCTCGCATTTCCGCAAGAACGCGCAGGCCGGCATGGTCATGGTGAACCTGCCGACCGCGGGTGTGGACTATCACGTGCCTTTCGGCGGACGCAAGGGCTCGAGCTACGGTCCGCGCGAGCAGGGACGCTACGCGGCGGAGTTTTTCACCACGGTGAAAACCAGCTACGTGCTGGCCTGAGCATGAACCGGCGACGTCTTCGATCCGGCGCATCGGCGGCATTGTTGTGCCTGGCGTGCAGTGGTGTCTTCGCGGCCGACGATGAGCGCATCGTGCCGGCCAATGAGGAGCCGCGCCATGTGGTCAAGCTGGAAAACGAATGGGTGCGCATCATCGACGTCGAAATTCCGGAGGGCGAACAGACGCTGTATCACACCCATTCGCTCGACTATCCCTACGTACTGGTGACAAGTGTCACGCTCTACAACCAGATCCACGGGCAGGAACCCAGGGACGTGAAAATGCAGGCGGGCTTCATCGGTTACTACAACGCCTCCTCGAAAGGCGCCTACACGCATCGCTTCATCAATCGCGGGCCGGGCACGTTCCGCGCGATCGGCATCGAACTGCTCAAGCCGATGGAGGATCCCGCAGCGCCGAACGCAGCATTGCCGACCTTGACCGGCGCCGAGACCGCGCTCGACAACGCGCGCGTCGGCGCTTACCGCGTCAAGCTCGCACCCGGGGCAACGATCGGTCCGCTGACGATACCAGGCCCGAGTATCCGCGTGGCGATGGGCGAGGGAAAAATGGTGCATGAAACCGAGGGCACGCAAACCGAAATGCATCTTGCGCCGGCACAATTCGTGTTCCAACCGCAGACCACCGCAGTGACCTTCACCAATACAGGCGCCGCGGAACTGGAACTGGTCGAATTCGTGCTGAAGTAAGCGTTGCCGGGACAAGAAAAAAGGGCGCCTCGCGGCGCCCTTTTTTGCTCCGTTGCCGATGCAACCGGCATCGAAGACTTGTTTCCCTCCAACCAACAGCCTTTCCCGGGAAAGGTAAGAAGGAGACCAGCGGGACCGCCCGGACAGGCAGGCCATAAGCAGGCCATAAGACATGCGTGCCAGCGCGGTTTTAGATACCTTACTGCCGTGTCTGACATTGGCGCAGGCTTCAGGTTCCCAGTCGCCCTAGGAAGACTGCGCTTGAGCACTCGCGTCCACGGAGCATAACGCCGTCATGTTGACGAGGCGCCGCACCGTCGCGCTGGGCGTCATGATGTGAACCGGCATCGCCGCTCCGAGCAGGATGGGGCCGACCGTAATCCCTTCCCCTCCGAGCATCTTGAGCAGGTTGAAGGAGATGTTGGCGGCGTCGAGGTTGGGCATGATCAGGATGTTGGCTTCGCCCTTGAGTCGGCCGTCGGGATGAACGTGCGACCGGATCGCTTCCGAGAGCGCCGCATCGGCATGCATCTCGCCGTCGATTTCCAGTTCCGGCGCAATCCGCTCGATCGCATCCAGCGCCTGGCTCATCTTCAGCGCCGAGGGAGAATCGTCGGAGCCGAAATTCGAGTGCGAAAGCAGCGCCACCTTCGGCGCGATGCCGAAGCGGCGCACTTCCTCGGCCGCCATTACGGTGATTTCGGTCAGTTGTTCGACCGACGGATCTTCGTTGACATAGGTATCGCTGATGAACACGGTGCGCTTCGGCAGCATCAACACGTTCATCGCCGCAAAAACGCTGGAACCGCGCCTCAGGCCGATGATGTTGGCGACATGCCGCAGATGGTCCTTGTGCCGGCCGAAGGTACCGCACAACAATGCGTCGCCGTCCCCCCGGCGCAACAGCATGGCCCCGATCAAAGTATTGGACTGGCGCACATGCACCTTTGCGTCATCCGGAGACACGCCGCGCCGGCGCATCAACTTGTAGTACTCGGTCCATACCTCCTTGTAGCGGGTATCGGACTCCGGGTTCACCAGCTCGAAATCCCGACCCGGCGCGAGCCGCAGGCCGAAGCGCTCGATGCGCGTCTCCACCACTTCCGGACGCCCGATCAGGATAGGCCGTGCGAGCTTCTCGTCCACCACGACCTGCGCGGCGCGCAATACCCGTTCGTCCTCGCCCTCGGCATAGATCACGCGCTTGGGTGTTTTTTTTGCCGCGGCGAACACCGGCTTCATGAAGAAGCCGGACTGATAGACGAAGTTGGTGAGTTGCTCGCGGTAGGCCTCCAGATCGGCGATGGGCCGAGTGGCGACCCCGCTTTCCATCGCCGCTTTCGCCACCGCCGGTGCGATACGGGTAATGAGCCGCGGATCGAAGGGCGTGGGAATGATGTAATCCGGACCGAAGGACAGGTTCTCGCCCCCATAGGCCATTGCCACCACGTCGGATTGTTCGGCCTGCGCCAACTCGGCGATGGCGTGCACGCAGGCGAGCTTCATTTCCTCGGTGATTTTGGTGGCGCCGACGTCGAGCGCGCCGCGGAAGATGAACGGGAAGCACAGCACGTTGTTGACCTGGTTCGGATAGTCCGAGCGGCCGGTGGCGATGATTGCGTCGGGCCGCACCGCCTTGACCTCCTCCGGCAGGATTTCCGGCGTGGGATTGGCAAGCGCGAACACCATCGGCCTGTCGGCCATCTTCTTGACCCAATCCTGCCTCATTGCGCCGGGCCCGGACAGGCCGAGAAAGATATCGGCGCCGGCGATCACGTCGGCGAGCTGGCGGGCGTCGGTCTTGCATGCATAGCGGGCCTTGTTCGGCTCCATTTTGTCGTCGCGGCCCTCATAGATCACGCCTTTCGAGTCGCAGACGAAAATGTTTTCGCGCTTGAGTCCCAGGCCGCACAGCAGATCGAGGCAGGCGATGGCCGCGGCGCCGGCGCCGGAGCACACCAGCTTCACCGAGCCGATTTTCTTGTTTACTACCTTGAGTCCGTTGCTCACTGCCGCGCCGACGATGATCGCGGTGCCGTGCTGGTCATCATGGAACACCGGTATCTTCATGCGCTCGCGCAGCTTGCGCTCGATGTAGAAACATTCGGGCGCCTTGATGTCCTCGAGGTTGATGCCGCCCAACGTCGGTTCGAGCGCCGCGATCATGTCCACCAGCTTGTCGGGATCGTTTTCGGCGAGCTCGATGTCGAACACGTCGATGCCGGCGAATTTCTTGAACAGGCAGCCCTTGCCTTCCATCACCGGCTTGCCGGCGAGCGGGCCGATGTTGCCCAGTCCAAGCACCGCGGTGCCGTTGGTGATCACGCCGACCAGGTTGGCGCGCGAGGTCAGTCGTGCAGCGCGTGAGGGATCGGCTTCGATGGCCTTGCAGGCATAGGCAACGCCTGGAGAATAAGCGAGCGCAAGATCGCGCTGATTGATGAGCCCCTTGGTCGGGGTAACGGATATTTTTCCAGGCGTCGGTTTCTCGTGATACTCGATCGCCGCCGCTTCGAGCTGGTCGTTCATGATGCGCTCCTCCTGTAGATGGATTTTTATAACGGCGATGATACTCGGGGCGCCCGATTTGTCATCATCCGGTTATGAATTTCACAATGCGGGATAACTCGCGCCGGGTTGGGCGCAGCAACCTTTGCTGCGCCGCGAGCATCCTGCTTCGCGTTATTCTATCGACCGCTTGCAGGCGGACCCCCCAATTTTGCTCCGGCAATCACAACCCAGGTAAGCATGAACTCCGAAGCGCATAACCTTTCCGAGCCGATGCCGCCCGTCCGCGTTGCAGCCAGCCTGCGCGCGCTGTCGGTGTTGTTGCGTTTCGCGACGCCTTATCGGCGGCGCATGGTCCTTTTCAGCCTCGCGTTGATCGTGTCCGCCGGCTGTTTCCTGGTCATCGGCCAGGGACTCAAACAAGTGGTCGACCGCGGCTTTTCCGGTGGCGATCCGGCAGCGCTGAACCAGGGGTTGTTCTTCCTGTTGACGGTGATCGTGGTGATGGCGAGCGCGACCTGGGTGCGCTTCTATCTGATTTCCTGGTTGGGCGAGCGCGTGATCGCGGACATCCGCCGCAAGGTGTTTTCGCACTTGCTTACGCTGTCGCCCGCCTGGTTCGAGCAGACCCGCACCGGCGAGATGATTTCGCGGTTGACCACGGATACCGCGCTGCTCGAGCAGATCGTCGGCACCAGCGTGTCGATGGCGTTGCGCAACGGCCTGCTCGGAGCCGGCGCGCTGGTCATGCTGACGCTCACCAGTTGGAAGCTCACGCTGCTGGTATTGCTCACTGTGCCGGTTGTGATCGTTCCGATCGTGTTGTTCGGCCGCCGCGTGCGCAAGCTGGCGCGCGCCAGCCAGGATCGCGTCGCGGACCTCGGCGCCTATGTGGACGAAGCGCTGCACGAGATCCGCACCGTGCAGGCCTACGGCCACGAGGAAACCGACCGCAAGCTGTTCGGCCGCCGCATCGAGGCCGCGTTCGATACCGCGCGGCAGCGCATCCAGGTGCGCGCATCGCTGATATCGGCGGTGATCGTGCTGGTGTTCGCCGGCATCGGCATCATCCTCTGGATCGGTGGGCACGACGTGCTGGCCGGAAAGCTGACCGCGGGCGAGTTGTCCGCCTTCGTATTTTATGCCGCGATGGTGGCCGGCGCGGCGGCGGCGCTGAGCGAAGTCATGGGCGACCTGCAGCGCGGCGCCGGCGCCGCCGAACGGCTGATCGAAATCCTCGACACGAATCCCGCGGTCGTCGTACCGGAGAATCCGCTTGCGTTTCCGCAGCCGGCGGTCGGATCGGTCGAGTTCGACGCGCTGACTTTCCACTATCCGTCCCGACCCGCCAGTGCCGCGATACAAGACTTCACGCTGGATATCGCGCCCGGCGAAAAGCTGGCGCTGGTGGGGCCATCGGGCGCGGGCAAGTCGACGGTGTTCCAGTTGCTGCTGCGCTTCTACGATCCGCAGCGCGGCACGATTCGCATCGACGGCGTCGACATCCGGCGCGTGGATCCGATGCAGCTGCGCAACCGCATCGCGCTGGTGCCGCAGGAGCCGGCGATTTTCGCGGCCAGCGTCACTGAGAACGTACGCTACGGCAGGCCCGACGCGGCCGATTCCGATGTCAGGCAGGCCTGCGATGCGGCGTTCGCCACGGAATTCATCGAGCGCCTGCCGGAGGGATTCGACACTTACCTGGGCGAGCGTGGCGTGCGCTTGTCGGGTGGCCAGCGCCAGCGACTGGCGATCGCCCGCGCGGTTCTGTCGAATCGCCCGATCCTGCTGCTGGACGAAGCCACGTCCGCGCTCGACTCCGAGTCTGAACGCATGGTGCAGATCGCACTCGAGCGGCTGATGGAGTCACGCACCACGCTGATCATCGCGCACCGGTTGTCCACAGTGAAAAGCGTGGATCGCATCGCGGTGATCGACCGGGGCCGGCTCATCGGGGCGGGCACGCACGAAGAACTACTTGCCTCCAATCCCCTCTACGCCCGGCTCGCCGAACTGCAGTTCGGTGTCTGATTCTTGAACCACGGAGGACGCGGAGGACACGGAGGAAAAGCAAGAGCAAAAAATGCTCCGACTACACTGTTGCCGTGGCTGATCATGATCCGTCGCAGCAAGAGTTGGCGGCGCAGCTTTGCGAACAGTCACTTTCCTTTTAACCCCGAATGGTTTTTTCTCGCTTTGTTTTTCCTCCGTGTCCTCCGTGTCCTCCGCGGTTCAAAACTAACTGCTTCGAGCAGTGCGGCGCTCGCGGCGCCACTGCCACGGGGGTTCGGGATCGTTGTCGCGCCACAATCCGCGGCACTCGCTTTTTGCCTGGCGCTCCGCTTCCAGATAGGGCTTGCGGTCTTCGACCGGCAGTTCGCGCAGGCATTGCGCAAACACCCAGGCCGAACCTTTCCCGATCTGTTCAAGATCGACGTCGACACCGTCTCGATTTTGCCGACGATGCGGCCATAGCGATCGGTCTTGGACCACTCGACCACGACCGGCTGGCCGGATAGCTGGCGTGCGTACCGGTGGATCTGGTTTCGGGCGCGCAGTATGACATCGCTTCGAATAGCATGCCGCCGCGCGTCGCCAAATCCCTGCTGTTAGAATCCGGCTACTTTCCAACTCCGCAATTCAGACGAAACCTCCATGAGCATCCAGCTTTTCACGCCCTTCCCCATGCGCGGCCTGACGTTGCCGAACCGTATTGTCGTCTCCCCGATGTGCCAGTACATGTCCGTGAACGGCTCGGCGAACGACTGGCACCTGATGCACCTCGGCCAGTTCGCCATGGGCGCGGCCGGCCTGGTCATCACCGAAGCCACTCATGTTTCTCCCGTCGGACGCATCTCGCCGCGTTGTCTCGGGCTGTACAGCGACGAGAACGAGAAGACGATCAAGCATGTGGTGGATTTCTGCCGCAAGCACGGCGTCGCCAGGCTCGGCATCCAGCTCGCGCATGCCGGCCGCAAAGGTTCGGCGCACACGCCGTTCGAAGGCGGCAAAGCGCTTGCCGCGAACGAGGGCGCCTGGACCACAGTGGCGCCGTCCGCCTTGCCGTACGGCCCCGGCTGGCACGTGCCGGAAGCACTCAGTCCGAGCGGTCTGGCGGACGTGAAGCAGCAGTTCGTCGAATCCGCGAAGCGGGCGCTGCGCATCGGCTTCGACCTCGTCGAGTTGCATGCCGCGCACGGTTACCTGATGCACCAGTTCCTGTCGCCGATTTCGAATCAGCGCACCGACGATTACGGCGGCTCGCTGGAAAATCGCATGCGCTTCCCGCTCGAGGTATTCGAGGCGGTACGCGCTGTGTGGCCGCAGGACCGCGCGCTTGGGGCGCGCGTGTCCGCCACCGACTGGATCGACGGCGGCTGGACGCCGGAAGAAACCGTGATGTTCGCCAGGGAACTGCGGTCGCGCGGCTGCGACTTCATCGACGTGAGTTCCGGCGCGCTGGATCCGCGCCAGCAGATCCCTTTCGGACCGGGATTCAATTTGCCTTTCGCCGAGAAAATAAAAAAGGCCGCCGGCATCGCCACAATGTCGGTGGGCATGATCACGAAGCCGGCACAGGCCGAGGAAATCGTTGCCAGCGGCAAAGCCGATCTGATCGCGATCGCGCGCGCGGCGATGGACGATCCGCGCTGGGCCTGGCGCGCGGCGCGCGAACTCGGCGGCGAGGCGCCCTATGCGCCGAACTACGTGCGCTGCAGTCCCGCGGTGTGGAAGCCCTGACCCTCGATCCGGAATCCGGAAAGGTCGTTACGTGACTGCGATCGCGCATGTTGTGGAGAGCCGCCGCCGCGAACTCGGCGGCGGCTTCGAGGTCAGGCGAATTTTGCCGTTCGGCGGCGGGCGCATGGTCGGACCTTTCATCTTCCTCGATCACATGGGGCCGGTTACCTTCCCCGCGGGACAGGGCGTCGACGTGCGCCCGCACCCGCATGTCTGCCTGGCCACGGTGACTTATCTCTTCGATGGCGAGATCGAGCATCGCGACAGCCTCGGCGTGGTGCAGACCATTCGTCCGGGCGACGTCAACTGGATGACGGCGGGCAGCGGCATCGTGCATTCGGAGCGTACGGGTGCGGCATTGCGCGCGTCGGGCCACAAGCTGCACGGGCTGCAATCGTGGGTGGCCTTGCCGCTTGCCGATGAAGAAACCGGGCCCGCGTTCCATCATTTTCCGGCAAAGCAGTTGCCGTTGCGGGATGTAGACGGCGTTCGCATGCGGCTCATTGCCGGCGGGGCCTTCGGCCTGCGCTCGCCGGTGCAAGTGTTCTCCGAAACGTTCTATGTCGATGCGACATGCGATTCTGGCGCAATACTCGAATTGCCGATCGAGCATGCGGAGCGCGCGGCTTACGTGGTCGAAGGCAGCATCGAAGTGGAAGGCCGGACCTTTGCGGAAGGAACGCTGTTGGTGTTCATCGAAGGCGAAGGTGTGAAGTTGCGCGCGAAGAATCCGAGTCGTGTCGCGCTGCTGGGTGGAGCGCCACTCGAAAGCCGGCGCCATATCTGGTGGAATTTTGTGGCGAGCTCGCCGGAACGCATCGAGCGGGCAAAGCGCGAATGGGCGGATGGAAAGTTTCCGCGCGTTCCCGGCGAGAGCGAGTTCATCCCGTTGCCGACCGGCTGAAGCAACCGGAATCGGCCGCATCGACGCGAGTTTCGGCTCACTGGACCCGCGCCATCAGATTCCGTTCGCGCTGGGCCTGGCCGCGCTAGCTGGGCGGCGAGACGCCGTGCGCGCCGAACTACGTGCGTTGCAGCCCCAGCGTATGGAAGCTTTGAATGATTCGCGTCGCCACACAGTTCGGAAACGGCTGGCAGTCAGAATGAATCCAGTGGTAGAAAGCCGAGCACTTCGGCCGTGGAGGAATCGAGGAGCACGGTCCAGAACACTTTTCTTCCCACGAGTGGCAGGTAAAGCACTGCATCGGGGGCGCGCCCGGTCCGTTCGATCGCCTGGTCGATATCCGCCGCCCTGTCGGGGAAGCGTTTCTTGAGCAAGACGGCAGGCTTGGCGGACTCAATCACCCGGATGCGTGCGTCCGGGTAGGGTTGCCACAGGTCCGGTCGCGCGCCGAGCGGCAACCCCTGCAACGCCGCCATCGTGGTATTGAATTTCTCGTCGGCATCCCGGAAAGGGCGCAATGCCAGCACAGTGGTCCCGAACGGAGGCAGTGTGCGCAATTCGGGTGGTGCCTGAGCAAGTAGTTCCTTCGGCACTTCGATCGCGTGGACCACGCGAAAGCGGTCGTACTCGAAAACCAGATGCACGGGGCGCGCTACGAACGCCGTCCACATGCCATAACCGAGGGCAACGAGCTGGACCACGCCAACGCAAACCAGATCGCGGCGAAGAACCAGCCAGGGCTTGGCGCGGTTGAAAATCGACAGGGTGATCAGTGGTCCGAGGATGACGTCAACCGATACCAGAATCAGAAATAGTTCACGTCCGCCGGAAATCTCGCGGTAGGGATCGGGATACCAGAAGACAAATACGAACAGCGCGGAGACGACCGCGATGATGGCACTGATGAAGAAGTGAACGGCGCAGGCCCGCAGTCGGTCTCGCCAAGAGAAATGGATTGCATTGAGCATGGTCGCAATGATTCGTGAGGCGCGCTTGATCGTTTGTCTCGTCGGCCAACGTCGGTTTCGTCGCGCCGGAACGCCTCCGGAATCCGTCCGGGCGCACGATAAGAATATCGCAATTTTCCGATCAATCAAGAGTGACGCTGCCACCGGGTCAGAGCGACGTGGCAACCCGCAGTGCTGAAAGCGGCGCAGCTTAGAATATCAGCCGTACCAGGTACAGGCTGACGATCGGGAACACGAACAGCAGGATCACGCGCAGGAAATCCGAGACCAGGAAGGGAATGACGCCCTTGAAGGTTTCCATCATCGGCACGTCCTTGGCGAGACTGTTGATCACGAAAATGTTCAGCCCCACGGGCGGATGCACCAGCCCGATCTCGACCACCATCAGCATCAGGATCCCGAACCAGATCGCCTTCTCGGTGTATTCGAGCCCCCACAGGTCGAGGCCCATGATCGCCGGGAAGATCACCGGAATGGTCAGGATGATGGTGGCGAGTTCGTCCATGAAAAAACCCATGACGATGTACATGGCGATGACGATGGCGACGATCGCCAGCGGCGACCAGCCGATGTGCGTGACCCAGTCGGCAAGCTGCTTCGGCATCTGCGACAAGGCCAGCGCGCCGTTCAGCATGTCGGCGCCGAGGAAGACCATGAAGATCATGCCGGAGGTTACGGCGGTGCCGAGGAAGCTGCGGCCGACGCCCTTGAGGCTGAGTTCACGCCGCAGCAGGGCTGCGGCGAACATTCCCGCCGCGCCCACCGCGGCGCCTTCGGTGGGCGTGAAGAATCCGCCGTAGATGCCGCCGAAGACGATGACGAACACCGCCGCAATCGGCCAGATCTCGAGGAAGGCGCGCAGGCGCCCGGCATTCGAGACGCGCGGCTGCGCCGGTCCGAGGTCGGGGCGCAGCGTCACGGTGATGGCGATCACGATGCAATAGCCGATCGCCGCGATGATGCCGGGGATGAAGGCCGCCATGAACAGCTTGGCGATATTCGTCTCGGTCAGGATCGCATACACCACCAGCGGCACCGATGGCGGAATCAGGATGCCGAGGGTGCCGCCGACAGCGAGCGTGGCCGTGGACAACCGGCCGGAGTAGTTCAGCCTGCGCATTTCCGGCAGCGCCACTTGCGCCAGCGTTGCCGCAGTGGCGACCGACGATCCGCACACCGCACCGAACATGGCACAGGCGACGATCGCCGCCATGGCCACGCCGCCGCGCAAATGCCCGATCAGCGAACTGGCGAACTTGAACAGGGAGCGGCTCAAGCCTCCCTGGGTGGCGAACTGCCCCATCAGGATGAACAGCGGGATCACCGACAGGTCGTAATTGGAAAAACGCGCGTAGGTCGCGCCTTTCAGGTGATTGAACAGTGCCGCATCGCCGGCGAGCAGCCAGTAACCGACCGCGCCGGGCAGGAACATCGCGACCGAAATCGGCACGCGCAGGATCATCAGCGCAAGCATCGCGCCGAACAGAGACAGGCCGAGGCTGAAATTATTCATCGCCGGCTTTCTTCCACGCGGTGCGCGCCGACTGCAGCGCCGCAAATACCGTAAGGAGCAGGCCCGGGATCATGGCGACATAGCCGATCCACAACGGGAAGCCGAGGATCATGGTGCTTTCGTTGCTGGCTTTGACGGCGATCGCGCCGGCACAGGTTCGCCATGTCACCAGCGCCATGACCAGCGCGAACAGCGCTGCGCCCATGGCGTCGAGCCGGCGTTGCTTTGTCTTGCGCAGGCGTACGGTAAAGAAATCGACGGTGAGGTTGCCGCCCTGCAATTGGCACCATGGCAGCATCAGCGCAATGCAGCCCGCCAGCGCGACCTGTACCAGTTCGAAGTCACCCTGAATCGGCTGGAAGCCGAGCGAGCGCATGACGATGGACGCGACCGCCATCGCGGCAATCGTGGTCAGGATCGCACCGCCCGCGAACGCCGATACGGCGGCGAGTTTTTCGATGAGTGACGGCTTGCCTGCCGGAGGGTTTGCGGTCGTGCTCACGATTTTCGTTGTTGTCGGGCCCGGACCCGCTTCTCCGTGTGACCTTTGGCTCCAGCATGGCCGCCGGATGTCGCGCCCTTTTATCGGACGGCCAACTGTTGGAAGTCCAATATTCTCACATTGCCGGCCGCGATGGGTGCCGCTGCGCTACTTTGGCGGTGCAACCACCACCTTGTCGTAGGGATGGCGCCGCGTGATCAGCTTCGAGTGGGCAAATACGTCCAGCGCGGTTTCGTAGTGCGCGGGATCGATCGCGATATCGCCGGCCCAGCAACCGAGTTCCTGGTAATAGCGTATCGCGGCGATCATGGCGTCCGGCGCGATGTCCGGAAAGAAAGATTGTTCCGCCCCGGCAACGGTCGTGGCGGACGCCGCCTGCACCCAGGCGCGGGCCTTGCGATAGGCGCGCGCGAAGCGAATCGCGTCCGGCGATGCCAGCCATCGCGGCGCCGCAGCAAGGCTGCTGAAAGCGACCGGGCCGATGGCTTCGCCGACCGAGGCGACGACTTCGGCCAGGCCCTCGTGCCGCAGTTGCTGCGGGTAGGGCGCCTGTTCGTGGTACCAGTCGCCCTGGCCTTTGCGGAATGCCGCCATCGATTTTTGCGGATTCCCCGCGTCGATGTCGGAGGTCTTGTCGAGCGAGACGCCTTTCTTGTGCAGTGCGTAAGCCAGCATCGCCTGCGGCTGGCCGCCGTGAGCGTACATGAATTTCCCGGTGGTCAGCTTGGCCCAGCCGAACTCCGGCACCGGATGGCGCGATGCGATGAGGAAACCGTCACGCTGGTTGATCTGCGCAAAACTGACGAAGGGCGGCCGCTCGCCTTTCTCCAGATAAGGCCAGGCTCCGGACACGGCGGTCTGCGAAACATGAATTGCGCCGGATACCAGCATTTCGCCGACGCTTTTTCCCGGCGGCATCACGCTATAAGTCGGTTCGAAGCCTTCCGCCGCGAAGAAGCCCTCGGCGATGCCGGCGATCAGCGGGCTGTAGAACGCTGAATGACGATAGACCATCAGATTGAGAGTTCCCATCGCGGCCATTATGATTCGTTCCGGCCGGAAATGTCCGGTATTGCGGGGGAGGGCACTTTGTCGGAAAGCAGGCGTAGGGGAATCTTTGCGTTGATCCGCAGCCGCCAGGACGCGCTGAACGTCGTCACCGACACGTCCATCGTGTTCCTGCTCGTGGCCGGCATCCTGGCGCTGCTCTATCTGATAGAAGGCGAGCGGACACTGCTCGACGTGGGACTGTTCGGGTTCCTCGGCGGTTTGCTCTGGCGTTTCAAAAGTCCCGCCGCCGCGATCACGCTGCTGCTCGTATCGGTCATGAGACTGTTCGTGACGCTGGCGCAGATTCTCGACACCGGCGAGGTCAACTGGATATTCGTGGTGATCACGGCCGTTGCTATCTTCACCAGCATTCGCGCGGCCGAGGCAACGCTGAAGCTGATCGGGCGTTTCCACCTTCCCGCAGCGCAGGACGAACAGCCCTGAGCGTTCAGTTCTTCGGGGCTCGCCTGTTGACGAGAAAAATCCCGGTTCCCACCATGGCGAGCGCGCCGAGGAAGGCCGGGCGCAGCGGTTCCGCGAGCACGACCGCTCCCATCATCACGCCGAACAGCGGTGTCAGGAATCCGAACACCGCCAGCCGTCCCGCGAGATAGCGGGTCAGCAGCCAGAACCAGGCCAGATAAGTCGCGAATGCGACAATCATGCCCTGATAGACCAGGCTTGCCACCGCGATCGGCGTGAGCGCTATCACACCCGCTTCCCCCATCAGCCACGACGCGATCGGCAAGGTCAGCGACGAAACCGCGAGCTGATAGAACAGCACTTTTGCTGCGCTGATGCGGGTGAGTCCGGTGGCGCGTATCCACACGGTGGTGGCCGACCAGAGGATGCCGCCGATGACTCCGAATGCATCGCCGAGCAGGGAAGCGGGTGACGACGCGAAGCCGTCGCCAAATGCGGTAACGATGCCGCCGAACGCCAGCAGGATGCCGATCCATTGCGCCGGATGCAGCCGCTCGCCCGGCACGAACCAGTGAAGCCCAAGCGCGGTCAGGCACGGCGCCGTGTAGACGAACACCACCATGCGCGATGCGCCGGTATGCGCGAGTCCGGCGTAGATGAACAGGAATTCCCCCGCGAACAGCGCGCCGGCAATCAGTCCGGCTTTCAGCGTGCCATCGCCGTCGAACAGCGGGATGTTGCGCATCCGCGCCCAGATCGTCAGCAGCACCGTGGCGAGTATCGAACGCAGGCCGCTCTGCATCACCGGGGAGATGTCCGCGGCCGCGAGCTTGGTCGCCACGTTGGTGAAGCCCCAGACAAAGCAGCACAACACCATCGTCGCAAAGGCGACGGAATCGAGAGGGACGCGTTTCACTTGTTGAGGGGCTAGGGGTTAGGGGCTAGGGAGGAAATTAAGTCAATGGAATCTCAATAATATTGCGGAGCGCTTATCGTCGAAGACCGGTACTAGAGTTTTTGTTTTTCCCTAGCCCCTAGTCCCTAACCCCTAGCCCCTCGCCGCCCGCGCAGCTTAGCGCATCGGCGGTTTCACCGACGTGCGAGATAGGCGCGGAAGAAGTCGAGGAAGGCGCGTACTTTTGCGGAAGTGTAGCGCGCGTTCGGGTACACGGCGTGCACGCCACCCTGCGGCAGCGACCAGCCCGCCAGCAATCGCACGAGGCGGCCGGCGCGAATATCGGCATCCAGCATGTATTGCGGCAGGATCGACACCCCCACGCCTTCGCGCATGAACGCACGTAATGACGCCGTGCTGTTGGTGCTGACCGTCGACGAGACTCGAACCGTCTGCGTCTTGCCGTCTTTCGCGCTGAAGGTCCAGGTGAGTGCGCCGCACAACAGAGTCAGCGCGATCCAGAGGTGCTTCGCCAGATCTTCCGGGCGCTTGGGTGTGCCGAATTTCTTCAGGTACGCCGGCGCGGCCGCGACGACCTGATCGAATCCACCCAGCCGAGCGGCACGCAGGCTCGAGTCGCGCAGCCAGCCGGTGCGGATGGCCAGGTCGAAGCGCCCGGCGACAAGGTCGACCACCTGATCGGTGGCAACGAATTCGACCTTTACCTCCGGGAACCGGTGCATGAATGCCGCCAGCGCAGGCACGACAACCGCCGAACCATAATCCTCCGCGGTCGTCAGCCGCAGTGTGCCGCTCGGCACTTCCGATCCGCCACCCACCCGCGCGATGGCCGCTTCCAGTTCCTGCAGCACCTGTGCGCAGTCGGCGTAGAACACCGCACCCGTCTCCGTCGGTGTCACCTTGCGCGTGGTCCGGGTCAGAAGACCGATACCCAGTTCCTTTTCCAGCCGGCTGACGTGCTGGCTGACCATGGCCTTGGTCAGCCCGAGTTTTTCCGCGGCTGCCGTGAACGAACCGGATTCCACCACGGCCGCGAAGGCCGCGAGGCGGTTGAGGTTGACCGAAGAGGCGACGGGCATGGCGATTGTTTAGCTTTGGTTGACAGAGAATTATGATTTGGACGCTTTATCCGATCAATACCCGGGAGGAAGATGGGCGGGTCGAAATATATCTGCGGAGGATCGAGTCATGATCGTACTGATGGGTGCAAACGGTAACATCACGTCCAGGCTGGCGAAGTTGCTGCTTGGCCAGGGCAGGAAAGTCAGGGTTGTCGGGCGCGATGCCGCGCACATGAAATCGCTGAAAGATGCCGGGGCGGAACTCGCTGTCGGCAGCGCGGCCGATGCGGCTTTTCTGGCGCAGCAGTTCAAAGGGGCCGATGCGGTGTACGCGATGATCCCGCCGGACTACTCCTCGGCGGATCACCGCAAATATCAGAATGCGGTGGGCGAAGCGGTCTCGCTGGCCATCGTCAGGAGCGGAGCGAAGAACGTCATCAGTCTTTCCAGTGCGGGCGCTGCATTACCCGGCGGCACCGGACCGATCGCCGGCCTGCACGACCAGGAAGAACGCTTGAAGAAGCTCCCCGGCGTCAACATCCTGCATCTGCGCGCGGCCTATTTCATGGAAAACCACTTGCATGCGATCGGGCTGATCAAGGCGTTCGGCGTCTATCCCGGCATGATCGTGCCGGACGCTCCGATGGCGATGATCGCGGTGCAGGACATCGCGGCGCATGCGGCAAAGGAACTGGTGCAGCCGACCTTCAAAGGCCAGTCGGTGCGTCATCTGATCGGGCCGCGTGACTACACCATGAGCCAGGCGGCGGGCATTCTCGGCGCGGCGATCGGCAAACCCGACCTCAAGTATGTCAAGGGCGATCCGGTGCAGGCCAAGGCCGGCATGGTGCAGAACGGCTTCTCGCAGAATGTCGCCGACCTGTTCGAGGAAATGAGCAACGCCATGTCCGACGGCCGCATTACCCGATCCATCGACGCCGGCACCACGATCCGCACGTCGACAACGCTGGAGCAGTTTGCCCCGGTGTTCAAGGCGGCGTTTGCCGGCGCCCACTGAATCGAGATCAAGCGCGTGCTTGCCGACGGCGACTTCGTCATCCTGCACGTGCACGGCATTCCCGAGCCGGGCGCGCGCGGCCTGGCGATCGTGGACATCTTCCGGGTGGACGGCGAGCGCATCGTCGAACACTGGGACGTAATCCAGGATATCCCCGAAAAAGCGGCCAACAATAACGGCATGTTCTGAGACAATCGCACTCTTAAGTCTGGCGCGCCGTCCGTCCAGAGTGGACGGCCGGTTTGCATTCATGCTGCCGGATCTTCAGGGAGGAGCGAAAAGCATGGCCGATGTTGCCGGTTACCGGCGGCCCCCGAAGGGCACACAGCCCGAATATCTTCATCCGCCTTACGCATCCACGCGCAAGCGCGCGCCGACCCGGCCGCTGATCCTGCTGCCGCATACATTGTCCGAGGTGACCGGCCCGGTGTTCGGCGAGGACGACGTGCGGCCGGAGGATCACGACCTCACGCGCCAGCACGCCGGTGACCCGCTGGGCGAGCGCATCATCGTCAGCGGCCGCGTGCTCGACGAAAACGATCGCCCGGTGCCGCATTCGCTGGTCGAGATCTGGCAATGCAATGCCGCGGGCCGCTACCGGCACCAGAACGACAATCACGACGCGCCGCTGGACCCGAACTTTACTGGCGCCGGCCGGGTGCTCACCGACAAGGAAGGCCGCTACCGCTTCGTCACCATCAAACCGGGCGCTTATCCGTGGCGCAATCATCACAACGCCTGGCGTCCCGCCCATATCCATCTTTCGCTGTTCGGCCGCGCGTTCGTGACGCGGCTGGTGACGCAGATGTATTTCCCCGGCGATCCGCTGTTGCCTCACGATCCGATTTTCAACGGTACTGCGAACGAAGGAGCGCGCCACCGGCTGGTGGCCGACTTCGACTGGGACACCACTGCGCCCGAATACGCACTGGGGTACCGTTTCGACATCGTATTGCGCGGCCGCAACGCGACGCCGCTGGAAAAAGTGAAATGAATCTCACGGCCACCGCATCGCAGACCGTCGGCCCGTTCTACCGCATCGGGCTGGAGCATCTCTACGTCAACGATCTCGCACCATCGGCAGCAGCGGGCGACAAGATCGTGATCCACGGTCGCGTGGTCGACGGCGATGGCAAACCCGTCAACGACGCCATCCTCGAAATCTGGCAGGCGGATGCGCACGGAAAATATGCCCACCCCGACGATGCACAGGACAAGCCACTGACGCCGGGTTTCAAGGGTTTCGGCCGCGTGCCGACCGATGAGAACGGCGGATTTCGCTTTACTACCGTCAAGCCGGGGAGCGTCGCCGGGCCGCGCGGAATGCCGCAGGCATCGCATCTGCTCGTCGCCGTGTTCATGCGCGGGCTGTTGATCCATTTGCTGACGCGCATTTATTTTCCGGACGATCCGGCCAACGCCACCGATCCCGTGTTGAAACTGGTTCCCGCGGAGCGTCGGTCCACGCTGATTGCAACGAAGGCCAACGACGGGCTCGAGTGGAATGCGATCCTGCAAGGCGAGAACGAAACGGTTTTCTTCAGCTACTGAACCGTGACCCGTACTCTTGAATCATGACCCGTCTTCTCGACCCGTTGTTCCGGACCGATGCGATGCGCGAGATCTTTTCCGATCGCGGGCGCCTGCAAGGCATGCTCGATTTCGAAGCGGCGCTTGCGCGGGCCGAAGCGCGCCTCGGAGTGATTCCGAAGGCGGTGACGCCGGCGATCGAGGCCCAATGCCAGGCGAAGTTGTTCGACATCGAAGCGCTGGCGCGCGCGGCGGCAACGGCCGGCAATACGGCTATTCCCATGGTGAAGGCGCTGACTGCCCTGGTCGGGAAGAAGGACAAGGAAGCGGCGGACTTTGTCCACTGGGGGGCGACCAGCCAGGATGCGATGGATACCGGACTGGTATTGCAACTGCGCAGCGCATTCGATTTGATCGACGCCGATCTCGCGCGGCTTGCGGATGTACTGGCACGCCTCGCGAAAAAACACAAACGCACGCCGATGGCGGGGCGCACCTGGCTGCAACAGGCGGTGCCGGTTACCCTCGGTCTGAAGGTGGCCGGCGCATTGAGCGCAGTGGAGCGGCATCGCGCGCGCCTGAGTGAGTTGCGTGCGCATGTGCTGGTCATCCAGTTCGGCGGTGCTGCGGGGTCGCTGGCGTCGCTCGGCGATTGCGGCCTCGACATCGCCAAGGCGCTGGCAGCGGAGTTGAAGCTCGGCGATCCGGATATTCCGTGGCATGCGCATCGCGATCGTGTCGCGGAAGTGGCCACGACGCTGGGTCTGCTGGTCGGCACGCTGGGGAAGATCGCGCACGACGTTGCGCTGATGATGCAGACCGAAGTCGGCGAAACTTTCGAACCGGCGGCACCCGGGCGCGGTGGGTCTTCGACCCTGCCGCATAAACGCAACCCGGTCGGCTGCGCTGTGGTGCTGGCCGCGGCAACGAAGGTGCCCGCGCTGGTGTCGGTGATGCTTGCGGCGATGGTGCAGGAGCACGAGCGCGGGCTCGGCAACTGGCACGCCGAGTGGGAAACGCTGCCGGAGATCTGCATGCTCTCGGCCGGCGCGTTGGAACAACTCACAAAGATAATCGAAGGTCTGCAGATCGACGCGGTGCGCATGCGCCATAATCTTGACGCCACGCATGGCCTCATCCTGGCCGAGGCAGTCTCCGCCGCGCTCGCGCCGAAGCTCGGCCGCGAAGCGGCGCATGGGCTGATCGAGGAGGCTTGCCGCCGCGCCATCGAACAGAACAAGCCGTTGCGCGATGTGCTGGCGAAAGATGCAAAGGTCCGCAAACATCTTTCCGCGTCCGATCTGGACCGGTTGTTCGACCCGGCCAACTATCTCGGCATATCCGAACAATTCGTCGAACGTG
Organism: Betaproteobacteria bacterium; assembly: GCA_016194905.1. Taxonomy (NCBI): domain Bacteria; kingdom Pseudomonadati; phylum Pseudomonadota; class Betaproteobacteria; species Betaproteobacteria bacterium. The sequence goes on from JACQAP010000008.1 coordinate 37,268, forward strand.
TGCTGGCCACGCGCACCCACTGGAAGAAACAAACATAGGAAAATCGTTATTCACGGAGGACACGGAGGAAAGGCAAGAGCAAGGATGTATTTGGGTAGGAACGTGTCAATGGGTGATGATCCGTCACGGCAAAATCTGGCAGTACAGGTTTTCGGATAGTCACTCTGCTATTAACCCCCGATCCGCTCTTCTCCATTTTTTCTCCGTGTTCTCCGTGATTCAATGGTCTTCCTTATCGAGATAAAAGAGGAGTGGGAATGGACGAACGAGAACGCTATGGCAAGGGACTGGAAGTGCGTCGTGCGGTGCTCGGCGATGCGCACGTGGATTGGACGCTGAAGACCCGGACGCCGTTCAACGACGATTTCCAGGATCTCATCACGCGTTACGCCTAGGGTGAAATCTGGACCCGCCCGGGCCTGCCGAAGCACACGCGCAGCATCGCCACGCTGGCGATGCTGGTCGCGCTCAACCGTCCCGACGAACTGAAGCTGCATCTGCGCGCGTCGGTCAACAATGGCGTGACCCGGGACGAGATCAAGGAATTGCTGATGCAATGCGCGATCTACTGCGGCGTGCCCGCCGCCAATGCTGCTTTCCACATGGCGAAGGAAGTCTTTGCCGAGATGGACGCCGGCAAGTGAATCGGTAAGCGATCGTTTTGTCCGAAAGGCATTTCCGTACCACGCTGATCCTCAGCGCGCTTGTCGCATTCGCGCCGATGTCGATCGACATGTACCTGCCGGCGTTGCCGGCGCTCGAACGCTATTTCGCCACCGACACCGCATCGGTGCAGCACACGCTGGCGTCCTTCTTCATCGGGCTCGCGATCGGGCAGCTTTTCTACGGGCCGCTCGCGGATCGTTACGGCCGCAAGCCGCCGCTGTATTTCGGACTCACCCTATATATAGCGGCTTCCGCGGGCTGCGCGCTGGCGCCGGGCATCGGCAGTCTCATCGGATTGCGTTTCCTGCAGGCGGTCAGCGGCTGCGCCGGCATGGTGGTGGCGCGCGCGGTGGTCCGGGATCTTTACGACTATCAGGAATCGGCGCGGGTGTTCTCCATATTGCTGATGGTGATGGGCATTGCGCCGGTGCTGGCGCCGCTGGCCGGTGGATACCTGCTGGCCTGGCTCGGCTGGCGTTCGATTTTCTGGGTGCTCGCGCTGTTCGGCGTGGCGTGCCTGCTCGCGGTGAAGTTCAGGCTGCCGGAGACACTTCCCAAAGACATGGCTCGTATTCCTCTCTCTTCTGCACTCGCGAACTACGCCAGCCTGCTGGCAGACCGGCGCTATCTCGGCTACGCCTTGTCCGGCGGATTCGGGCAAGCGGGGATGTTCGCCTACATCTCCGGCTCGCCGTTCGTGTTCATCGACCTGTACGGTGTGCCGGCGCACGCGTACGGCTGGCTGTTCGGTCTGAATGCGGCCGGCATCATCGCGTTCACGCAGGCCAACCGCCTCTTGCTTTTGCGTTACGACGCCGACCGGGTTCTCGGTATCGCAAACCTCGTGAATTTCCTGTTCTGCCTCGTGCTGCTCGCGATGGCGTTTACGAACGCAGTTGGATTGATCGGGATCCTGGTTCCGCTGTTCTTCGTTGTGTCCTTGCGCGGCTTGACGTTCCCGAATGCTTCCGCCGGCGCAATGGCGCCGTTTCCCGACAAGGCGGGAAGTGCGTCGGCATTGCTGGGCAGCGTGCAGTTTGTGATTGCCGCTATCGCCAGTGCGGCGGTGGGAATCTTGCACGACGGGACTGCGGTGCCGATGGCTGCGGTAATCACGGTTTGCGGGTTGCTGGCGTTCGTTACTTACCGCTGGCTTGCGCGAATGGACTAGAGCGAAGAGCGTTGACGCAAAGGGCGCAAAGGAAAAAAGAGAGGGCGCGAAGTAAGTGCGGGATGGGGCGGTGCGGGAGCGTCGCCCCTTTTGTTTTGGCTTTCTCCCGGGATTCTTCCCCTTGAAGCCGCGTGGCACTCAGCACGCATCCGTTAACGCATAAGTTGCGCTTGCGCACTAATCCGCAGCAGAATGATGCTGTATCGACTATGACGCGGAGGTTTTATCCATATCCACGGCAAAAAAGAAGAACTCACTCGTCTGATCCAGGAGCAACCGGAGGACAGATCGCGCGAGGAAATCGTGTGCGAGCTTGCCTTTTATGTCATGGTGGAGCGGGGCTGGCTGACTCGGACGCAAAACGCACGATTTCCAGTGAATTGTCGTCACTTCTGATGTTTATTTTCCATTGGAATGCAAAATACATCAGTGGCCCATCGATATTGGGAGATGTATCTTGGAGTGTCGAACATGCTCGCCTATGACACAGATTTGAATCTTGATCTTGCTTTGGGCGACCGCTACAAAAGCGAGACGCAAAAGGCAAGGGTTATTTCGGAAGCATGGACCGAAAGAAATGCATTCTGCTGTTCATGCGGAGGCACCCTGACAAGAGGACAAAACAATGCGCGTGTGCTTGATTTCACCTGTGTGAAATGTGAAAACGAATTCGAATTAAAGAGTACTCGTGGAAATTTCTCTACCAAGATACCCGATGGAGCATTTGAGGCGATGATGGCCCGCCTAAGTGATGCTTCTAGTCCGGACTTCTTTTTTCTCACTTACGATGTCAGCTCTTCTCGCGTGACAAATTTCTTTGCAATTCCAACCTACTTCCTTGATGCAACCGTAATTGAGAAGCGAAAGCCGCTGAGCCCTCAGGCGAGACGCGCAGGCTGGGTAGGATGCAATATCGTCATGAATCGCATTCCAGAAGCTGGTAGGGTTTTCTACGTAAGGAACAGCGAAATCCTAAAAAGGTCGGCTGTCATAGAAACGTGGGGACGAACTGCTTTTCTGCGGCGTGAAACGAACCTCGAAGCTAGAGGATGGACACTGGAGATTCTTCGTAATATCCAGTCTCTAAATGTCCGAGAATTCACGCTTCAAAAAATGTATGACTTCGAGGCTCAATTGAAGCGGCGATTCCCGCGCAACAATTTCATTCGAGCTAAAATTCGCCAGCAATTGCAGGTCTTAAGAGATGCCGGCCTCATAGTGTTCGAAGGTCGGGGACGCTACGTGGCCAATTTTGGTCCCTCTATCGAACCATCGCAACATATGCAGCCCGCGAACTCGGTAATCTCTGTAACAAATTAGGAGGGGAATCGGTGTCTTATCTTAACTACTATCACTGCTCTTGTGGAACGCGTTGGGTCGATACGTGGAGTTGTACGTGCAATGATCGATGCCCAGTATGCAATAAGGAAATCGAGCCTTATCGTTCGGATGACTTTCCTCAGAACGAAGGCCAGAGTTCGGTCGCACCCGCGCAACGCAATGATGCGGCCATATAAGCCCGCAAAATAGGCGCAGCAAAAAAGGGGGGTCAGAGCAGCAGAAAAGAGGGCCAGTTCTTTACCTTATAGGCGACACGGACCGTGTACGTGCTTCATTGACGGGATCGACTGAACCGCGGCAGAGCGAATGCGCGCGGTAAGACCACTGCGTAGTCAGGTGTCCAGCGTGATCGAATTTTGGTGCAAATGCTGCATGGTATTGGCTTGGTTGCTGCCAGTTGTAGCCGCCGCTGCGGATGGCCGGCATTCCGTCGCATTCGACCTCGGATCGGCTGCGATCCGCTACCATAAGCAATACCGCCTCCCGGTGGACGATGCGCCGAAGCACGTTCTGCGCATTTACGATCTGAGCCGCGAGTTCGCGCCCGGGTTTTTTGCTCTCGGTGCGGTCGCGGTCACAACGATCCGGGAATGGGGATCGAGCGACCTTGTCGACGAGAACGGGACCGAGTCGGCGTACGTGATGTTCGTTCTGGAAGACGGCAACCGCGTATTCGGGCGTTATCGCGGGACGGTCGAGACCCGGCGCTGGCCGGATGGCTCGCGCCACTACGACATCCGGGGCGTCATCAATCTTACTGGCGGCACCGGCGAGTTCGGGAACATCCGCGGCGCGATCAGCACCTGGCAGGCGCTCGACCCAGGCGCGGACAGCAGTCAGGGGCGAGCCGAGGGCGAATACTGGTTCGAACGGTGAATGATTTTCAGAACGACCGCGTCGGCCCTGCGGCATTGTCTTACTCTTGCGGTTGTCCGGACTGATGGCAAAGGCGAAATCGTCTCGTGATGCGGTCGCCCCCAAAGAGCGGGTGAAGCGAAAAGAACCACGTCGCCTCGACCGCGCCGCGTTCAACCGGACCACTCTCCAAGTCGCCCGTGACCTCTTAGGTAAATTTATCGTGCGGAGTTATCGAGGTCGCAATATCTCCGGGATGATCACCGAAGTGGAAGCGTACAAGGGTCCGAGGGACGCCGCTTCTCATGCCCGCGGAGGGCGACGTACTGCGAGGGTCGAACCCCTCTATGCCGCTGGCGGGACGGTGTACGTGTACTTCATCTACGGCATCCACTGGATGCTCAACTTCAGCACTTCCGGCAAAGACATACCGGAGGGCGTTCTGATTCGCGGCATCCTGGCCGACCCCAACGGGGAGCGGAAACTCCTCGCCGGACCGGGCAGAGTCACCAAATATCTGAAGATCGACAAGAAGCTCGACGGCGCGGACGTGACAGACTCGAAGCAGATCTGGCTCGAGGATCGGGGAGTCCGCATACCAGCGCGATCCATCAAGCGCGGACCCCGCATCGGCGTCGACTTCGCGGGGCCGTACTGGGCTGCGCGGCCTTGGCGATTCTGGATCGAACGTAGTACGGCCGCACTGGTCACTAACCGGCTGTTGAAATAAGGCGGGCTTCCTCAGCGTGCTTTCGCATGCTCGCTTGCCCACCGAATGGCGTAATCGGCGACTTCCTCCCATCCAGGTTCGGCGCAGAGGAAGTGCGAGCGGCCCGGGAATAATTTGAAGTCCGTCCTAACCGGCGACTTGCTGTGCTTGCGGTAGGCCGCTTCGACCATGCCGGGCGTGACGGTACGGTCCTTCTCCCCGGCAATCAGCAGCAGCGGGGCGCGATCCGGGTTCTTCCAGTTCACGCCGGTGCCGATACCAATTGCGCCCTCAAAGTAAATGCGTCCGGGCGTGGGCACGATCTGTCGTTCATAAGTCGCGCGCTTTTCCGCCTCCGGCAATCCGTTGGCGAAATCCCTGGAGAAGTTCTCGAATTTCATCGTCAGCGTGCGGTTCCATCCGTTCCAGGCGAACAGCACCGGAAGCGCGCTGAGTAATGCGGTTGGCCCGACGATGACCCCGCGCGGAGCCGCGGGATCGATGGCCACGCCCGCCGCCCCCAGGCCGCGATCCAGAAGCAACTGGGTGAATAACCCTCCGAAGGAATGCCCCATGATGATGGGCGGTTCGGGCAGTTCGCGGATCTTGGCGGCGTAGTGATCGACGATTTTCCCGACCGTCAGATTTTTCAATTCCGGATGCGGCGCGCGTTTCAGTTCCGCGACCGGACGATCGTCATAAGGCCAGGCCGGCGCAATGACCTTGTAACCCTGTGCTTCGTAGCGGGTCTTGAACGACTCCCAGCCCGCGGGGGTGAGCCAGGCGCCATGGATGAGCATTACAGTCTTGGCCATTCCAGTCTCCTCTTGAGAATTCTCAGCGGATCAGTGCATCCTAGCTTGATCAGGTTGAGCGTGGGCAGAACCTGCTGCAACCGGCCGCCGGCGGCGAGTGTTGCGATTTTCCCGCAAGATCGGAATCGCGCCCATCCCGATGATCGCGTGAGCGATACCATGGCGTGTGCGCCGACTTCCAAGCCTGACCATCCGCCGCCCAAACCGTTCCCCGGCACCCGTGCATGAAGCTCCATTCAAACGACCTGGATAAAATATCCGCCCTGACCCTGGAACACTACAACCAGCGCGCCGAGGATTTTCGCGACGGCACGTACGATCATGACGTGAGCCAGAACATCGCCGCACTGCTGGGCCATATCGAAGCCGAGCCACCCTTCACGATTCTCGATTTCGGCTGTGGACCGGGGCGCGACCTCAAGACATTCGCCGCTCTCGGCCACCTTGCGATCGGGCTGGATGGCGCCGCGCGTTTTGCGGAGATGGCGCGAACGGAGTCAGGCTGCGACGTATGGCAGCAGGATTTCCTCAAGCTCGATCTGCCGGACGGGCACTTCGACGGCGTATTCGCCAATGCCGCGCTGTTTCATGTTCCGTCCCAGGAGCTGCCGCGCGTGCTGCGGCAATTGCATGCTACGCTGAAGCCCGGCGGCGTGCTGTTCAGCTCCAACCCGCGCGGCCGCAATGAGGAAGGCTGGAACCACGGTCGTTACGGCGCCTATCATGATCTTGAAGCCTGGCGCGCCCGGATGTCGGATGCGGGATTCATCGAACTCGATCACTACTACCGGCCGGCCGGATTGCCGCGCGAAGAGCAGCCCTGGCTGGCGAGCGTATGGCGCAGACCGGCACCTTGAGCGGACCATGAAAGACGCGGTATGAATGAACTCTTTGCCGGGTTGATCGCCGGCGTGTTCGGAATGGCTTATTTTGTGTACGGGAAACGTCAGGCAAAATTCGCTCCGATGATCTGCGGCGTTCTGCTCTGCCTGTATCCCTACTTCATCGATAGTCTTGCCTGGTTGTGCGTTATCGGGGCGGCGCTGCTCGTCGTGCCGTTCGTGACGGATTTCTAGACCTTCGATTGCCCATGCGATTATCCGACGGACTGCGCGCGGTCGCCGCATACGAAGCGGCCAAGGGAGCATTGGTACTCTTTGCGGGATTCGGGCTGCTATCGCTTTTGCAGCACGATGCGCAGTACTTTGCCGAGCAGTTGGTGGCGCATCTTCACCTCAATCCCGCCAAAGGATATCCACGCATCTTCATCGATGCGATGACGAACGTCACGGACGCCCGGCTGTGGCTTCTCGCCGGGTTGGCGCTCGTTTATGCCGCGGTCAAAGGGATCCTGGCGTATGGCCTCTGGCTGGAAAGGCGCTGGGCGGAGTGGTTTGCCGTTGCCAGTGTCGGCATCTACGTGCCGGCAGAGGTATACGAGATCGTTCGGGGGGTTACCTGGACAAAAATACTGCTGTTGATCGTCAACGTCTGTATCGTGGCGTATCTGATTTATGTGTTGTGGCGTTTGAAAGGCAGCCGGATCGAACAGCAGAACAAAGAGACCGGATCCTAAAGTCCTGGCCTCAGGCGCCGCAGCGCGTATTTCGATGACCGAATAACATTTTTCCGGAGGAATAGTGAAGATCTCGATGTATCAAGCCTCAGTACCCGTGTTTGTCCGCGCGCTCAATAACCTTGCCGCCATTCTCGAAAAAGCGGCCGCGCACGCCGAAGCCAGGAAGGTCGATCCCGCGGCACTGATCAACTACCGCCTCTACCCCGACATGCTTCCGTTTGCGAAGCAGGTCCAGATCGCCAGCGACAGCGCCAAGGGAGGCGTGGCGCGGCTCGCAGGCGTCGAACCGCCCAAGTACGAAGACAACGAAGCAAGCTTTCCCGAATTCATCGCCCGCCTGCGCAAGACGGTGGCTTACCTCGAATCGATCAAGCCGGAACAGATCGACGGTTCCGAAGACAAGACCGTTACGTGGAAGACGCAAACCACCACCAGGACCATGCAGGGCATGCCATATCTTCTGAGTCACGTGACCCCGAACGTCTATTTCCACGTCACCACGGCCTACGACATTCTCCGGCACTGTGGCCTCGAAATCGGCAAACAGGATTTTCTCGGAAAGACCTGAGCGTTTTGCTGCCGGTCAGCGCGACACGGATCGGTCCTTCAAGGAGGGGCGGGTCTGAACTACCGTTCCGCAGCCTCGCTCGGTCGTCGACGAGGCCACGCGGATCGGGGTGCGGGGCATGGGCTGGCAGTGGATCTTGTCGTCGATCATGACGCACTTGTCGTTGCCGTTGAGGCTAAAGTCGACGCGCTGCTTGCCGTTTTCCATATTTCCCTGTGAGATATTCACGTCGCGAGGTCGGGTTCCCGCCCGGGAAGCCTGTATTCCGTGACAAATTCACACTTGCGGCGCGCGCCCTGGCTGCTGGAAGGACTGGGTATGGGGTACGATATCGAACGCTACCAGTGCGATCCGGCGTGAATCTTGATGGTGTTTGACCGAAAGGTCTCCTATGCGACCCAAGGAAAATGCAGAAGTCAGGAATCTCGCGGAGAGCGAAAGTTCGCTACGCGAGAGCGAGGCGCGCTTCCGCGATCTGATCGAGCTGTCCTCCGACTGGTATTGGGAACAGGACGCCGAATTGCGTTACACGATCCTGTCAGGCGGCGTTTTGCAGACGGCCGGATTCCGTCCCCAAGACAGCATCGGCAAGACCCGACGGGAACAACCCGGAATAGCGTTGTCCGAGGAAGAATGGGCCGCGCACCAGTCGGTGCTGGATGCGCACCAGCCGTTCTACGACTTTACGTATAAGCGAATCAATCCCGATGGCGAGGCGCGCTACGTGTGTATAAGCGGCCGTCCGGTCTTCGATCCGCAGGGAAAGTTCAAGGGCTATCGCGGGATTGGGCGAGATATCACCAAACGCGTAAACGCCGACAATGCCTTGAATGAAAGCGAGGCGCGCTTCCGTGACCTGATCGAGTTGTTCTCCGATTGGTACTGGGAGCAGGACGAGAATTTACGCTTCACAATTCTTTCCGGAGGGGTTCTACAAAAAGCCGGGCTCCGTCCCCTGGACAGCATCGGCAAGACCCGACGGGAGCAACCCGGAATCGTGTTGTCCGAGGAAGAGTGGGCGGCGCACCAGGCGGTGCTGGATTCACGCCAACCCTTTTACGACTTGACGTATAAGCGCGTCAACCCCAAGGGTGAGACGCGCTACGTGTCGATTAGCGGACGACCGATTTTCGGTGCACAAGGCGATTTCAGGGGTTATCGCGGTATCGGCAAAGACATTACCGAACACGTGCTTGCCGAAGACCTTCAGTATCTTGCCTATCACGACGCTCTCACGACGCTGCCTAACCGCACCATGTTCAGCCAAATCCTGAACCGCGGAATCAGGCAGGCGCATCGCCGCAACAAGAGACTTGCCGTACTCTTCCTCGACCTCGACGGTTTCAAGAATATCAACGACACGCTCGGGCACAATGCGGGCGACTTGCTGCTGCAAGAGGTTGGGACACGAGTCAAACGCAGCCTGCGCGACAGCGACATCGTCGCCCGTTTGGGGGGCGATGAGTTCGTCGTATTGCTGGAAGAAGTGAGCCAATCCAGGCCTGTGCGCACGGTTGCGGACAAGATCCTTTCCGCCATAGTCAAGCCATTTCGCATAGTCGGTCAGGAGGTCAGCGTCACGGTGAGCATCGGCATCAGCATCTACCCTGATGATGGCAAAGACCAGCAATCGCTAATGAAGGCTGCGGACATCGCGATGTACCGGGCGAAGGTACAGGGCAAGAACAACTGCCAGTTCTATTTCGAGAAAACAGACACCCCTTCGTTCGAGTAGGCTGGTTTGGAGCGCAACAAAGCCGGACGGCTCTTGGTGGCGGCATACCTGACAACGCTAAGAAAACCTTTGGAAAGCCCAAACCGATGATCATCGTCCACCATCTCAACAATTCGCGATCCCAGCGAATTCTCTGGCTGCTGGAAGAACTCGGCCTCGAATACGACATCAAGCGTTATCAGCGCGATCCGAAGACCATGCTGGCGCCGCCGGAGTTGCGCCAGATCCATCCGCTCGGCAAGTCGCCGGTCATTACCGACGGCGATCTCACGCTCGCCGAGTCCGGCGCGATCATCGAATACCTGGTGGGTCGTTACGGCAACGGACGCCTGGTGCCTGCCGCCGATACGCCGGAGAAGCTGCGCTACGCCTACTGGCTGCATTACGCGGAAGGTTCGGTGATGCCGCCCCTGCTGCTACAGCTCGTCTTTGGCCGTCTCGACAAGGGCAAGATGCCGTTTTTTGTGCGACCGATTGCCCGCGCCATCAAGAATCGGGTGAAGAGTTCGTTCATCGAGCCGCGGATCAATCAGCATCTTGACTACATGGAAGCCGAACTCGGCAAGGCGGCCTGGTTTGCCGGGCCGGCGTTCACCGCGGCCGACATCCAGATGAGTTTCCCGCTGGAAGCGGCGGTCGCGCGCGGCGGCCTCGACGCGAAACGGCCGAAACTCATGGCGTTCCTGGATCGCATCCACGCGCGGCCCGCCTACAAGAAGGCGATCGAGCGTGGCGGCGAGTATCAATTGCTGAAGTAGAGGAAGACGATGTCGTGGACACATCGGCAGGCGACGCGCGAAGATTTGCCGGCTATCGTCGAAATCTACAACGCGACCGTTCCTTCCCACCTGGCTACGGCGGACCTCGAACCGGTGTCGATCGAAAGTCGCATCGAGTGGTTCGAGGAACACCGGCCGGATTTCCGTCCGCTCTGGGTGGCGGAGCGGGACGGGCGCACCGCCGGATGGCTGAGTTTTTCCACTTTCTACGGGCGGCCTGCCTACAACAAGACCGCCGAGCTGAGCATCTACGTCGACGAACCCTTCCGCCATCGCGGCCTGGGTTCCTATTTCCTGGCACAGGCCGTCACCCATGCGCCCTCCATCGGGGTCGACAGGCTGCTCGGATTCGTTTTCGGACACAACCAACCCAGCCTGGACTTGTTCGAAAAGTTCGGCTTCGCGCGCTGGGGTGGATTGCCCGGCGTTACGCTGCTCGATGGCGTGGAACGCGACGTGATTATCCTTGGCCGGCGAGTGGCGAACTCGACATGAAGATGGCGTATCGGCGGAAAGACGACCGCATCGTCATGGACTGATTTCTCGCGAAGTCAGTGCCTACCTGAAGCTTTCGGGATCGAGGCTGTCCCGGCGTTTGCCGCCGACTTCCGCCTGCGGATACTTCCGAGTTTGCTGGGTTCGTGTCGAAGCGTCGCCAATTTCAGGCGCACTGGACGCGAGCGGCAGCGGGAAAACATTTCTTTTGCGAATGGATATCGCAATCTGTTGCGCGTCTCAGCGATGAATATAGCGGAGACAACTGTCCGACCCGACGTGTCGTCAAATGGTGACATTCGACCAAAACAATTTGCAGGCGATATTGCAACAATCCGATAATTCGAGTTGTCTATTGGATCGCATGTGTCTTACCAAACAAGGAGGCCTTCATCATGCGTAATGGAAATCTTCGATTCTTGCTGGGCATCATCGCACTGGGATTTGCCGTCACCGGCGGCGGATCGCTGCGTGCAGCCGATACGGATGACGGCTCGACGACCGTGAGTACGGCGGCATCCCATCCCACCGAAGAACTCGTCGAGAAGTTCAGTGCCTTTGCCGGATCGACGCAGAATGCGGAAGCGTTGGTCAACGGGCTGCGCAACGGGACGTCGATCACTCTGACCGACAGTGGTGGATCGAGCACGGCCATCACGCCGTCCACCAAACCCATGGGCTTCGGCAACGTGAACATCGCGCTTTCCCTCGCGCGCCAGGAACTCGTACAGCAGGGCATCACACAGCCGACGCCCGCGCAAATCCAGGCAGCGCTGACCGGGGGAACGATTACCACATCCACCGGATCGGTGGCCTTGACGGGTATTCTGACTTTGCGCGGCCAGGGCATGGGCTGGGGTGCAATCGCCAATTCCCTGGGATTCAAGCTCGGAGAAGTGGTGCGGTCGACCCGTGCCGAGAAAATCGGAAAGGCGGAGAAATCCGACAAGGCGGACGCCGATGACAAGTCGGCGAAGCCCGAGCGCATCGAAGTGGGTCGCATGGACAAGGTGGAGCGACCTGAGCGTCCGGTCCGACCGGAGCGCCCCGAACGCGCGGGTAAGTAGACTGCCGGATTGCAGCGTCCCGGATTGACCTGCGGCACCGGCGTGCTGCAGGTCAATTCGTTTATTCACCCAATGTAAATCGGATCAGAACATCGGGAACATGAACCCTCGTCATTTCACGGCGCGTTTTTGCGCGACCCTGGTATTCACGTTTGCCTGCGCGGGAGCGTGGGCGGCCGACGGACAACTCAGTCTTTCCACCGGCTTCGATTACAGTTCGGGCGACTACGGCGGGTCGACGTCGACCGACATCCTGTCGATCCCCGTCATCGGAAAATACGAAACCGGGCCGTGGACCTACAAACTCACGGTTCCTTTTATCGAAGTGACCGGTCCGGGAAACGTCGTTCCCGGCGTCGGACGCGAGAACGCGGTCAAGGGCAAAAAAGGAGCGGCTGTCAGCGGCACATCGACCGAATCTGGCCTCGGCGACATTACCGGCGCGGTGACCTATAACCTCTTCGCAGGGAGCGCGTCCGCGCCCGCCATCGATCTCACCGGCAAGATCAAGCTCGGTACCGCAGACCGCGATAAGGGGCTGGGCACCGGCGAGAACGACTATTCGGTGCAGGTTGACGCCTATCAAATCTTTGGTCGGGTCACCGGATTTGCCACGCTCGGTTACAGCATCCTGGGCAGTTCCAGCGCCATCCCGCTGGATAATGTTTTCTACGTGGCGATCGGTGCCGGTTACAAGTTCGATGACAGGCTCAGCGGCGGCTTGATGCTTGATCTGCGCCAGGCTGCTTCATCCACCAGTGGAGAGCGGCGGGAGCTGACCGGTTACGTCAACTACAAACTCGACAAGGACTGGAAAGTGCAGGGCTACCTGTTGCAGGGTTTTGCAGATGGCAGCCCGGACTTCGGATTTGGCGCGCTCGTGACGCGCATGTTCTGAGCGCTTACCGGATGAATGCCGGTGCGGATCGTGCATTGTCCGGCTATACCGAACTCGAATGAAAAGGCCGGGTAGTTTCATGCCCGGCCCGATGTTTCCCGGCAAATGTGAGGAAAAAGGATGACGGGAATCCTGCGTGGTCGCGATACTCACGCGCGCCAGGCACTCGCCCTGGTCGGCAGCGATGCCGTATTCTCGATCGCACGCCCGACTTTCAAGCTGTCTGCCTGACCAGAAGTCTTCCTCATTGCGAACCTAGGCTGGCGCGCCGACCGAAGGCAGCGGCGACCAAGCTTCGTAACACTTTCGGTTTCGGAATCACGAAGCGGGAAATGATTTCGAACGTAAGCCGGCCGGCCAATCGCCCTTCGAAATCTGGTTGTGTTAAGCCGTACGTGGGCAGCGCCTGCTCTGAGAAAGACACGACGATCCATCGCCCGCCTTCGTAACCACCGGCAAAAAAAAGCCGGCAATCACGCCCGGCAAATAGTACTACGGGAGGAATTCTTGGTCAGTTGGACTCGGAGGAGGCCATGCGGATCGGGGCTTTCGGCATCGGTGCGCAGTGGATCTTGTCGTCGATCATGACGCACTTGTCGTTGCCGTTGAGGCTGAAGTCGACGCGCTGCTTGCCGTTTTCCATGGACACGCGGAAATTGTCTTCCGCGAAGGCGGTGGAGCTGGACAGGACGGCCGCGATCAGAAGGGCGCCGAGAATCTTGTTCACGATCTGTTCCTCCAAAAGCGTTTCGTGTTGGAGAAACTTTACGATTGAGGGGGGTGGCGGCGCGGTGAACTCTTGCCGCTGTTGCGTGTGATTTATTCACATCCTGGCGCCTTGCCGACTGTCGGTTCAGATAGTAGGGTGATCCAGTCGCCTGTCATGGCCTTGTCGGATCGGGAAGATTCCGGTTCTCCCGGGAGGCGTTTCCGGACCCGGCCTGTCTTGATCGAAAGCTGCAAAGGGGCCAGAGTTCCCTGACTTCAGCTCACAAAAGCGACAGACCGCCTCGGGAGGAGAGTCCATGCGTGTGCGTCGGTGGGAAGAAAGATGGTCGATTGGTCGCCATGATCGTCGCGAAGTGCGGTTTCAATCGCTGATGAGGCGCGTGACGCAATCTGCGCTCACAGTCAATCTGAAGGTCGCGAAACCGCATGGGATAAGGATCCCGCAGTCGATTCTGCTGCGTGCCGATGAGGTGATCCGATGAATCAACAGCATTCTCGTCGCGCCTTTACGTTCGCTCTTACCGTCCTGATCGCCTGCCTCGGCTTATTCGGACTCGCCAGTGCTGCCGATTCGCAGCAACCGATAGCGCCGCGGCGCATCGGGGTGCTCCTAGCGGCCTCGTTACCCGAGGAAAAGGTGCCACAGGCATTCCGCCAGGGGCTGCTGGACGCGGGCTACGCCGAAGGGCGTGACGTGGTTATCGAGTGGCGATCCGCCAATGGCGATTACAATCGGCTACCGCAGTTGGCCGCGGATCTGGTCCAGAGCAGAGTCGATGTAATTGTCGTGGGGAGTACGGCTGCAGCCCAGGTGGCCAAGCGTGCCACGTCCACCATTCCCATCGTTTTGGCCATCGTCGCCGATCCAATTGCAAGGGGCTTGGTTGCAAGTTTCGCCCATCCTGACGGAAACATCACCGGGCTCTCGGCGATGACGGAAGACCTCAGCGCCAAGCGGCTGCAGCTGCTCAAGGAAGCTATTCCCCGAGTCGCTCGGGTGGCAGTCCTGTGGAATCCTGATGCGCCGTGGCACGCGAAGGTGATCGAGCAGCTTAAGGCAGCAGCGCCCTCGCTGTCGATCAAGTTGAATTTCGTGCCCGCGCGAACGCCCGAGGAGTTCGATGCGGCATTCTCCGCAATGAGACAAGCGCACGCCCAGGCGCTGTACGTGATCGAGGATGCCTTTTTCTTCGGCAATCGAATGACGCTTCTCAAGTTGGCGTCGAAGGCGCGGCTACCAATCATCTACTGGGTGAAGGAATTCGCCGAAGGAGGGGGATTGATGTCTTACGGGGCGAGCTACGGGGACCTGATGCGCCGATCGGCCGGATACGTCGACAAGATACTCAAGGGCGCGAAGCCCGGCGATTTGCCGATCGAACAGCCGACAAAATTCGAACTCGTCGTCAATCTGAAAACCGCCAAGGCGCTGGGTATCACGATCCCGCAGTCGATTCTGGTGCGTGCAGATGAGGTGATCCGGTGATGCACCGTCTTGTAGTTCTCTCAATTGCCCTCGGCTTAACTGCCATAGTGACCGTCGCGGGCGCACAGCAATCCAGCAACGTGCCGGTCGTGGGCGTTCTCAGAATTTCTTCCCCGGTCCGAAATGATCTGTCGATGGAGGCCTTGCGCAATGCGCTTCGCGAGTTAGGCTACTCAGAAGGCAAAAGCATTAAGATCGAACAGCGTTTTGCTCAAGGCCAGGCTGATCGGTTACCTGAGCTTGCCGACGAGATCGTCAGGCTGCACGTCGACGTCATCATCGCAACAAACGAAGCATCGGTACGTGCCGCGCAGCACGCGACCAGTACGATCCCAATTGTCATGGTTGCTTATGATCACGACCCTGTGGCATCGGGCATGGTTCAGAGCCTAAGCCACCCAGGTGGCAACATCACCGGAATTTTTTCCCGGCAAATCGAGCTGGCCGGAAAACGACTCGAGCTGCTGAAAGAGACGCTGCCAGGTGTGTTGCGCGTTGCCGTCTTTCATGATTCCTCCAACCGGCGTCCGATCGACGACCTTGAGGCGGCGGCCCGTTCCCTTGGTATCCGGCTACAGGTCGTCAACTTGCACCCGGACGAAGATCCTGCAAGCGCTTTCAAGACCGCCAGGAAGAAAGGAGCCGGCGCTGGAATCGTGCTGTTCTCCCCCGTGTTTTACGCAAAGCGTGTGCGTCTTGCGGAGGTCGCTGTCGAGGCAGGGCTGCCGACGATGTCGCAAGAACGCGATTTCGTGCAAGCGGGGTTCCTGATGTCCTATGCGCCCGACCGTGACGCGATTGTGTCGCGGGTGGCTTATTTTGTGGACCGGTTGCTGAAGGGCGCGAAGCCGAGTGACCTCCCCGTCGAGCAGGCCGACAAATTCAAATTGACGGTGAACTTGCGAACCGCAAAGGCGCTCGGCATCACCGTCCCGCAATCGATCCTGTTAAGTGCGGATGAGGTGATTAGATGAGTTACTCGTCCCGAGTCCTCCTGATAGCGCTTACCGCTTTCCTGGCGTCGGGTTGGGTAGCCGAGGACATCTATTCGCAGCAACCCAAAAGCCCACGGCACATTAGGGTCGTGGCAATCGCCATAAGCGAACAAAGCGATGAGGCAAAGGCGTTCCGCCAGGGACTGCGCGACGCCGGCTATGCTGAAGGGAAGGACATCTTGATCGAATGGTGGTTCGGCGGCGGCCGTTACGACCGTGCGCCTGAGGCGGTTGCCGACCTGGCCAAGCGTAAAGCAGATGTGATAGTCGTGGAAGGTACCCCGGCGGCGCTCGCAGCCAAGGGCGCAACAAGCACCATTCCCATTGTCATGGCACTGGTCGGCGATCCAGTCGGGTCCGGTCTGGTTGCAAGCCTGGCGCGCCCGGGTGGCAACGTCACCGGGGTGACCAACCAGACCGTCGACCTCGCGGCCAAGCGCCTGCAACTGCTCAAGGAAGCGATTCCCGGAGCGAGGCGCGTGGTTGTTATCTTCAATCCGGAAACACGTCCCAACAGCATAATGATCAGCCGTTTAAAGGAGGCGGCACCGGGAATAGGTGTCGAATTGAAGTTCATCAGCGTACGAAATGTAGAGGAGCTGCGTGCAGCGTTCGCGGGGTTAAGTCGCTCGAACGTGGACGCTCTGTTTATTGTCGACGACGGCTTTATGTTTACCCACGGAGAAGAGATTCTTCAAATGGGAATGAGTGCCCGGCTGCCGATTGTTTTTGCCAACAAACCCCTCGCAAGGAAGGGGGTGCTGCTTTCCTACGCAGTCGACCACCCCGCGCTGTTTCGGCGTGCCGCGGACTATGTGGACAAGATCTTCAGGGGAGCAAATCCAGCCGACCTTCCCATTGAGCAGCCGACCAAGTTCGAGTTGGTCGTCAACCTCAAAACCGCACGGGCACTCGGTCTCACGATCCCTCAATCGATTCTATTGCGAGCGGATGAGGTGATCCGGTGAGGATGGCGTCATTCCCTACACGCAAGTTTATGACTTGGGTCCTGACCGGCGTTGCGCTGCTATCGTCGATCGCCTTTGCTGATCAGCCCTCGACCATCCCTCGGATCGGAGTCCTCAATCCGCAAACGGCGAGCGCATCGATGGAAGACGCGCTACGGCACGGGCTCAACGAGCTCGGCTATGTCGAGGGCAAGAACATCAAAATCGAATGGCGGCGTGTTGCAGGCACGCAGGACGAAATGCGCTCGCTCGCAGCCGATCTGGTCAACTCGAATGTAGATCTGATTGTAGCGATGGGTTCACCGGCTACTCGCGCCGCGCTGGATGCGACGGCCAAACCGGTCGTGTTCCTCGCGGGGGATCCCGTCGCCAGCGGATTCGCTTCGAGCCTGGCCAAGCCAGGCGGCAATGCGACGGGTGTGTCGGTCGTCTACACCGAACTGATCACGAAGCATCTGGAAATTCTGCATGAGCTTGTGCCCCGGGCGCGGCGAATCATCGTGCTCACCAATTTTTCCAACCCGGGTACGCCGCCATCACATAAAAAGCTGCAGCAGGCTGCCAAGACACTCGGCATAAAACTGGTGAACTTGAGTGCCTCAAACGTAGCTGAAATGGATGTGGCGGTAAATGCCATTGAGCATACGCGGGCGGACGCGGTCCTTGTCGGCGGCGATCTTCTCGCCCTGGCGAACAGAGATAAGATTGCTAAAGCCATCCACCATGCGAGATTGCCCGCGGTGTTTCCCTTCAAGCAGTACCACGAAGCCGGCGTGTTGATATCCTACGGGCCAAATTACGAGGCGGCGATGAGCCAGATCGCTACTTACGTCGACAGAATACTCAAGGGTGCGAAGCCATCCGACTTGCCGATCGAGCAAGTTTCCAGATACGAGTTGGTTGTGGATCTCCGGATCGCGCGCGAACTGGGGCTCACGGTCCCGCAGTCGATTCTTCTGAGGGCCGATGAGTTGATCCGATAGGGCTGGCCATGAGCCGACTATTCCTACTAGCTATTGGACTCGCGCTTTGGTTTGGTGCGGGAGTAATTGGCGCGGCACCGGCAGACCCTCCGCGCATTGGTTTCCTGACGCTGCTACCGGAGTCGGGGCCGGACCGAGAGGGTTTCCGCCAGGGACTCCGCGAGCTAGGGTACGTCGAGGGCAAAAACATCCTCATCGAATGGCGGCAACATGGAGGTGCCGGTCAAGAGTTGCGCGCGTTGACGGAAGCGTTGGTCAACGCAAAAGTGGACGTCATCGTCGCATCCGGCACAACGGCCGCCGACGCGGCGATGCGGGCTACTGCGACGATCCCTGTGGTGTTTGGAAGCGTTGGCGACCCTGTGGCGAGTGGCTTCGCGGCGAGCCTGGCGAGGCCCGGTCGAAACGGCACCGGCGTATCCATAGACTCCACAGAGTTGTACCCAAAGCGCTTGGAATTCCTGCACCAGCTTGCACCAAAAGCCAGACGGATCACCTACCTCGTCAACTCATCCAACCCGATAGCGGCCAAGATGCTCGAAGAAACAGAGATCGCGGCACGCACGCTGAGTGTGCGGCTACAGACGCTCGATGCGCGCAACGCCGTTGAGCTAGGCGCCGTGCTGCAGACTCTGAGCAAAAATCCACCCGAGGCGATTTTGGTCGGCGGAGACCTGCTCTATCTCGCCAATAAGGGTAAGGTCGCCGCAGCAGTGCGCAAGGCTCGGGTCCCGGCGATTTTCGCTTACGAGGACTATCACGAGCACGGTGCGCTGATGTCCTACGGTCCGAGCGTGAGAGAAGCGGCGCGCCTTGCGGCCGGGTACATCGACAAGATCCTCAAAGGCGCGAAACCTTCCGAATTGCCCATCCAGCAGATCTCGAGGTTCGAACTCATTATCGACCTGCGCCTGGCGCGCGAGCTGGGAATCGATGTGCCTCGCGAGCTATTGGCGCGTGCGGACAGGGTGATCAAGTGATCTGGCGCGGCAGCCTCTTCCTCAAGTACGCGTTACCCCTGGTGATTCTGGTGATCGGCGGGCTTGTCGTCAGCGGGCTGGTCGAAATTTACTTCTCATATCAGGAAAACAAGGTGGCGCTGGCGCGCATCCAGCACGAAAAAGCGGTCGCCGCGGCGCTGCGGATCGAGCAATTCGTCAAAGAGCTGGAGCACGACCTCTCCTGGATTGCGCAGATGCCCTGGGGACCACGCGGGGTTTCGCTCGATCAGCGGCGGCTCGATTCTCTGCGATTGCTGCGCCAGGTGCCGGCCATCACCGAAGTCAGCCACCTCGATCCGATAGGGCATGAACAATTGCGAGTGTCGAGACTGGCAATGGACGTCGTCGGCAGCAACGCCGATTTCTTCCGCGATCCCAAATTCCGGGAACCGATGGCCCACAAGACGTACTTCAGCCCGGTCTATTTCCGCAAAGAGTCCGAACCTTACATGACCATCGCAATGGCGGGTTCAGGCGAGGACGCGGGCGTCGTGGCGGCGGAGGCAAACCTGAAGTTCATCTGGGACGTGGTGTCGAATCTGAGAGTCGGTAAGGGCGGGTATGCCTACGTCGTCGATTTCCAGGAACGCCTCATCGCTCATCCGGACATCAGCCTGGTGCTCAAGAAGACCGAACTAGCGACGCTGCCACAGGTGCAGATCGCGCACGCCGCATCGGCCGCAAGGACAAGCGATACGGTCGAAGCGATCGTGGGAAAGGACCGATCCGGGAGTGAGGTCCTGTCTGCTTATGCCGTCATTGCTCCGCTTAACTGGACCGTGTTCGTCGACTTGCCGATCGCCGAGGCGTTCGCGCCGCTCTATGCCTCGATCTGGCGGACCGTGGTGCTCGTATTCGTGGGCGTCGCGATTTCCCTTATCGCGAGCCTGTTCCTGGTGCGGCGAATGGTCGCGCCGATCCACGCGCTCCGCGCCGGTGCTGCCCGCATCGGCGCTGGATCGCTCGATCATCGGATCGCGGTAAAAAGCGGTGACGAATTGCAGGCGTTGGGCGACGAGTTCAATCGCATGACCGAACGCCTCCAGGAGTCGTATGCGGGCCTGGAGCGAAAGGTTAAAGAGCGCACTCGCGATCTGACCGAAGCGCTCGAGCAGCAGACCGCGACCAGCGAGATCCTGCAGGTGATCAGCAGCTCGCCGACTGACTTGAAGCCAGTATTGGACGCGGTTGCCGAAAGTGCGGGACACCTGTGTGACGGCGATACAGTCGCAATCCTGCGCGTTGACGGTGATGGACTTAAATTTGCTGCGGCGTGGGGCCCACTTCCTTCGCTTCCATCTTACGAGACCATACCGATCCGCCGCGATTTAATAAACGGCCGGGCAATTCTCGATCGAAAAGTTATCCATATTCCAGACTACCGGAGCGAGTCAGACGAAGAATTCGGGGGTGCCAAGGGTTACGCAGCGCGTTTGGGATTTCAAGCGGCGCTCGCGGCACCCATGCTTCGAGAAGACCTTGCTATTGGTGTAATTCTCGTTGAGCGTGTCGAGGCCCGCGCGTTTTCAAACAAGCAAATCGAGATGCTCAAGACCTTCGCCGACCAAGCGGTCATCGCCATTGAGAACGTGCGGTTGTTCAAGGAGCTTGAAGAGCGCAATAAGGCGCTTACCGAATTGCTCGAGCAACAAACCGCAACCAGCGAGATTCTTCGCGTCATCAGCCAGTCCCAGCGCAATGTGCAGCCAGTGTTCGAGGCGATCGCGGCAAACGCTCAGAAGCTGTGCGAAGGTACTTTTAGCGGCGTGTGGACTTATGACGGGGAGCTGATTCACCTTGAATCCGCAGTGGGCTTTACCCCAGATGAGGCTGAGGCGATGCGGCAAACATTTCCCAGGCGACCGGGGCACGGGGGAACCAACGAACGCGCGATCCTGACCGGAGCGGTCGTCTACCTCCCGGATGTCCTGGAAGATGCGGAATATGAGTTACAACACCTAGCTCGTGAAATCGGGTTCCGCAGCATGTTGTCTGTCCCGATGCTGAAAGATAGCAGGCCGATCGGAACGATCGGCGTCTCCGGTGCCGAACCGGGAATGTTCTCCCCAAGGCAGATCGCCATGCTGGAGACGTTTGCTGATCAGGCGGTGATTGCAATCGAGAACACGCGCCTGTTTAAGGAGCTCGAGGAGCGCAACAAGTCACTCACGGAAGCGCTGGAGCAGCAGACCGCAACGAGTGAAATCCTGCGGGTCATCAGCAGTTCGCCGACCGATCTGCAGCCAGTGCTGGACGCGGTAGTGGAGCGAGCTGCACGCCTGTGCTCGGCAAGGGATGCTGTGATCTTTCGAGTTGAAGGCGCGTCGCTGCGGGCAGTAAAGCAATACGGGTCTTTACCGCCGGTCCCGGGAGAGGGAGTGCTGCCGATCAGCCGCGAGTTCGTATCCGGGCGAGCTGTCTTGGATCGACAGACTATTCACGTGGCCGACATTCTGGCCGAGCCGGAAATCGAGTTCGCGGGCGGGCGAGAGATCGCAATTCGTATGGGTTACCGAACGGTGATCGTCGCACCGATGATGCGTGAAGGCGAGCCGATCGGCGTTATCGGTGTGTGGCGCACCGAGGTACGTCCCTTTTCGGATACGCAGATCGCGCTCCTCCAGACCTTCGCCGATCAGGCGGTGATCGCCATTGAGAACGTGCGATTGTTTACCGAGTTGCAAGAGCGGCTGGAGCAGCAGACAGCTACCAGCGAGATTCTGCGGGTGATCAGCAGTTCGCCAACTGATTTACAACCGGTTCTGGACGCGGTGGCAGAGAGTGCGGCGCGGCTGTGCGATGCCAGTGAGGCCATGATCTTTCGTAGCGGGAGCGACGGGCTCCAAATGGCCACACAATACGGATCACTACCAACGATCCGCGCCGACGAGCGTATCCCGATCCGCCGTGACATGGTTGCCGGACGGGCCGTGATCGACCGCCACATCGTTCATGTGTCCGACCTCCTCGCAGAATCCGACGAAGAATTCGCCGGCTCAAAGGCCTATGCGGCCCGTTTGGGCCACCGAACCGTGCTCGCGGCACCGATGCTTCGGGAAGGGGAGTCCATCGGGGTAATCTACATTCGCCGTGTGGAAGTGCGACCATTCACGGACAGGCAAATCGAACTCCTCAAGACCTTCGCCGACCAGGCCGTGATCGCCATCGAGAACGTGCGGCTGTTCAAGGAGCTGCAGGCACGCACGGAGGAACTCGCGCATTCTGTCGAGCAGCTGCAAGCACTTGCCGAGGTCAGCCAGGCAATCAACTCGACACTCGATCTCCAAGAATTGCTGTCGGCAATCGTCATGCGAGCGGTGGAACTCTCATCGACGGACGGAGGCGCCATTTACGAATATGACCAGGCAAGTGGCGAGTTCCGGCCGCGGGCAACGCACGGATTCCCTCAGGAGCTGGTCGAGATGCTGCTGGCCACGCCTTTGCGAATCGGTGAGGGCGCCACCGGACGGGCGGCAGCAACGCGTGCGCCGGTTCAGATCCCGGACGTACAAGCCGAGGGCGCATATTCCAGTCCGCTTCAGGAGGCGACCATTCGGGCAGGAGCGCGTGCAGTGCTGGCGGTGCCGTTGCTGCGCGAGGGGCGCGTTCTTGGCGGACTTGTCGTCTCACGAAACAGCGTTGGAGACTTTCCGCCCGATGTGGTCGACCTTCTGCAGACCTTCGCAGCACAGTCGACTCTCGCGATCCAGAACGCGCATCTGTTCCGCGAAATCGAACAGAAGAGCCACGAGCTGGAGGTCGCGAGCCAGCACAAGTCGCAATTCCTTGCCAACATGAGCCACGAATTGCGCACGCCGCTCAACGCGATCCTCGGTTATACCGAACTGATCGTCGACGGGATCTACGGCAAGGTGCCGCAGAAGATACGCGACGTCCAGGAGAGGGTGCAGAAGAGCGGGCGCCACCTGCTCGGCCTCATCAACGATGTGCTGGACCTGTCGAAGATCGAGGCCGGACAACTCGTGCTGGTGCTCAGCGACTACTCGTTCAACGACGTCGTGCAGACAGTCATCACTTCGGTCGAATCTCTTGCCGCCGAAAAAGGGCTGCGACTGACTGCAGACGTCGCGCCCGATCTTCCGGTAGGGCGGGCTGACGAGCGGCGCATCACGCAGGTTCTGCTGAATCTGGTCGGCAATGCAATCAAGTTCACGGACAAAGGAAAGGTCTTGGTGAGCGTAACGGTCGCCGACGGCAAATTCGTAGTTTCAGTCAAGGACACCGGTCCGGGAATTGCCGTGGCCGAGCAGGACAGGATTTTCGAGGAGTTTCGTCAGGTCGACAGCTCGTCGACACGCGCCAAGGGTGGCACCGGGCTGGGGCTCGCCATCGCCAAGCGCATCGTGGAGTTGCATCGCGGGCGGATCTGGGTCGAATCTGCCATCGGGAAAGGTTCGAACTTCTTCATTAGCATTCCGGTCAAGGCGGATCTACAGGGAGGCACCTCATGAGCAAGCGGATACTGGTGGTCGAGGATCAGGAGGACAATCGGCAGATCGTGCGCGATCTGTTGACGGCCAAAGGATTCGAATTGTATGAGGCGGTCACCGGCGAAGAGGGGGTCGCGTTCGCCAAACGCGAGCGACCCGACCTTATCCTGATGGACATCCAGCTCCCGGGGATCGACGGTTATGAGGCTACGCGACGGATCAAGGCCGATCCCGAGCTGTGGCATATTCCCATCATTGTCGTTACGTCGTATGCACTGAGCGGGGACGATCAGAAGGCGTTCGCGGCGGGGTGCGACGGTTACGTGACCAAGCCGTTCAGCCCGCGGTTGCTTCTGGCCAAAATCCGCGAGTACTTGCCGAAATAGCTCGCCATGCACGTGCCGCCGCGCATCCTCGTCGTCGACGACAACCAGGCCAACGTAGATATTCTGCGCGCTCGCCTCGCCGCGCAAGGGTACGACATCGTCACGGCGACGGACGGGGAGGAAGCACTCACGGCGGTGAGCAAGCACCTGCCGGACCTCGTCCTGCTCGACGTCATGATGCCCAAGCTCGACGGCATCGAAGTCTGCCGCCGGCTGCGCGCCGATTCCACGCTACCTTTCATCCCGATCGTGCTGGTCACCGCAAAATCCGACTCGAAGGACGTGGTGGCGGCACTCGAAGCCGGCGGGGACGAGTACCTGACCAAGCCGGTGGATCACGCGGCATTGGGGGCTCGCGTCAAATCCATGCTGCGCATAAAGGCGCTCCAGGACACAGTTCACGAACAGGCGGCGCAACTTCAGGAATCCAATTGCACGCTCGAACAGCGAGTCGCGGGCCAGGTTTTCGAACTGGAGCGGCTCGGCCGGCTCAAGCGTTTCTTCTCGCCGCAACTCGCCGAGTTGATCCTGGCCGGCGGCGCCGAAGATCCGCTCAAAAGCCATCGCCGCGAGGTAACCGTCGTGTTCCTCGACCTGCGCGGCTTCACCGCTTTTGCGGAAACCAACGAGCCCGAAGAGATCATGGACGTGCTGCGCGAGTACCACGCGGCAATGGGGCAGGTGATCCTCGCCCACGAAGGCACGCTCGAGCGCTTCGCCGGCGACGGCATGATGGTGTTCTTCAACGACCCGGTTCCGGTGCCGGATCCCGCGGCGCGGGCAGTGCGGATGGTTCTGGAGATGCGCGAGCGGCTCGGCGACCTGACGGCGAAGTGGCGAAAACGTGGTTTCGATCTCGGTTTCGGCGCCGGCATCGCTCAGGGATTTGCGACCATCGGCGCGGTCGGATTCGAAGGAAGATGGGACTATGGCGCGATCGGAACGGTTACCAACCTCGCGGCACGCCTGTGCAGCGAAGCGAAACCCGGGCAGATCCTGATCTCGCAGAAAGCATCCACGGCAATCGAGGGCTTCGTCGAGTTGGAATCCGTCGGCGAACTCCAGCTCAAGGGTTTTCTGAAGCCGGTATCCGCATACAACGTGATCAGGCTCACTGTGTAGGTCTCTGTCGGTGCACGGTCCGGCGAGTCACCGCACTGCGCTCGGAAGTCCCGGCAGCGAGTCTTCGTCGATCCAGGATGTGAAGTGCTGAACTCACTCGTTGGTGGAGGACGCCACGCGGATCGGGGTTTTCGGCATCGGCTTCAAGCTGTTCGATCCCAACGGCGCCTTCATGATTCGCTACGGGGCCACGGTGCTGCAGTTGAACCAGTGGGTGCACGTCGCCGGGGTGTACGACGCGGCGGCGCAGACCATGGCGGTCTACCTCAATGGCGTGGCCGACAACGGCACGCTGCTCGGCACGGTGGCCGGCATGCAATTGAACTCGACGCTGGATCTGTTCATCGGACGGCGCGCCGACACGGCCGGGCAGTACAATTTCAACGGCACGATCGACGAGGTGCGCCTCTACAACCGCGCGCTGTCCCAGGCCGAGATCCAGGCCGACATGAACACGGGACTGGGGAGTACGTCGCCGGTGGCGCTCTACTTCATCCAGCCGGACCCATTGAACACCCCGCGGGTCATCACCAAGGAGGGGGGCTACGGGGTCGTGCCTGCATAACTGTATAACGAAGCCCTCCAACGCCCGCATTCCTGCGGGCGTTTTTGTCTCAGCCGCTCTCAGGCGCCGGCGATGATCGCCAGTGCTGCGGTTGCGGTGAGGATGCGGATGCGCCGATAGCTTTTGAGATCGAGCAGATGCGCATCTCCCGACACGATGAGATCGGCCTGGGCCGAGAGCGCACAGGCGATCACGTGCTCATCGTTGGGATCGGCGCTGCCGGTGCCTTCGATCATCGCGGCAGCCGTCAAATTCGCGATCGTCATGAAACGGCCGATGCACCGATCGACCGAATCACCGTTGGCGGTGATGCGCTTGGCGAACTTCGCATAGGCGAGCGCCTCGCGTAACTCCATGGCGAGCACCGCGCTGGTATAGATATCAACCGTCCCGCTGATCGCCGCATCGAGCAGTCTGCGCGGCGGGCCGTTCCATAAAAGCCCCGAAATGACGATGTTGGTATCGAGGACCAGGCGCATCAAGTAGCGCCGCGCTTGCGCCGCTCGGCGCGCACCGCGCGCACTTCAGCCACGATCTCCTGCTCCATCGCTTCGGTGAGTTCCTCTTGCGGCATGCGCGCCCACATCGCGCGCAGTTCCTCGCCGGCCTGACGGCGCTGCTCCTGTGTTGCCAGGAAATCCACGAAGTCGGCGATCTGCCCCAGACGCTCGGGCGGCAGGGCTTTTAACTTGGCGAGCAATGCTTCGGCGGTAATAGGGGCGTTCATGGGCTGGCCTCCTTTAGCGGCTTGCTTGCGCGAGCACAGTCATCACGCTTCAATTGTCTCGAATTATCTACCTGTTTCGTTTGCCTTACAAAAGCTTGCTCAAATCACGCGCGCAACTAAAAGTGCGCCTCTAGGCAAAAATCTGGAATGAGTGGAGGTGTATCTTCGTTTCGCGCGTGCAACTGAATGAGGCGTCTTGAGAAATCGCCTGCGACTACGACGAATGCGCGTCAGGCGGTTCTGTTTACAAGTACTTCAGGGATTACTCGCCTGATATTGGTGCGCACGCGCCCTTCGATGCTATTGCCTCTCTACCGCAGGCGGCTTGGGTGACCCCTTTCCGCTCCTGTTTACGAGAGCTTGCGTTGACACGGTATTCACCTGTCCCCTAGTCGCGAAGCCGACCAAAAAAAAGGCCCGCTGTAAAGGCGGGCCAAAGCCGGGAGGGTCTTCGGTTCAGTTGGAGGTGGACGAAGCCACGCGCACCGGTGCGGCCGGAATCGGTGCGCAGTGGATCTTGTCGTCGATCAGAACGCACTTGTCGTTGCCGTTGAGGCTGAAGTCGACGTGCTGCTTGCCGTTTTCCATGGAGACGCGCAGCGTGTCTTCGGCGAAGGCGGTGGAGCAGGACAATATGGCTGCGATCACCAGGGTGCTGAGAATCTTGTTCATGGTTGGTTCCTCCAAAAGCGTTTCGTGTTGGAGAAACTTTACGTTTGAGGGGGGTGTAGGCGCGTTGAACTATTACCGCCTTTGCGTGTGATTTATTCACGGGCAATGCGCGAGGGCCAACTAGCCCGCGGAAGGCCTTTTGATGTCCCATGCCGACGGGCCGATAGCGGGCCAGTACCGGAACTTGAGTTGAGCCGGTGGTTTCGAATCGCCTCCGGCGCGAGTCGCTTTCAGTGAATATTCACACAGTCGCGTTGGTCGGTGCCCATCGCGTTCAGCTGTCGATATTCGCTTGACCAATAGCGGGCGAGATCGTCGTTCGCATGTCCGGCCACGCAATCGGGGCCCGGGTTCCATTCGACGACTTGCCAGGCCCGGTTATGGCGGGCGGATTCCTGTTCTTCAGCCCCGAGTCCCAAGCCGTCGACAATCAAGGCTGCCGCCGCTAAATGCAGCGCGATCAATACGGGCAACAGCATTTTCGGGTTCATGAGCGATCCCCTTTCGCCGGCGTGTGACTTATTCACGCTTCCCCAGCCTGTCGATTCAGCCGTTGACACGGGCACGCTCGTCCACACCACACACGCCTGACAAGACGCATTCGAATTCCTGGCGCGTGACATTGGAGCCAATACGCAAGGCCTCGTCGGCCTGCCGCACACGGCAGGGCTGCAGGCCACGCGCCCCGCCTTCCTGATGCGTACAGCGAATGACGGACTCTCCGGCGCGCTGCGTTTGTTGAGGTCTTGCGTCCGGGGTCGAAACGGGCTGGGCATGGGCAAACATTCCCGGCCAGGCGGTCAACGCACTATATATTGCGATTGCTGTCATTCGGTTCATGGCTTTCTCCTTCATCGGTCCGGTTGTCTAAAGGCACGAAGCGATGCCAGATTAATGCGGCCAACCCGATTGATCCCGTACGTTTGACACAGATGTCCTGTGAAAAATTACCGCTCGCCACCGGGGGAGCGGGATTGGGGGCGGGATCGGATGGGACGGCCAGAGGTCGTGCCTGCCTTGTCGCCCCCGGGTAATAGGCGCAGAATTTTGCGGCGCGGACAATTCAAGGCCAGGGAGAGGAGCGATGACAGCGTCGTTTGATGAGAGTACCCAGTTCTGGAGTTTGCCTCCGCAACATCTCAAAACTCTTTCCGATCAGGGAAGCGTGAAGGCCTATCCGAAGAACACGATCATCATCAGCGAGGGTGAGCGTAGTGAGTCGCTGTTTATCGTTCTTTCGGGTAAGGTCAAGGTCTTCCTTGCCGACGAGGATGGCAAGGAAGTCCTGTTAAGCACGCAGGGACCCGGAGAGTATTTCGGCGAAATGATCCTGGACGAGGGACCGCGTTCCGCCTCGGTGATGACGCTGGAGCCTTGCCGCTTCGCGGTCATCACCACCGATCAGTTCAAGCAGTTCCTTGCCAAGAACCCGGAAGCCGGCCTGGAGCTGGTCAAGAGCCTGATTCATCGGGTGCGCGCGCTGACCAAGGCGGTTGGCAATCTGGCTTTGCTCGACGTGTACGGCCGGGTCGCGCGGCTGCTGCTCGACCTGGCAACCGAGATTGACGGCCGGCAAGTCATTACCGAGCATCTGACTCAGCAGGACATGGCCAGCCGCGTGGGATGTTCGCGCGAAATGATCAGCCGCATCATGAAAGACCTGCGGGTGGGCGGCTACATCAAGATGGACGGGGAAGACATCATCGTTGCCAAGACCCCGCCGCGCAATTGGTAAGCCTCGCGCCGGCTTCGGCGACATCTTCATCGTGAATTTTCATGTTCCGCAACGGCAATCCTCACGAGATTGTCCGCACCCTCCTCGATATTCTGGAATCGTGGGCATGTGCTCACGCAACCTCTCGCGAGGAGTGATATGAGAACTCAGTCGAAATCCGTTGTGGTATCCGTGGTTGCGGCATTGTTCGCAGTCGCGGCATTCAATATCCACGCAGCAGATCAGGTGAAGTCCGGCGGACCCTCCGACCGGCCTGCCCGCGCGCTCGATGCTGAAGGCGTCAAGTCGCAAGGTGCAAGCAGCAAGCCAGGCCGTGCACTCGAGGAAGGTTCGGTCAAGGCGCAGGGCGCATCGAACAAGGCCGGCCGTGCGATCGATGAAGGCACGGTGAAATCCGCCGGGACGTCGAACAAGCCGGCTCGTGCTATCGAAGAGGGTGCAGTGAAGTCAGGTGGCGCGTCGAACAAACCTGCCCGCGCGGTCGATGAAGGCGTGGTGAAGACCAGCAAGCACAAGAAAGCACATGACCGTGCGATCGAAGGCGGTGCAGTAAAGTCGCAAGGAGCTTCCGACAAGGCCAGCCGCGCGGTGGATCAGGGAAACAAGTAAATCAGCGGACTTTGCCTAGCCAGGCCGACCGATCTGGTCGGCCCTTTTTTTGTCGGCTGCGACGTACAACGGCCGGCATCTTCCCTGCAGCGACGTTGGTCGAAAGCTGGTGGAGTACATAAGAATGCTGGACACCAGGTGCCTAGCATATTGCCATCCCAACGAGGAGACTCCGCTGCTACCGGCCTCGGGCGATCCGCATTACACGTCCCAGGGGTTCGGCCGGTCGGCGGCAATGCCGTATTTCTCGATCGCGCGCCTGACGATCTTGCGATCGATCGCGCCTTCGTCGGCCAGCGCCTTGAGCGCGGCAACGACAACGTGGTTGCGATCCACTTCGAAGAAGTCGCGCAGCGCGGCACGGCTGTCGCTGCGGCCGAAGCCGTCGGTGCCGAGCACGACATACTTGCGCGACACCCAGGTGCGGATCATGTCGGGCAGGGCGCGCATGTAGTCGCTGGCCGCGATGACCGGTCCCGACGTTTTCGCCAGGCTTTGCTCGACCCAGGATTGTTTCGGCTGCGCATCGGGATGCAGGCGGTTCCAGCGCTCGACGCCGAGGCCATCGCGGCGCAGTTCGGTGAAGCTGGTTACGCTCCACACATCGGCGGCGATGGTCCAGTCTTTCTCCAGCAGTTCCGCGGCAGCGATGACTTCGCGCAGGATGGTCCCGGAACCGAGCAGTTGCACGGTGGGCGCGCCCTTCTTGCTCCTGCCCTCGCGAAGTTTGTACATTCCTTTCAGAATGCCTTCTTGCGCGGTCGCCGGCATCGCGGGATGGACGTAGTTCTCGTTCATCACGGTGATGTAATAGAACACGTCTTCCTGGTTTTCCAGCATGCGGCGCATACCGTCGCGCACGATGGTCGTGACTTCGTAGCCGAAGGCCGGATCGTAGGCCACGCAGTTCGGCACCGTAGAGAACAGGATGTGGCTGGAACCGTCCTCGTGCTGCAAGCCTTCGCCGGACAGCGTGGTGCGTCCGGCCGTGGCGCCCAGCAGGAATCCGCGCGAGCGTGAATCCGCCGCCGACCAGACCAGGTCACCGATGCGCTGGAAGCCGAAGCAGGAATAGAAAATGTAGAACGGGAGCATCGGCACGCCGTGCGCACTGTAGGAAGTGGCGGCGGCGATCCAGGAAGAAATCGCGCCGGCCTCGGTGATGCCTTCCTCCAGGATCTGTCCGTCCTTGGCTTCCTTGTAGTAAAGCAGTTCGTCCTTGTCTTCCGGTTCGTAGAGCTGGCCGTGCGGCGAGTAGATTGCGACCTGGCGGAACAGGGACTGCATGCCGAAGGTGCGCGCTTCGTCGGCGACGATCGGCACGATGTGCTTGCCGATGGCCTTGTCGCGCAACAACTGCGACAGCATCTGCACGAACACCATGGTGGTCGATTGCTCGCGGTTGCCGGAGCCTTCGAGCAGCCGTGCGAAGGATTGAAGTTCCGGGACAGGCAGGGATTCCCCCTTCGGCTTGCGCGCCGGGACATAGCCGCCGAGCGCCTGGCGGCGCGCGTGCAGGTATTTCATTTCCGGACTGTCGTCCGCCGGCTTGTAGAAGCGCAGGTTGTGCACGTCCTCGTTGCTGAGCGGCAGTGCGAAACGGTCGCGGAACGCGAGCAGCGTATCGTCCTCGAGCTTCTTGGCCTGATGCGCGGCCATCTTGCCTTGCGCGGCGCTGCCCATGCCGTAACCTTTCTTGGTCTGGGCCAGGATCACGGTCGGGCGGCCCTTGTGGTTCACCGCCGCGTGATAGGCGGCGTAGATCTTCATCGGATCGTGGCCGCCGCGCTTGAGCCGGTCGATGTCCTCGTCCGACATGTCCGCGACGAGTTGCTGCAGTTCCGGGTACTTGCTGAAAAAAGCTTCGCGATTGAAACGGCCGTCGGTCGCCGCGTATTTCTGGAATTCCCCGTCGACGGTTTCGTGCAACCGCTTGAGGATCACGTTGTCGCGATCGCGCGCGAACAGCGGGTCCCAGTCCGAGCCCCACATGACCTTGACGACATTCCAGCCGGCGCCGGCGAACAGCCCCTCGAGTTCCTGCACGATCGAACCGTTGCCGCGCACCGGGCCGTCGAGGCGCTGCAGGTTGCAGTTGACGACGAAGATCAGATTGTCGAGGCCTTCGCGCGCCGCCATTGCCAGCCCGGCGATGGATTCGGGCTCGTCCATCTCGCCGTCGCCGACGAAGCACCATACCTTGCGCGACTTGGTTTCCAGAATGTTGCGGTCTTCGAGATAGCGCATGAAGCGCGCCTGATAGATCGAAGTGATCGAGCCCAGGCCCATCGAACCGGTGGGAAACTGCCAGAACTCGGGCATCAGCCACGGATGGCAATACGACGACAGGCCTTTGCCGCCGGTCTCGCGACGGTAGTTGTCGAGGCTTTCTTCGGGAAGCCGGCCTTCCATGTAGGCACGCGCATAGACGCCGGGCGCGGAGTGCGGCTGGAAATAAATGGCGTCGCCATCCTGGCCGGCGCGGAAGAAATGGTTGTAGCCGACCTCGAACAGATCGGCGGACGAGGCGTAAGTAGCGATATGACCGCCGAGTTCGGAATTCGCGCGATTGGCGCGCACCACCATCGCCAGTGCATTCCAGCGCACCAGCGCGGAAATGCGCGACTCGATTTCCGGATTGCCGGGAAACTGCGGCTGGTCGGCGAGCGAGACCGTATTCGCATAAGGCGTATTCAGCACCGGCGGCATCGGTACGCGCACCATGCGCGCGTGGTCCAGCAGCTTTCTCAGGACGAAAGTCGCCCGCTCCGCGCCTTCGTTCTCGACGATGGCGTCGAAGGCATCCAGCCATTCCCTGGTCTCGATCGGGTCGAGATCCTGCGCGAGCACGCGCCAGAGGCCGGAAACGCTGATGTCGGAAAGATCGGTCATTGCTTGGCTCCTCGCTTAGGCGGTGGCCGGACTCAAGCAACCCGGCTGCCATTTTCTGCAAGGCGGAATGCTACCCTGATTCGAAAAGCACAGGGTTTCGTTTTGCACATGAAAAATCCATATTTAAGGCATAATTATTCGAAATTGACATTCTGGAAAGCATTAAATGCCGGAATTGCAGCTGGATTCGATAGACTGGAAAATTCTCGGCTTGCTCCAGGCAGACGCGCGCATACCCAACGTCGAGCTGGCGAAAGCGATCGGGCTGTCGCCATCGCCTTGTCTGAACCGCGTGCGCGCGTTGGAAGAAGCCGGCTATATCAGCCGCTACGTTACCTTGCTCGACGCGTTGCGCGTCGGCCTCAAGGTCAGCGTATTCATCCAGGTCACGCTCGAACGTCAGATCGAATCCGCGCTGGAAAGGTTCGAAAACGCCATCCGTGGCCGGCCCGAAGTCATGGAGTGCTACCTGATGACCGGCGATGCCGACTACCTGATACGTGTCGTCGTGGCGGACATCCAGGTGCTGGAAGAATTCATCCTCAAGTTCCTGACGAAACTGCCCGGAGTGGGAAATATCAAGTCGAGTTTCGCACTGAAGCAGGTGAAGTACCAGACGGCGTTGCCGCTGCCCTCGGCAGCGGTCGCGCGAAAACCGGGCGCTAAGGGGAAAGGGAAAAGGTGAAAGCTTAAAGGGTAAAGGTAAAAGTAAATTGTAGTAGTCGCGACTTGATTTCACATACAGCGCCCGATGTGGTCAAGAGTTTTGTTCCATCAAAGGCAGGAACCAGTCAGAAGCTGCTGCTCGGGCATGCTTAAGTGAGAGACACCATTCAGACTGACATGAGCCATTCGTCTTCGACTATCATCGACCGCACACGACTGCTAGGCACGGACGGCCAGAACGACGAAAATTTACAAAGACAAACACCGAACGTATCGTCCATGAGACGCTTTAAGAAATCAGAGTTGGAAGCTCTCACAGAATGCCCCGATCAGGGTGCAGCGGAATGGCTCGCCGGTGCAGAGGACTCGGTGTCCTACCTGAAAGTCAATGCTGAAAACGACGAGCTGGTGATCTACGCCAGTGCGAAATCTGTCTTGGTCCATGGGGTGCTTGCGCCAACCTCCAAAGTTACGCCACCGGACGGACACGATTTGCAACATGGTTCTTTTCCGATGGCTGACGATTGCTGGGCCATTCAACGTGTTTGGGGCGGCGGGCAAGGGCACCGCATATACCTAGAACCTCCTCTCAGTTCATGGGGTAGCAAATCATTCGAGGGCGGCGAGAAGCTGATTTACCGGCGGTCATTTGATGGAGTACAACAAGGCCCTTCGCCTATCGAATTGAGTCAAAAGCTCGTACACAGCCTGGACCTCTACTTCGTACCCGAACGCAAAGCGTATTGCAGGCTTGATCGTCGGGGCGAAATCGAGGATGTGATCAAAATCATCCAACGCGAGTCAGCCGAGGTGTGGGAAGGCTTGGACGTGGTCACGATCCTTCGCAAGGATCTGGACAAGTTCATGGCGCTGTCGGAAACGTCTCTGGTCCTCAGGTTTGATTTTACGCGTGTAAGGTGGGGAGCCTTTGGCGGCTGGGGCGAGATTGATCGATACGAGAGGGATGAGCCTGACCTGTTCTATCACGGGGGCAAGGATGGTCAAGGTAGCTTTGCGAACGGAGCCATCATCGTCAGGCCTAGAGTCACCGTCGATGAATTGGTAGAAGCATGGAAAGACGAGGAAGACCCAAAGAAGCGCCAGTACGCGATATTCAAGATCTACGACCGCAAGAACAAAACCAACGTCGAGACCTCCTGCGCCCCCGAATTCCTGTCTAACTACTTTCAGAAGTCTGATCTGCCGTGGGAGTTGTCCCCGGCCTTCTTCCGGCCGGAAGTCTTGCTCCGTTTTAAAGCCGATCCCGAAAGATTTACATTAGAGGATCGAAGCATCACGTCCCGGAGCGCGTGGCACCTTAAAACGTTTGACATCAATGAGGCTGGCCATGTGCACTCGTACATCGGTTACTTGGCAGCCCTGCCGTATGAAGAACAGCTCTACTGGCAATCCTTCAACGAATGGCCGCAGGGGTCGATATCCGAGCGCGCTCACCAAACCGATATTCTGGGCGAGTGGGACACCGCATATGACCCGCTGAACGCCCTGAAACATACGATCCGCCGACTCGATAAATCGCCGCCTGAATGGTGGAAACCAAGGGGCGAAGCACTGTCCGACGCGACACGGTATCCGGCGACGGATTCCCCGAAGGAGTGGGCAGACGAAATCTTGGCGCTCGATCAGTTCCTTGTCGAAGGCTTCCTCGGTAAACCCCTGAGAGCGCTGGCTGAAGTGGCTGGGCGCAAACTTGACCCGAACTGGGGACCGCTCAAGGTCATGCAGGAAGTACTGGTCGCGAAAGGGCGGAGCGAAACAGAGGCAAAAGCTGCTGTGGCACCCATGCAGAAAGTCCACGGCCTGCGGACTGAACTAAAAGGCCACGCGACAACTGACAAAAGGAGGAAGGCCGAAATTGAGGCGCGGGTCAAGCACGGTAGCTTCCGTTCGCATTTCACTCAGTTAGCGGCAGAGTGCGACAAGGCACTTAACGAGGTGCTTTCTACTTTCGGCATTGTCCTTGAGTCGTAGAATGCGCTGACCTTCGCGATCGACCGGTTTTTCTGTGTTGCTGCCGCTCAAAACCCGGGGCTGAATG
Organism: Betaproteobacteria bacterium; assembly: GCA_016194905.1. Classification (NCBI taxonomy): domain Bacteria; kingdom Pseudomonadati; phylum Pseudomonadota; class Betaproteobacteria; species Betaproteobacteria bacterium. The sequence goes on from JACQAP010000008.1 coordinate 71,992, forward strand.
TCTGCAGAGGGTCGACAGTTGCCGGCCACGTTTACGAAACGCTTCCGGTCAATTCGTGTACGCTCCGACACTATCTATCCGGTCGCGTCTTAAAGTTCTACAAGTAAATACGGAGTGCAGTCCCGGCCCTTTGCTCTTCCACTTTCCCCTTTAACCTTTCAGCTTTCACCTTCTTCCTGGAACGGCTGCTCGGGCCGCATCGCGAATGCCATTACCGCACCGAGCAGCATCAACACCATCGATCCGACGAACGGCAGATTCCAGTTGCCGGTGGTATCGATGATCCAGCCGGCCACCACCGGCGAGACGATCGCGGCAAAAGCCGAGCCGACGTTCATCAATCCGGCTGCGGTACCGGAGAATTGCGGTGCGATGTCCATGGGGATCGCCCACATGGGGCCGATGGTCAGTTCGGCAAAAAAGAAGCCCAGGCTCAGACACATCACCGCGACCGCGAGGTCCCGCGTGAACAGCAGCGGCAGCAGCGACAGCATCGCGCCGAGCATGCCGAACACCACGAGGTTGCGCCGGGCGACAGTGCGGCTGCCAGTCCGGCGCAGCAGCCAGTCGCTTGCGATGCCGCCGATCGTGTCGCCGACCACGCCGGCGAAGAACACGCCGGAGGCAAAGATCGCAGATTGCTTCAGGTCCATGCCATAACGCTGCAGGAAGTACATCGGAATCCAGCTCAGGAACAGCCACAGCGTCCAGCCATAGCAGAAATACACCAGGGTGACCGGCGCCATGCGCCGCATCAGCCTTGCCCATGGAACCGGCTGGCCTGTGCGGCCGCCAGTATAGGCAGGGAGGATCTGCAGTTCGTGCTGCGTCATGCCGGGATGGTCCTTCGGATCGTCGCGAAAATAGAGCACCCAGACGACCGTCCAGGCGAGGCTCGCCGCGCCCAGCACGAAAAACGAACCCCGCCAGGTCAGCACTATCATCAGCCAGGCGACCATCGGCGGCGTGATCGCATTGCCGATGCGCGCAAAAGCGTGGGTGATGCCCTGCGCGAAACCGCGCTGCGAGGCCGTCGTCCAGTGCGACATTGCGCGGGTGGCGGCCGGAAAAGTGGCGCCCTCGCCGAGGCCGAGCAGCACCCGCGCGGCCAGCATCGAAGCCAGTCCGCCCGCGAAACCGGTCAGGATGGTGGCGCCCGCCCAGACGACACCGCAGATGAACAGGGTTCGGCGCGCGCCGAAGCGATCGCTAAACCAACCACCGACGATCTGGAACACGAGGTAAGGATAGGCGAAGGCCGAAAATACGAGTCCGACCTGCGTGTTGCTGAGCCCGAGTTCCTGTTTGAAGGCGGCCGCCGCCGTGCTGACATTGACGCGATCGACGTAAGTGATGAAGTACATCAGGCACAACATCGCGAGGACGCCGTGGGTTGCGCTGATTTTTTTGATGTTCATATATGCGACGTGCCGGCAGGTCCGCGCAGTGTACCGTCAGGTGGCGCGGCACATTTGAATGGCCGCGGACAAGTCGTGCTAAATTCGCACAGAACGCGTCGATCGTACGATCGGGGGGAAGATCTAATGACTGTGGAAGCCTGGACCAAGCTGGAAGAAGAAGTCGCGATGCGCGTGACCAATCCCGGCGTGAGCCCGCTGGAGGAAATGCGCAAGCGCTCGGGGCTGGAATTTCTGCGCGACATCGCCTCGGGCGTGCTGCCGTTGCCGCCGATCGGAAAAACGCTGAATTTCTTCTTGATGGAAGCGGAAGAAGGGCGGGTGGTCTTTCAGGGCACGCCGACCTTCGATTTCTACAATCCGATCGGTACGGTTCACGGCGGCTGGGCAGCGACTCTGCTGGATTCGTGCATGGCCTGCGCGATACAGACCACGCTCAAGAAAGGTTACGGCTACACGACCGCCGAGCTCAAGGTCCATCTGGTGCGGCCGATGACCGACCAAACCGGCCCGGTGCGCGCCGAAGGCAAGGTCATCCATCCCGGCAGGCAGGTGGCGACTTCGGAAGGGCGGCTGTTCGGTCCGGACGGGAAACTCTACGCGCACGGCACGACGACCTGCGTGATTTTTCAGATACCAACCTGAGATTTCCGCGCCTCGTTACCTCGCGCCGCACATCTTTAGGAAGGTTGCAAACTCTCTCGAAAGGGATATTGTGACCTTGGCGGTCGACTCGCCATGATTGCCAGAGCCGCATTTCCCTTGCCGTGACTGAATCGCTACCGGACAGGCGTTGATCACGGCCCTGGTCTGCTCGGAGGGGCCCACTTGATGGAGCCTGGTCGCAGCCTACCAGAAGAAAAGCACGATCGCGAGGACGCAGCGGCGCCGTCCCGTCTTGTGCCGGGAGGAAGCCCGCCGCCGGCACCCGCTGGTGCGCGCGAGCTTTCTGTCGAAGTCGGGCAGGCCGGTCAGTCGCAGGAGGAATTGCGCTTGTTACGCGAACGGCAACGAGCAGCGGATGCGCGTGTCGACGAGCTGGCACGCGTCAACGAATCCTTGCGCGCGGAACCAGTCGAGGTCGGCCGCGTTCGACGCACAATTCCGCTCGAGCCCGCGGCCGTCGATAGCGTATCCCGCGCCCAGATCGCGGTCATCACCACCACCCTGGCGTCGCTGACGACGGAACCGAGCCTCGACGCATTCATCGGACCGTTGCTCAAGACCATTGTGCAGCAGGTGGGCGGCCAGGAAGGCGCTTTGTGGAGGAGCGAAAACGTATCCGGGACCCAGCGCCTGGCTTTGAACTATGAAGCTGGACAACTGGTGCGCGGCGAAGACGCACAGCACCCGGGGCGCTCGCCGCAGAAGATCCCGCGTCAACTGATCGAAAGATGGAAAAACGGTGATTCGCGTCCGATCGTGTTCGATGCCGCTTCCGCGGCCGACGAGCCGGAATGGGCCGTCTATTGCGACTACTACTCGCGGCGCGGCATCAAAACGGTACTGATGCTGCCACTGATTTCCGGCGATCAACTGATCGGAAATTTTGCGGTGCGGTTCATCGGCGTGAGAACGTTCCGTCCGCACGAACTGGAGCTCGCCCAGGCACTCGCGCTGCAGGCAACGCTGGCGTTGCATCTTGCGCAACTGGGCGAAAAAGCCCAACAGGCCGCCGCGGTGCGCGAACGCGAATCTGCGGAGCGGGAGAAGGCGGCCGAACTCGCGCGGACCAACAAAGCGTTGCTGGCGGAAATCAGCGAACGCCAGCGCGCCGAACAGATGCTGCGCACTCATGGCGCGGTCATCAATACCACGCTGAAGTCCTTGACGACGGAATCCAGCCTCGATGGATTCATCCGCAATGTGCTCAAGACCATCGTGGAGCAGCTCGGCGCCATAGGCGGGGCGCTGTGGATACCGAGCGAAATACCGGACCGCGCGCAGGTCGTGCTCAACTATTACCTGGGCGAGTTCGACGACGGGGAAAACATGGCGCACCCCGGCCGCGTTCCGCAGCGCCTGCCTGACGATGTCTCGCGGCATTGGGTCAACAATCGAAACGCCGCGCCGCTGGTGTATGACCGGTCCTACATCGAGACCAATCCCAACTACGCGCCCTATCGCGAATGGGCGAACAAGCTGGGAATCAAGAGCGTGTTGCTGGTGCCGCTCATGTTCGGAGACGAATCGCTGGGCGGGCTGTCGCTGCGCTTCAGCAACGACCGCAAATACACGCCGGAAGAATTGCAGCTCGCGATGACGCTGGGGCAGCAGGCCACGCTGGCGCTGCAGTTGAAGCGTCTGGGCGAGAAGGCGCAACAAGCCGCTGTCGCTCAAGCGCAGGAGAAAGCGGCGCGCGAACAGGCGGCCAGGCTGGCGGAGGCCGATCGGGCGCTGCGTAACAGCGAAGAACGTTGGCGCTTCGCGCTGGAAGGGGCCGGCGACGGAGTTTGGGATTGGAATGTCAAGACCGACGAAGCGTTGTTCTCGAAACGCTGGAAGGAGATGATCGGCTACGCGGAGGACGAGTTCGAGAATCGCGGCGCGGAATGGATGGCGCATCTCGACCCGGCTGACAAGCCACGGGTGCTTGCCACCCTGGACGATTATTTCAAAGGCAGGATTGCAAACTACATCGTGCAGTTCCGGCTCCGCTGCAAGGACGGAAGCTGGAAATGGATACTCGCCCGCGGCATGGCGGTCAGCCGCGATAAAGACGGCAAGCCATTGCGCATGCTGGGCACCCATACCGACATTACGACCGAGGTCGCCGCAAAGGCGGCACTGCAAGCGGAAGTGATCGAGCGGCGGCGAGCCGAGCAACTGGTCCGCGCCAACGCCGCGCTGATCACGGATACGTTGCGGTCGATCACGCGCGAACCCACGCTGGAAGCCTTCATCGAGCAGGTATTGAAGACCATCGTCGAGCAATTGGGCGGCATGGGCGGCACGTTCTCCGTGCCCGGCAGTGTGCCCGGCACGGTGCTGGCTTATCTGCACTACCAGGACGGACGGGTCCTACCCGGGCAGGCATCGGACCATCCCGCCCGCGTGCCGCAGAAAGTTCCGCATCCTTCCAGCGGCTGGACGGCACAGACCGCGGAACCCGAGATTCTGGACGCGGAGTACATGCGGACCAGTCCTGATTACGCTCCTTACCGTGAATGGGCGAGCCGGCAAGGCGTGAAGACGGTGCTGCAATTCCCGCTGTTATTCGGCGGCGATGCTTTTGGCGTGCTTGCCGTCCGCTTCCCGGTGGAACGGCAATTCAACCGCGACGATCTCGAGCTCGGCAAGGCGCTTGCGCTGCAGGGAACGCTCGCCGTACGGCTCGCACGGCTCGGCGAAACCGCACTGCAGACCGCGGCGCTGCAGGAACGGGAGCGTGCCGCGCAGCAGCGCGTCGGCGAGCTGGATCGCGCCAACGCGGCTCTGCAGCGCACCCTGTCGAAGCTGGTCGGCGTCCAGGACCTGACACCGCTGCTGGAACACATCCTGCGCGAAGCCGGCAATGTGGCGCAGGCGAGGATGGCGACAATTTTCCTGCACGATGAGCGTACCGACACGCTTTCGCTCGCCTGGTGTGTGCGCGACGGCGCACCGGTCGATGTGGCGAAGGATCCGCGCTTCGAAATCTGGCGCAAACCCGTTCCGGCGCTCTCCTCCAAGGCATGGAACAAGATCGCCGAAACCGGAGGTTATTCCTGGTTTTCTTACGACGACGAGGACTACCACACACCGCCCTACGCGCTCGAGTGGCAGCGCTCGATGGGACACCACGCGATCCTGCCCGTGCCGCTGCTGGTCGGCGATCAACCGCTGGGCTTCATGGCGCTGTTCTTCGATCACGCGTCATTGCCGGTGCAGGAGCACGTCGAGTTTGCGCGGGTGTTCGCGCATCAGGCGGCGGCCGCAATCCAACTGGCGCGCCTCGGGGAGCAGGCCCGGCAGGCAGCCATCAGCCAGGAGCGCGAGCGCGCGGCGCAGGAGCGCGTCGCGCAACTGGTACTGACCAACGATGCGCTCACCCGCACACTCGACCGCCTGGCCTCCGAACCGTCCCTGGACGCCGCGCTCGGACATGTCATGGTCGCGATCACGCAGCAACTGGGCGCGGTATCGGCGGCACTCTGGCTGTACGACATTCCGGCCGGAATGTCGCGCATGCATATGACCTGCGAAGGAGGGCGGATCATCCCGGGCGGCGAATCCGATCATCCGCACTCGCGGGTGCCGATTCCCATTACCGGATCGAATTTCCAGAGCAGGATATTGGACGGCCGGGTGTCCCTCACCGTAGTTTCACCCGAGAACGGGTTCCACTCGAGCGTATGCGAGTACTTCAGGGCGCAAGGCGTCCACTCGATCCTGAGTGTGCCGATGATGGCGGGTGGCGAATCGGTGGGCTGCTATCTCGCGCGGCTGACAAAAGGACAGAAGCCGGATGCCGAGCAGATCGAACTGGCTCGTGTGTTGGCACAACAGGCGACCCTTCTTGTCCAGGTCACGCGGGTGGCGGATCTGGCCCGACAGGCGGCCGTCAGCCAGGAACGCGAACAGGCCGCGCGCGAGCAGGCGGCTGCGCTGGAAACGCTCAACGAGGTACTGCGCAATGAGATCGCCGAGCGCCAGCGTGCAGAGCAGCTTGCGCGCGCCCACGCCGCGGTGATCAGCACGACCCTGGAGTCGATCCGTCAGGATGCAGCGGCGGATGCCTTCGTCGCCCAGGTGCTGAAGATCCTGGTGGAACGGCTGGGCGGGATTGGGGGAGCACTGTGGATGGCCGGGTCGGACGATGAAGTCGGCCGGGTCGTGCTCAACTATCACCTGGGCGTTTTTCAAAGGGGTGCGGAGATCGATCATCCCGGCGGCGAGCCGAGCAAGCTCGCGCAGGAGGAATGGCAGACGTGGAACCGAAACAACGCCGAACCGCTGGTGCTGGACTCTCATCACATTGCAACGTCGCCCCGTTACGAGCGGGTCCGTTCGTGGGCACACAAGCTCGGGATCAAGACCGTCCTGCTGGTGCCGCTTGTCTTCGGCGACGAGTCCATAGGCACGCTGGCGGTGCGCTTCGCCGACGAGCGCCGGTTCTCCGCCGAGGAGATGCAACTGGTGAAAGCGCTCGCGTTGCAAGCCACACTATCGCTGCAACTCGCACGTCTGGGCGAGCAGGCCAAGCAGACCGCCGTTCTCGAGGAACGCGAACAGGCCGCGCACGACCGTGCCGCGGAACTCGCCAAGGCCAACAGCGTGCTGCAGGAGTCTCTCGCGGTGCTCGCCTCGCAACCGGAGCTGGACCGGTTCCTGGAGCACGTGCTGGCCGCCATCGCCGAACCGCTGCATGCGCACAGCAGCGTGCTGCTGCTGATCGACGAGTCGAGTGGAACCATTCGTCCGCACCTCTCATACCGGAACGGCGTGATCCAGACTGCCGAGGAACTGGGCACCTCGGGTCTTGCCCGGGCCCTGGAAGCCTGTCGCGGCGATCCTGCCTTCAAGGCCGAGTTCGAAAGCGCCGTTCCCCACGTGTACACCGATGTTTCAAGCACCGACAGGCTTCCCGAAGGGCTCCGCCGAGCGCTGGTTGCCCTCGGCGCGCAATCGGCGATCTCGATTCCGGTAAGAGTGGGAGAACGCGTGCTGGCGCGGTTCGCCGTGCGTTTTGACCGCGAGCACGTGCCCGTGCCGGGCGAACTGGAATTGCTGCAGGCGCTTACGCATCAGGTCGCGCTTGCGCTGCACCTGGCCAGTCTGGGCGACCGCGGACGCAAGTCCGCGGTGCTGGAAGAACGCAACCGGATGGCGCGCGACATTCACGACACGCTGGCCCAGGGCTTTACCGGCGTCATCATCCAGCTCGAAGCGGCGACCGACGCACTCGTCCGCCGGCGCAGCAAGGAGACCCGGGGACATATTCAAAGCGCCGCGGATCTCGCGCGACAGAGCTTGGCAGAAGCGCGCCGCTCCGTCCATGCACTGAAGACCCTGGCGCTGGAGGACGCGGATCTGCGCACCGCTTTCGAGGGATTGTTCAACCGCATGACCGCCGGGACCGGCATCCGCGCCCGCGTTTCGGTGGCGGGCGTGGCGCGGCCGCTGCCAGCCGATTGGGAAGAGCACTTGTTCCATATCGGCCGGGAGGCGTTGACCAACGCCATCCGTCACGCCAATCCGTCGCGGTTCGAAGCCGTGCTTGCCTATGAAGACTCGCGGGTCACGCTAACCCTGCGCGACGACGGCACGGGCTTCGATCCCGCCACGGCGGCAGGCGAGGGGATCGGCCTGATCGGAATGCATGAGCGCGCCGCAGCCATCGGCGCGCATCTCCAGTTGCACAGCGTCGCCGGCAAAGGCACCGAAGTCGTTCTGACGCTGGAGCTTTGAGTCCGGCGGGTACAAAGAATAAACAACAACAAGCGAGACAGCGAGACCTGAAGCATCATGACATCAGATAAAAATAGAAACACATTGAACGCCGCCTCGGCGAATACCGGCAGGAAGATCACCGTATTGCTTGCCGACGATCATGCGGTCGTGCGCGAGGGGCTGGTCGCCATCATTGACCGCCAGGCGGACATGACTGTGGTGGGCGAAGTAAACAACGGCAAGCAGGCGTGCGCCTTATGGCAGGCGCACCGGCCCGACGTCACGCTCGTCGATCTGCGCATGCCGGAGATGGACGGCGTCTCGGTCATCTCGGCCATCCGGGCGATCGAACCGAAGGCGCGCATCCTGATCCTGACCACCTACGACGGTGACGAGGACATTTATCGCGGCATGCGTGCCGGCGCGAAGGCCTACCTGCTGAAGGACACGCCAAGGGAGGATCTCCTCGCCTGCATCCGCGCCGTGAATGCGGGCGAGACCTACATCCCGCCGGCCCTGGCAGCCAAGCTTGCCTCCCAGGTCAGCGGCGAGCGTCTTACCCAGCGCGAGCAGCAGATACTCGAGTTGCTGGCCGATGGCAAGAGCAACAAGCTGATCGCCCGCACGCTGCTCATCACCGAGGGAACCGTGAAGACTCACGTCAAGAGCATCCTGGAGAAGCTCGGCGTTACCAGCCGCACCCAGGCGGTATCGCTCGCCGCCAAGCGTGGATTGATCAAGCTCTGAGAGGCGGATATCCGTCTCGGCCGCGAAGATGCCTTCCTGGCCTGCCATGGCGAGGGTGGCAGCAAAGCGCAGGCAGACGACCGGCATGCATCGCCGGCGGGCTTCTATCCCTAAAGAGGCACTCCCTTCTATCCCGCTGTCCATAGGCGGACCTCCGGAAGATTGAGCACTGAAAAATCCTGCTTGCTGCCGATGGCCCCGGCGCACGCCGCGGACGACACTGTGCATCATCCGTGGCGCGTGCTGGCCCGTTGTCGAACGATGTTCGAACAGTGCAAGCGCCGCTGCCCCGGATCCGAAGGATTGCTGGAGTAGCGACGATGCAGCAGGCACCGAACCATTGTGGCCGCACAGGGACGGAATCCCGTCCCGCCGGTGGCATCGCCACGGAGCAGCAAGGCGGCAGCGTCCTTGATCTCGTGTTTCCTCCCCCGAACAAGGCCTTCGGGCCCGCTGTTCGGTTATCCAGCGGCTGGGCTGTTCCCCTGCGGTCCAGCCGTTTTTTTTGAGGTGCTGGTAGCGCAACCGAACTCTTCCAATTCTGCAGTAACGATGAATATTCGAAGGACGGCGTTGCGCCTGGAACACGGCATCCCGGGACACTCTGTCGCGGGTACGCTTGCGCGTGTCCGCAGCGATGCCGTTGCCAATGCGCTGATTTATCCGTGCTGCCGATGATGCCGAGACTGCCGGCGACTGCAATGTCACGCCAGGGCGGCAGCGCGCGCCCGGCGTTGCTCGGTTTCCTGCTTGCTGTTCTTGTCGTCGGGTTGCTGATGCTGAAGCACTGGCGCGAAACCGGTGTGCATCAACTATGGGGTTCCTCGGCGGTTCTGCTCGTCATCCTGGTTGCGGCCTTCGCGTCGCTGTGCTGGGCGATCGCATGCTCGCAGCGGGGTGCGCGGCGGGCGCTGTCATCGCTTCGCGAGAGCGAAGAACGCTTCCGCAACCTGACAAACCTGTCGTCGGACTGGTACTGGGAGCAGGACGACAAGTTGCGCTTCACTTTCCTGTCCACCGGCTTGTTCACGCGTTCCGGGTTTGCGGACGCCAGCGCTCTGGGACGCCTGCGATGGGAACAGCCGGGGATAGATCTTGCATCCGCGGATTGGGAATCGCACAAGGCAGCCTGCCACGCGCATGAGCCGTTCCGTGATTTCGCATACCGACGGACGCATGAGGACGGATCCGCCTGCTGGATCGCAATCAGCGGCGAGCCCGTGATCGATGCGGACGGACGGTTCCGGGGCTACCGCGGCGTGGCGAGCGATATCACTCACAAGAAGCGGACCGAACAGGAAATCACGCGGCGCAAGGACTTCTATGCGGCGCTGTCGCACACCAACCGTGCCCTGCTTCATATCCGCGAGCCGGAAGCGCTGTTCCATGAGGTGTGCCGCGGCGCCGTGGAGTACGGCCACTTTTGCCTGGTCTGGATAGGCTTGCTGGACGAGCAGACCGGCTGGGTCCGCCAGATTGCCACCGATGGTCCGGCCAGCCGTGGCTGTCCGCCGATCCGGGTTTCCGTCGACCCGGAAATTCCCGAGGGACGGGGCTTCTCGGGCGCGGTACTGCGCGAGGGCAAGTCCTACGTCGTCAACGACTACTTCGCCGAGGCACGCATAGGACCCTGGGCGGACCAGGCCCGCGCCGCCGGAGTCAAGTCGATGGCGACACTTCCCCTGACGAGGAGCGGCCGCTGTGTCGGAGTGCTCAATCTGCACGGCGACGAGGTCGGCTTCTTCACCGACGATCTGGTGGCACTGCTCGAGGAGATGGCGGCGAACATCTCCTTTGCGCTCACCGGCATGCAACACGAGACCGAGCGCGAGGCCGCGCAATGGGCGCTGCGCGGCAGCGAGGAGAAATTCCGGCTGCTCGCCTCCAGCATTCCGGAAGTGTTCTGGATCTCCGAACCGGGCTGCACCCGTGTCATCTACGTAAGTCCCGCTTATGAGCAGATGTGGGGGCGTAGCGTCGAGGAGACACTGGCGAACCCGCTCGACTGGATCGAGTCGGTGCACCCCGATGATCGGCAACGCGTGGCGGGCGTCGTGCGTCAAAGCGACACCGGCAGATTCGATCACGAATACCGCATCGTTCGCCCGGATGGAAGCCTGCGCTGGATCCACGACCGCGCTTTTCCGGTGCTGGACGAGTGCGGCAAGGTCATGCTCGTCACCGGGATCGCCGAGGACATCACCGCTCGCAAGGAGACGGAGGAATGTCTGCTGTACCTGGCCCACTACGACAGCCTGACCGGGCTGCCCAAACGGTTGTTGTTCTACGACCGGTTGCGGCAGTCGCTGGCCCATTGCAAGCGATACGGCAGCGGCGTCGCGGTAATGTTCGTGGACCTGGACCGCTTCAAGCTCGTCAACGATAGCTTCGGCCATGCGGAGGGCGACCGGCTGCTGCAGATGGTGGCGGTCCGGCTCAAGGAGAGCCTGCGCGACGGCGATACGGCCGGTCGTTTGGGCGGCGACGAGTTCGCGATCATTCTTTCCGATCTGGGTTCCGCGGACGATGCTTCGGCCATCGTGCAAAAGCTCATGCATGCCCTGGAACGGCCTTTCGATCTGGACGGTCACGAGATCTTCGTTACCGTCAGTGCCGGCATTTCCCTGAGCCCGCTCGACAGCGACGATCCGGACGTGCTGATCGGGAATGCGGATGTGGCCATGCATCTGGCCAAGGAGCAGGGGCGAAGCTGCTTTCAGTACTACAAGGCGGAGATGAACGCCCGTTCGATCGATCGCTTGTCCATCGAGAACCGGCTGCGACGGGCGCTCGAACGCAACGAGTTTCTGCTGCATTACCAGCCGAAGGTGGATCTCGCCAGCGGCGACATCACCGGAGCGGAGGCGCTGCTGCGCTGGAATCATCCGGAGTCCGGACTGGTCCCGCCCGCCCGCTTCATCCCCATCCTGGAGGACAACGGACTCATCGCGCCGGTCGGGGAATGGGTGCTTGCCGAGGTCTGTCGCCAGATCAACGCCTGGAGCGCGGATGGACTGGTGCCGGTCCCAGTCGCCGTCAACCTGTCCGGCCGCCAACTGCAGCAGCCCGGTCTGGACCGGCGCTTTCAGCGCATCCTGTCGGAGTCCGGCATCGATCCGCGATTGATCGAACTCGAGATTACCGAGAGCGTGCTGATGCGCAATGCCGAGCACGCCGCCGGCATGCTGTGCGGGCTCAAGCAGTTGGGCGTGCGCTTGTCGGTGGACGATTTCGGCACCGGCTATTCGAGCCTGAGCTACCTCAAGAGCTTTCCGCTCGACGGCCTCAAGATCGACCGATCCTTCGTGAGCGACATTACGGCCAATCCCGACGATGCGGTGATCACTCGCACCGTGATCGCCATGGCTCATGGCCTGCACATGAAGGTGGTCGCGGAGGGCGTGGAAACCGAGGAACAGCTTGCCGTCCTGGCTGCGAACGGCTGCGACGAGATGCAGGGATATTACTTCTCGGCTCCGGTCAGTGCCGGGAACTTCGTGCAGATGGTGCGCGAGCGCCGGCAATTGCGCGTCCCGGGGCCGGCAAGAAGGAGCGGTCGGAACGTGCGGTCATTGCCGCGCGACGAACACTCCGCCGCCGAATCCGAACCACGTACGCCAAGCATGCGATAGGAGCCGAGAGGACCATGATTCGCATTTGTACCGACGCAGACCTTCCGGCAATCCTCGAGATCATCGGCGAGGCTGCGCAAACCTGCCGCGGTCCTGTTCCGCTGGACGGCTGGACGGAATCGTACATGTCGGAGCTGCGCCGCGAAGTCGCCAGCCATGTCGTCTTCTGGGGTTACGAAGAAGGCGGCCAGTTTCTGGGCGTGATGGGCGTCCAGGATGTCGCCGATTTCACCCTGGTGCGGCACGTCTATGTGCGGATTCCGCATCGCAATCGTGGAATCTCCACGGCGTTGCTCTCCCATCTGCGCACACTGACCGGCAAACCTATCCTGATCAGTTCCTGGAAACCGGCGACCTAGGCGACAGTTGTCGCCGCACACGCGGCTTCCGTTTGATCCCCCAAAAAAGGAATTCCTGCCAACGAGGCACGCGCCGGTCCGGCTGGCCGCCGGCGCCGCGCTGCTGTGTCTCTGACAACAATATGGTTCGATCGGATTGACGGCGGTACCGCAATCGTCCGCGGCCCCGATGCACAACAGTCAGGCGCTCAGGCCGTCGTCATGCGCAAAATCGGTGCCGCGTGCTGCTTCCCCATTTTGCGCCACGTGAAAAATCCGCTCGCCGACCCTCTGCAAGTCATAGATTGATTTCGTTGTTTCCTTCGGGGAAACCTCACCCCCGAAAGAGCGGCCTGCTCGCGTTGCGATGGCGCGCTTGTTGCGATGTGAATGCCGGACAGTCGGTTCGGCACCCCGCGTTCTTCCGGTTTGCCCGGAGTGTTTTCCCGGTGCCCGTCATTTTCCTGAAGAGGGATTCATGTCCGAGCAACACGCCAGTTCCTGCAATCACGACCACGCTGCCGAGGAAACATCCACCGCAGCGCAGGAGTCGCCGCAAATCGACGCAAGCCGCAGGAACTTCGTCTGGGGAACGCTCGCCGCCGGCGGTGCCGCGGTGTCGGCGGCAACCATGTCGATCCCCTATGTGTCGACCGCACAGGCGCAGGGCCTCGATCCGGTCAAGACGGGCGTACGCAACCACTACTATGTGGCTGCGACGGACAAGACCGTGCACTGGGGATACTTCAGCAAGAAGCTCAAGCCGGTCGTGACCGTCGACTCCGGCGATTTCGTGACCGTCGAAGCCATCACGCATCACGCTTACGACGACTACGACCGCCTGATCAAGGGCGATCCGGGCGTCGAGAGCATCTTCCACTGGGACAAGAAGAAAAAGAACGTCAACCGCCGCGGAGCGGGTCCGATGGACGCGTCTATCAAGGGACGCGGCGCCGGCGAAGGATTCGGCGTACATATCTGCACCGGACCGGTGTTCGTGAAGGACGCGGAACCGGGCGACATTCTCGAAGTGCGCATCGTCGATGTCAGCCACCGGCCGTGCGCCAATCCGGCGTACAAGGGCAAGAGCTTCGGCATCAATGCCGCCGCCTGGTGGGGATTCCACTACAACGACTTGATCGAAGAACCGAAGAAACGCGAAGTCATCACTGTTTACGAAGTGGACTCGACCAAGGAGCGCAGCTGGGCGAAAGCGGTCTACAACTACCGGTGGGTAGCGCAGACCGATCCGTTCGGCGTCGTCCACAGCATCATCGACTATCCCGGCGTGCCGGTGGACCACAGCCTGGTCAAGGAGAATCACGGCATCCTCAAGGACGTGCGCATTCCGGTGCGGCCGCATTTCGGCGTCATCGGCCTGGCACCGAAAGAAGCGGACATCGTCGACTCGATTCCGCCGGGGCCGTTCGGCGGCAACATCGACAACTGGCGCATCGGCAAGGGCGCCACGATGTATTACCCGGTACAGGTGAGCGGCGCGCTGTTCTCGGTAGGCGATCCGCACGCATCGCAGGGCGATTCGGAACTGTGCGGGACGGCAATCGAATCCTCGCTGACTGGCACCTTCCAGTTGATCCTGCACAAGAAGGCGACGCTCGCCGGCACGACGCTCGAAGATCTCAAGTACCCCCTACTGGAAACCCAGGAAGAATGGGTGCTGCACGGATTCAGCTTTGCCAACTATCTCGAGGAGCTGGGCCCGGAAGCGCAATCGCAGATCTACTCGAAATCATCCGTGGACCTGGCAATGCGCGACGCATTCCGCAAGGTGCGCCATTTCCTGATGACGACACAGGGGCTTACCGAGGACGAAGCCATCTCGCTGATGACGGTCGGCGTCGACTTTGGCATCACCCAGGTGGTGGATGGCAACTGGGGTGTGCACGGTATCGTCAAGAAAGGGCTGTTCGCGGGGCGCAGCGATTTCTGAACCAGGCTGGGGGAAACGAAAAGGGCGCCTCGCGGCGCCCTTTTTTCACGGAATTCGTGAAATCAGTCGCGGATGGCTATTCCCGGCGAATGAGCTTCTTCAGGTTTTCCGGATCCTCCCAGAAGGCCTGCGCCCGCGTCAGATATTCCTTGGGCGATTGCAGGAATTTCTGCTTGGCCGCCTGGTTGGCGAAGCAATAAAGCTTGTCATCGGGCCCGACCCAGAGGATGGAGCAGTCGGTGGCGTGTTTCTTTCCTTCCGCCATGCCCATCGTGCATTGCCCGTTGAATTCGGGATCCGCGGCGTAAGCGTTCGAGAACAGGTAAAGCAGGGCAGCGAACAGGAGACTGAAGAATTTCATGACGTTTTCCTCGAAGTGCAGTCACTGGCTGGGAGATTTTACAGGAAGAAAGCGGCAAGATGCTGCGGGGTACTTCCCGGCGCGCAGAACGCACCAGACTACTTTCTCACGCCCATCCGGCGTTCCTTCGCCCGCACCAGGGCGCTGATGACTTCGTTAAAGGGTGCCGCGATGCCGACGGCTTTTGCGGCTGCGGGGATCGCGCCGTTGATCGCCTCGATCTCCGACATCCGTCCGGCCATGTGGTCGAGCAGCATCGACGGCCGCGCCTTCGGGATCTTCATGCCGAAGGCGTGCACATAGGCAACGGGGTCGTCGAAGTCGAGCCTGATGCCGCGTGCACGCGCTACCTGATAGGCCTCGGTCGCGCATCCCGAAGCCACTTTCCAGGTGTCCGGATCCTCGATCACTTCGACAATGGTGCGCTCGGTCACGGCGCAGGGTCCTGAGAAGCAGACATTGCAGATCAGTTTTTCCCATACCAACTGGTCGATGTCGTCGAAACACTTCACGCGAAATCCGCCGGAGCGCCAGACTTCGGCCACCGCTTCCAGTCGCGGCGAGATCGGCCCGGCGAGTTCGCCAAGACGAACCAGTTCCCAGCCGTTGTGATGGGCATGGCCCGGCGCTTTCATCGATGCGCCGAAGCCGCCGACGACACCGACGAGTACGCGTTCGCGGCCGAGGACCTTCGCCGCGCTGTCCGGTCCGCCGAGTCCGTTCTGGATCGAAAGCACGACCGTGTCCCGATGCAACAGCGGCTGCATCGACTTCGCTGCCTTCTCGACGTGCATCGCCTTGGTCGCCAGGATCGCCAGATCGCAAGGTCCCGCATCCGCGGCATCCATCGTCGCATTCACGCGCACGGTGCGGTCTCCGGATGCGCCTTCAACGCGCAAGCCATTGGTCATAATCGCGTCGACGTGCTCCTTCCAGTTGTCGATCGCCCACACTTCGTGCCCCACATCGGCAAGCAGCGCCGCGTAGACGCTGCCCATGGCACCACAACCGACTACGGCTATCTTCATGCGTAGTTCTCCTTTTCTGTCCGGCGATTCTAATGAACTATGGCGTTTCGCGTGCGGCGCCGTTCGATGGGCCCTGGCGCGTGCCGTTGAATTACAATCCGACTCTGCATAGTTCACAACCCGGCTCTGTGGCCAGATAGAGGAACGATCGATGGAATTCAGGCAGCTTGGTGGTTCGGGTTTCAAGGTTCCGGTGTTGAGTCTGGGTACCGGCACCTTCGGCGGAGGCAATGAGTTTTTCAAATCCTGGGGTGCGAGCGATGTAGCCGAAGCCACGCGGCTTGTCGATGTCTGTCTCGAGGCCGGCCTGACGATGTTCGACTCGGCGGACGTCTATTCGAACGGAATGGCGGAGGAAATCCTCGGACAGGCGATCAAGGGCCGGCGCAACCAGGTGCTCATCTCCACCAAAGGCACCTTTCGCACCGGTCCGGGTCCGAACGATCTGGGTTCGTCGCGCTTCCATCTGACCGAAGCCGTCGAAGCGAGTCTGCGGCGGCTGGGAACGGATCATATCGATCTGTATCAGCTCCACGGCTTCGATGCCAGGACGCCCATGGAAGAGGTGCTCCTGACCCTCGACAACCTGGTACGCGCCGGCAAGATCCGCTACATCGGCTGCTCGAATTTTTCCGGCTGGCACCTGATGAAGTCGCTAGCGATTTCGGAAAAATACGGCCTGGCGCGCTACGTCGCCCACCAGGCTTACTACAGCCTCGTCGGACGCGACTACGAATGGGAACTCATGCCGCTGGCCCTCGACCAGAAAATCGGCACCGTCATCTGGAGTCCGCTCGGCTGGGGCAAACTGACGGGCAAATTGCGCCGCGGACAAGCGTTGCCGGAAACCACGCGCTTGCAGAGCAAGCTCTCGAACGACAAAGGCCCGCCGGTTGCGAACGAGCATATCTACAAAGTGGTCGATGCCTTGGACGAAGTGGCCCGGGAGACGGGCAAGACCCTGCCGCAGATCGCGCTCAACTGGTTGCTCCAACGCCCATCGGTGGCGACCATCATCGTCGGCGCGCGCAACGAAGAACAATTGCGCCAGAACCTCGGCGCAACCGGCTGGAGTCTGACCCCGGCGCAGATTGTAAAACTGGATGCCGCCAGCGCCACGACACCGGCTTATCCCTATTGGCATCAACGCGGCTTTCCCGAACTCAATCCGGCGCCGGTTTGAATTGCTGCAGTCGGCCTGACGTTGAACTCTGAAAAACAATGATTTGTTCTGGTTGGTAACGAGGATCGGATAGATGCGTCCATTGGATGGAGTAACCGTTGTAGCTCTTGAACACGTGATTGCCGCGCCTTTCTGCACACGGCAACTGGCGGACCTCGGCGCCAGGGTGATCAAGATAGAGCGTCCGGGCGTGGGCGATCCCGCGCGAGCTTACGATGAGCGGGTGCGCGGCCTGGCCTCGCACTTCGTGTGGACCAATCGATCCAAGGAAAGCATCACGCTGGACCTGAAGCAGGAGGACGCCAGGAAGATCGTCCGCAAACTGCTGCAGAACGCTGACGTGCTGGTGCAGAACCTCGTACCGGGTGCCGCGGCCCGCATGGGTTTTTCCTACGAGATGCTGAAGGACGAATTCCCCCGCCTGATCGTTTGCGACATCTCCGGCTACGGCGCCGACGGGCCTTATCGCGACAAGAAAGCCTACGACCTGCTGATCCAGAGCGAATCGGGATTGCTCTCGATTACGGGAACGCCCGATGCACCGGCGAAGGCCGGCTGCTCGATCGTCGATATTGCCGCCGGCATGTATGCCTATACCAACATCCTCGCGGCATTGATCCAGCGCGGCAAGACCGGGCAGGGATGCCGCATCGACGTGTCGATGCTGGAAAGCATGGCGGAGTGGATGAGCTTCCCGCTCTACTACGCCTATGACGGGGCGGAACCGCCCGCGCGCGCCGGCGCGGCGCATGCCACCATCTACCCGTACGGACCGTTTCCCGTGGGCGACGGCAATGTGGTCATGCTTGGGCTTCAGAACGAGCGCGAGTGGGCGATTTTCTGCGACAAGGCGCTGGAGAAACCGGAACTGAAAACCGATCCACGTTTCTCGACGGGTCCGCGCCGATCCTCCGCCAGGCAGGAATTATATGGAATCATCGTCGAGTCGTTCTCGCGCCTGACAGCCGCGCAGGTCGTGAAGCGGCTCGATGACGCGCAGATCGGCAATGCGGCCATGAACGACATGCGCCAGGTGTGGGAACACGCGCAACTCGAAGCGCGCAAGCGCTGGGCCGAAGTCGACACGCCGAACGGTAAAATTCTCGCGATGCGGCCTCCGGGTGTGCCGGAAAGCTTCAATGCGCGCATGGATCCGATTCCGGCGATCGGCGAGCACACCACGGCGATACTCGAAGAGATCGGTTACAGCGAATTCGAGATCGCGCGGCTGCGCGCCGGGCAGGTGATCTGACGCGGGCGCCGTCTATGCCTTCATCAATTCAAGCAGCAGCGGTGCAGCAGATGATCGCGCGGTCCTATCTTTTCGTTCCAGGCGATCGTCCGGACCGTTTCGACAAGGCCTGTTCAGCCGGGGCCGATATGGTGATCGTCGACCTCGAAGACGCCGTGCCGCCCTCGAAGAAGATCGAGGCGCGCACGGCGATCAAGAACTGGTTGTCATACGATAGGACGGTGGTATTGAGGATCAATGCGGACACGACCGAATGGTTCCGCGATGATCTGCACTTGGCCCGCGCCCCGGGCGTGGCCGGTATCATTCTGCCGAAGGCGGAACGCATCGACCGCGCGCTCCAGACGATTTGCGCCGATGATGGAAAATTCCTGCTGCCCCAGATCGAGACCGCGCAGGGCTTCGCCAATATCCGTGCACTTGCGTCCGGCCCCGGCGTACAACGATTGATGTTCGGGACGCTGGATTTTCAGATGGACCTCGGCATCGACGGGGAAGGCGAGGAGCTGGCTTACTACCGGTCGGAGATGGTGCTGGTATCACGCCTCGCTGAAATTCAGCCGCCGGTGGACGGACCTTGCACGGCGCTGGACGATGCGGCGCAACTGACCGCCGATACGCGCCGGGCGAAGCGCATGGGTTTCGGCGGCAAACTATGCATTCATCCCAAGCAGGTTGCACATGTGAATGCGGCGTTCGCGCCGACTGCTGATGAACTGACGTGGGCCCGGCGCGTAGTGGCGGCTGCCGCGGAGTCAAAAGGCGCCGCGGTTGCATTGGATGGCCGCATGGTGGATCGTCCCGTCATTCTCAAAGCCGAACAGATCATCCGCGAAGCGGCGCGGCGCAGGATTGGGGCTTCGCGATAAACCTTTAGCCACAGAGGTCACAGAGGACACAGAGAACGGCAAAAAACGAACATGGGAACCGGCCCAAGAGACAGGATATCCTGGGGTAAATTATTTTCTTCCCTCTGTTTTTGTTTTCCTCTGTGCCCTCTGTGGCAAATGCATTTTTTTTGGCCTTCAGAATGAGATCGGAACAATGACACCCAAGACCATGCGCGCGCTGGAAGCCACGGACTTTACGATCGATGCATTGAAGCTCGGCGAGCGGCCGGTACCGAAACCTCGTCGCGGCGAGATCCTCGTGCGTATCAAGGCCGCCAGCCTGAACTATCGCGATCTGGCGATTCTGGCGCAGAAATACCTGCCCAGTCTGGCGCTGCCTTACGTGCCGGCGTCGGACGCCTGCGGCGAAGTCGTCGAAGTCGGCGAGGAAGTGACGCGCTTCAAAGTGGGGGATCGGGTGACGCCGATCTATACCCAGGGCTGGCATGACGGTTTGCCGACGCTGGAATTGCGCACCAAGCGCACCCTCGGCGCACCGCTGTCCGGCGTGCTGCAGGAATATATTGTGGTTCCCGCGGAAGACGCCGTGTCGGTGCCCGCGCATCTGAGCGATGGCGAAGCGGCGACGCTGCCGATCGCCGCGCTGACGGCGTGGTCCACGCTGCAGGAGGGCGGCGTCAAACCCGGCGACACGGTGCTGGTGCAGGGCACAGGCGGCGTGGCGTTGTTCGCACTGCAGTTCGCCAAACTCGCCGGCGCGCGCGTGATCACACTTTCGTCGAGCGACGAAAAACTCGCACGCGCCAAACAACTCGGCGCCGACGTCGGCATCAACTACCGCACGACTCCGGACTGGAACGTCGCCGTGAAAGATGCCACGCTAGGCAAAGGCGTGGAGATCGTCGTCGAAACGGCGGGCGCCACCATGGACAAATCCCTGGCGTCCCTGGCCTTCGGAGGCTTCATCGGCGTGGTCGGATTCGTCGCGGGCTATAAAGCGGAGATCCCGCTGCGCGCCGTGATCGGGCCGATGATCCGGGTACAGGGCATTGCGGTCGGTTCGCGTGCGCGCTTCGAGGCGATGAACCGCGCGATCGCACAACACGAGCTCAAACCCGTCGTCGATTCGACTTTCCCACTGGAAAAAGCGACGGAGGCGTTCCGGCACATGGAGCAGGGCAAGCACTTCGGCAAGATCGTGGTGAAAATTTGAGCACCGGAAATTCCAGCGTTGTGGATATCGATCATTTGCGCGAGTGGATCGGCCGTACCGAAACGCGCCTCGACCAGGCGACCGCGGCGCCGATCGCCGCGCTGTCGGTTACGCTCGACCGCGACGATGGCGAGCCGCTGCCGGGGTCGGACGTGCCGCCGCTCTGGCACTGGCTGTACTTCCTGCCGCTGGCGCGGCAGAGCGACATCGGCCCCGACGGCCATGGCAAGCGCGGCGGATTTCTGCCGCCGGTACCGCTGCCGCGCCGCATGTGGGCCGGAGGACGACTGGAATTCCATCATCCCGTGCAGATCGGTGACAAGATCTCACGAGCATCGCGCATTGTGGACGTGAGCGGCAAGGACGGGCGCAGCGGCACGCTGGTCTTCGTCACCGTGCGTCACGAGATTTCCAACGCAAGCGGAGTCGCGTTGACCGAGGAGCACGACATCGTCTACCGCGAGAATCCACGGCCCGATGCGCCGGTATCGAAGCCGCAACCGGCGCTGAAGGACGAGGCGTTCTCGCGCGAGATTGTGCCCGATCCGGTGCTGCTGTTCAGGTATTCGGCGCTGACCTTCAATGGCCATCGCATACACTATGATCGTTCCTACGTGACCGGGGTGGAAGGCTATCCCGGCCTCATCGTGCACGGCCCGCTGATCGCCACGCTGCTGGTCGATTTGTTGAGGCGCAATCTGCCGCAGGTTCAGGTGCGCCGCTTCAGTTTCCGGGCGATGCGGCCGCTGTTCGACGTCCATCGCTTTGCCGTTTGCGGACGCCGTGACGGGGATCGCATCGCGCTATGGGCGCGCGACCATGAAGGCTGGCTCGCAATGGAAGCGGGTGCCGATCTTGCCTGAATGATATTCTCAGCCGAGTGATATCCTCGGACCCCGCCATGCAGAATTCGACAACAGACAAGTACCATGAAATCCGTGAAGCCGTGCGGGATCTCTGCGCAGACTTTCCGGATGAGTACCACCGCAAGATCGACGAGCAGCGCGGCTATCCCGAAGCATTCGTCGAGGCGCTGACGCGGGCCGGCTGGCTCGCTGCGATGATTCCGCAGGAGTACGGCGGCTCCGGCCTGGGCCTGACCGAGGCCTCCGTGATCATGGAAGAGATCAATCGCTCAGGCGGCAACGCCGGGGCTTGCCACGGCCAGATGTACAACATGGGTACGCTGCTGCGTCACGGTTCGGCGGAGCAGAAGCGTGCCTACCTGCCGAAAATCGCCGATGGCGAACTGCGGTTGCAATCCATGGGCGTGACCGAGCCGAGCACCGGCACCGACACGACACGGATCAAGACCACTGCGGTGAAGAAGGGCGACCGTTACGTGGTCAACGGCCAGAAGGTGTGGATCTCGCGGATCCAGCACTCGGACCTGATGATCCTGCTGGCGCGCACAACGCCGCTTGGCGACGTGGAGAAGAAATCGGACGGCATGTCGATTTTCGTCGTCGACCTGCGCACGGCGATCGGCAAAGGCATGACCGTGCGGCCGATCCGAAACATGGTCAATCACGAAACCAACGAATTGTTCTTCGACAACCTGGAGATTCCGGTAGAGAACCTGATCGGCGAGGAAGGCAAAGGCTTCAAGTACATTCTCGACGGACTCAACGCCGAGCGCACGCTGATTGCCGCCGAATGCATCGGCGACGGCTACTGGTTCATCGACCGGGTGACGAAGTACGTCAAGGAGCGGGTCGTATTCGGTCGCCCCATTGGGCAGAACCAGGGCGTGCAGTTTCCGATCGCCGAGTCTTACATCGAGGTCGAGGCGGCGAACCTGATGCGCTGGAAAGCATGTGAACTGTTCGACGCTCACCAGCCTTGCGGCGCCGAGGCCAACATGGCCAAGTACCTCGCGGCCAAAGCCTCATGGGAGGCGGCCAATGCCTGCCTGCAATTCCACGGCGGCTTCGGCTTCGCCAGCGAATACGATGTCGAACGCAAGTTCCGCGAGACGCGGCTGTATCAAGTGGCCCCGATCTCGACCAACCTGATCCTTTCCTACGTCGCCGAGCACATCCTCGACCTGCCGCGTTCGTTCTGAAACAAGCGGTTTATTTTCGAGTCGGCGCAAAAATCTGAGTTTTTCGGAAATGGCGGTGATAGCAGGCGTGAGAATTGGGCGGATGGCGCAGATCCAATCCTTGGCCCAGTGACGAATTAGCGAGCTGTGCGCGTTATTCTGAAACGCGGCGGCTTTTCTGCCAGCGCTTCTTCATCTTCGAGAAAGTCCTTTACCTCCCTATCTGAAAGATCTGCAAAAAGTCTTCGCTTATGTCTTGGCAGGCGATTTCGCTCAATTTTTCTCAGTCTTGCGCTTAGACTTTCAAAGTGTCTGTAAATCTCTGCCTCTGTCGGCAGTTCGTCATGCAAAAATTTCCTGTACCGGATAGTGGCTGTGTGGTACCGGACTACCCAGTAGTAGAAAAACTCCCATGCGGCCTCTTCATCGATTGCCTTTCGGTCGACCAAGAAGCCGATCTCCTCAAAGAAATTCAATACATCATCTACGCAATCATTGCCATCTGTAGTGCTCAAAAGCAGCGCCTTTCCGGCTTTTGATCGAATTGCTCGCATCTCGGATGTGTCGAATCTTTGTCCGAACTTCAAGATCAAATCTATTGCAAGTGCATAGCGCGCTCGGTTTGCTTGTACAAGGATTCCCATTAAAGCGAAAAACGCGCTGAACCATGCCGCATATGGCAATACGGTAGCGATTAATTCTTTAATTCTGCCTTCCGACATTGTGGCGCTCCACGTTGGGAAATATGTCGTGAAGACAGCGCCTAGTATAAAAAATACAGCACTTATTAAAAGTAAAATCGTGATGCGCCAATAAGCTTGCGCCGGAATCAATTTAGTCCAAGAGATTCAAGTGAATTGTCATTTGTTATTTTCCAATAAACCGCTGCCAATGAACAGATGAACACAAATCATGAGGGGTGAATTACGCCCTTCCCCGAAGTCTGCGCGTCGAAAAGCTTGTAAGCTTCCTCGGCCTGTTCCAGTTTCCAGCGGTGCGTGAACAACCGGTCGATGTCGATGCCGCGATCGGCGATGTAGCGCGCGCAATCGGCCTGGCCGACGGTGGAGAAAGTCCACGAGCCCATCAGCGTGACTTGCCGGCGCAGCAGGTCGCTGCTGACGTCGAGCGTGACGCTGTCGCCTTCTCCCACGAAGCAGGCTTTTCCCCAGGTGCGCACGCAGCGCACGGCCTGGGCTCTCGCTTGCGGCGAGGACGAGGCGTCGAGCGACGCATCGGCGCCGCGCCCGTGGGTGAGGTCGCGAACGGCCTGCACGACGTTTTCTGTTTTCAGGGGATTGATCAGCACGTCGGCGCCGAATTCCTTTGCCCGCGCCAGCCTTTCCTCGCTGGTGTCGAGCGCGATGACTCTGGCGCCCATCTGCGCGGCGAGCAGCGTAACCGACAGGCCGACCGGGCCCTGGCCGAATACGGCGATGGTGTGGCTGCCCTGCAAGTCGAGGCGGTGTAGTGCGCCCCACGCCGTGCCGGTTCCGCAGGAAATGGCCGCGCCGGCGTCGAAGGACAATTCGTCGGGAAGCGGAACCAGGGTGCGCGCCGGGCATTTCATATAACGCGCGTGTGCCCCATGTCCCGTCGCTCCGTACACCTCCGCCACGCCCTCCACGCAAAGCTGCATCCAGCCGGTCGAGCAATGCTCGCATACGCCGCAACCGCGGTAGTGGTGCTGCATCACGCGCATGCCGACGCGCGCCTGTTTCTCCGCTACGCCGGCACCCACCGCGATGACGACTCCGCACGGTTCGTGTCCTGCGATGATGGGGCCACTGACTTTTCCCAACCCGAGGGAGGAGGCGCCACCGACGGCACGATAGAACTTGAGATCGCTGCCGCACATGCCGGAGGCTTTGATCTCGAGCACGACCTCACCGGGACCCGGTGTCGGGTCCGGAAAATCGAGAAACTGAACCTTGCGTTCGCCGGGAAATACGACTGCCTTCATTTTCTCCTCCTCCTGTGCAGAATCTTGTTGTGGTCCGGACACCGCTCCGAGTTTAAAGCGTGCAGCCACGCGCCGCCAAGGTTTCCGCGCCGAGGCTGTTGCCCTGGATCGGTGGTGGAGTTGAAAAAAGTCATAAAGAGCCGAGAAAGGCGGTGAGCGCTGCGCGATCTTCGCGCGGGAATTTCCTGAAGGCTTCACGCGATACTTCGGCTTCGCCGCCGTGCCACAGGATCGCCTCGGTGAAATTGCGTGCGCGGCCGTCATGCAGAAAGGCGTTCGCGCCGTTCACCGTTTCCGAGAGTCCGATTCCCCATAGCGGTGGAGTACGCCATTCGGCTGTACCGGCCAGGAAATCCGGACGTCCGTCTGCCAGTCCTTCACCCATGTTGTGCAGCAGCAAGTCGGTGTAAGGCAGGATCGTCTGCCTTGCAAGCTGCGGCAGACTCGCCGATTCGCCGGTCTTCAACTCGGGGACATGACAGACCGAGCAATGCGCCTGGGCAAACAATTGCTCGCCCCGTACTACCCGCGCGTCGCCGGTATGCCTGCGCACCGGCACCGTCAGCGCGCGAATGTAGAGCTCGGTTGCGTCGAGCCGCAGCGTGGTGATTTCCGGTTTGCCGGCAACCATCTGCTCCTTGCAGACCTTCTGCACCGGCGGACAGTTCTGGTCGGGATAGACTGGCGAGCTCAATCCGATGTCGTTGAAGAAGGCGCTTGCGACCTGCTCGCGAACGCTGCCGTGATTGGCCTTCAGGCCGAAGCGACCGAGCACCGTTTTCCCCTGGCTTTCGTCCCACACCCGGTTGACCTTGCCGCGGATGCCGGCGACGGGTTCGCGCGCCGCCAGGGCGACGATGGCGTCCTCGGGTATCGCCTCGAGCAGGCCGAGCCCGACCAGAGGCGGCGCGAGACGAGGCCCGATCATCGCGTCGTCGCCCAACGGTCCATAGGCGAGATCCGTGATTGTGATGATGGGCGAACGCAACCGGACCTGCTCCCCGTCGCCCAGCGTGGAAACCTGTTCGCGCCACTCGATGCCGAACTGGCCTTCCGCCGGAACGATGCCTTTTACGCCGAAGATCTGCAACTGATCGCCGTAATCGGGATGCGGCAACGGTCCGCCGTGCGGGCCGTTGCCCCTGAGGCTGATGCGAATGACCATGTTCGGTGCCGGCTCGTAGGGCACCGTGATGTGGTGATCGCGCACGGCACCATCCACCCCGGTCATCGCGGCATGCGGTGTTGCCGGCGCCAATCCCCGGCCGTTGTTGGCATGGCAAGTTGTGCAGGCTTGCGCATTCGAAGTCGGCCCGCGTCCGAATTCCGCATTCTCGAACCAGAAAAACGCCCAGCGGTTGTTGAACATCTTGTGGCCGAGTGCAAACAGTTCGGCCTGTTTTGCGTCGAGCGTGGCGGGCGGATGCAAATAGGCAGTGTTGCCCGCGTCATCGTTGCTGATGCTTCCACCCGACAGCGCCTGGGGCGGCAAATCCGCGGCAACCTGCAGAAATGCCGGCGCCGGCATCAGCAACAGTGCCGCAGTCAAACCCGCTCGCAAGAATCTGTGCATCGCTGTCTATCTCTTTTCAAAGTCTTCACCGCAGAGGCGCGAAGGCGCAAAGGAAACGCAAAGGGGGGCAAGGGACATATTGGAAGAATGGGATTGAGGTCGGGCAGTCATCCTTTGGTAAGGGCATCCCTCGTCGAATCTTGTCCATTGCGACAATTACACCGGCGGCTCCCGTGACCCCTGCTCCCGTTCCCCGCTTTCTTTTATTGGAACTCCTTTGCGTTTCCTTTGCGCCTTCGCGCCTCTGCGGTGAAAGGTCTTGATTTAGAGTGGTGGTAGTTCTACGCCGATCTGCTCCAGTATTCCCCTAGGTGCGCCGCCGACGAACGGCTCGGGGAAGATGATCGTCAGTTTGTCGTTGGCTATACGGTAATAAAAGTAATGTTCCGGAATGCGCACCGCTTTCCCCGTCGGCGCAATCGGTTCCATGCCGGGCATCGCCCAGGTGCCGGTGTGCGTGCCGCCCTGATCCCATTTGATGGCGTAAT
This sequence comes from Betaproteobacteria bacterium, assembly GCA_016194905.1. Classification (NCBI taxonomy): domain Bacteria; kingdom Pseudomonadati; phylum Pseudomonadota; class Betaproteobacteria; species Betaproteobacteria bacterium. The sequence continues at coordinate 98,406 of JACQAP010000008.1, forward strand.
TGCCCTGGCCGCGATCCTCGATCCGCTCATAGGCATAGTTCCAGTCGGGAAAGCCGGTGTACAGCGCGGTGAGCATTTTCAAGGCCTGCTGCTTGTCGAGAATCCGCGTCGCCGAAATGAATTTGAGGTCTTCCGCCGCGGTGCTCGCGATCTTCTGAATGTCGTGCGTCTTCAGTCCATCGACATAGGTCAGCAGCACCGGTGGAATCGGTTTGTTCACTCCCGTCTCCTCCTTCATTTATTTTTTTGGTCAGTACCACACTGCCACGCCGAACAGGTTGGCGTGGAATTTCAGCAGCAACGCGTAGGCGATCAGGCCGGCCACAACCGCGCCGATATCGCCCGCGATCGTGCGACGGTTTTGCGCCGGGAGGACACCGCGCCGGTTCTGCGACCACATCGCATAGAGAGCATAAAGGCCGAACCCGCCGAACAGCAACAGACCGGCGAGGTCGCCGTTCGCGAGCAGATGCACCAGCGCCCATAGCGCGATTGACCAAAGCATCGGATGTGCGGTGAATCGCTTCAGATTTCCGGGAATGAAGGCGGCCACGAGCAGAATCAGCGCGAAGGGCATGAACCAGATCGCCGCATAACGCCCCCACGCCGGCGGGTCCCAGAGTTCGATCGGCGGCGCCTTGCTCATGCCGGCAACGATCAATCCGAAACCGGCCAGGGAAAGAAGCGAATAAAGGCCCTTGTATGGACCTTCCCCCAGTTTGGCGATGAGGCGCTCACGCGCCGAACGCAAGCTGGTAAAGACATGAACGCCGAGAAATAGTGCCAGACCGGCAATCAGCCATGACATGATCCCACCTCCTTCTGCGTCAGTGTCGCTTGCGCGCCTGCACGATCGCGTCGCGCAACAGGATGCCGACGCCGAAAACGAGCAACACCAGTCCGCTCCAGGCAATCCACATTTTCGGTTTCTCCACGCCGGTATCGATCTGCAGGCCCACGCCGGAAACCGTCAGTGGCGGGGTGCCGACTTCTTCCAGCACCAGCAGGTAGCTGCCGGGATAGAAGATCTGCAGCGGATCCAGCGCCACGGCGACATTGCCCCGGCCCCTGACCCGGATGCTGCGCTCGGCCACGCCAGTATCTCCTTGCAGCAGGCTGACCTGATAATTGTTCGTCGCGTCGGTGGCGGCGGAGTCGGCCTGCGTGACATTGAAACTGAAGCGCAGTCGATAGCCGTTGGACTCGGGCGTGAGCTCCAGCGGCAACGGCTTGTAGGCCAGCCCGCCGCGCAATCTCAGTATCGAGCCGTCCGGCAACGGCCAGCGATTGCCGCGTTCGGTGAGCGCGTAGTTCTGACCGGCGCGACCGCTGACGTGCTCGCAGAATGCATAGTAACCGGGGCCGATCAGCAGGCCGAGCACGATCAGAAGCAGCGCCTGCGGTTTCACGCGTTTCCAACCCTCATGTTCCGGTTTGTCATTGGCATGTCCCGGGATTACCTGCTGCGCGGCGTGGATTGGGAAACACGTAACCGTGACTGCGATAGTGCGCAACCTGCATCGCGCCGAGTGAGTTGCCCAAGTTATCTCCGCCCAATAGTGATATATATACGGGTATTGTCGCATGCAGGCGAGAACGGGTTCCGTGCCTTGACATGGAACACGCGGCGCCATCCCATGGTGCGACGGGGGGAGCGCTCAGATGAATCACCGACCGGTCCGTCGACCGGTGAAAGCGCTGCTTTTCCATGACTTGAAGGTTTCGTCCCGCTGACTGGCGCGCTTATTGCACCGCGCCTATTGCACTAAGTTCGCCGCTGACAGCACGCATGGCCAAGTGGGGGAGATAATGACCGCACCGAAGGCCTGGACCCTCGGCATCCTGTTTTCGCGTACCGGGCTGATGGAGATTCCGTCGACGCAGCATGTCTACGGCGCGATGCTCGCGATCGACGAGATCAACGCGGCCGGCGGGGTGCTCGGCAAGCCCCTCGAAGCGATTCACTACGATACCCGCTCGGACCTCGGCTTGTACCGGCAATTCGCCGACCGGCTGCTCACCGAAGATGCGGTCGGCGTCATCATCGGCTGCTGCACTTCGCTGAGCCGCAAGGCGGTACTGCCTTCGATCGAGCGGCGCAATGGGCTGCTTTGGTATCCGGACCTGTATGAGGGTTTCGAGTATTCGCCGAACGTCATCTATGTCGGCGCGGCCACCAACCAGAACAGCCTGCCGCTGGCGCGCTACCTGTTTCGCCTCGGCGCACGGCGCTTTCTGCTGATCGGTTCCGACTACATCTATCCCCGTGAAGCCAATCGCGTCATGCGCGACCTGATCGAGCGTCATGGCGGCGAGGTACTGGACGAGATTTATGTGCCGATGCAACCGCCGGAGGAAGAACTGGACCGGCTGGTGGCGCGCGTGCGGACGCTGCGGCCGGACGTCGTCTTCAGCACGCTGGTCGGACGCAACATCTGCCACTTCTGCGAGCGCTATGCGGACGCCGGTATCGATCCTGCCGATATTCCGATTGCCAGCCACAACGTGACGGAAGCGGAATTGATCGAAGTCGGCCGCGCAGAATGCGCGGGATACATCACCGCCGCGCCGTACTTCAGCAGCATCGACAGCAAGGCAAACCGCGACTTCGTTCGCGCATTCCGGCAGCGCTTCGGCGCTTCGGCGCCAATCAGCCAGTACGCGGCATCCGCCTATTCTGCGGTGCGCCTGTTCGCGGTAGCACTCGAACGCGCCGGCGAAATGGACACTCAGCGCATGATGGTGTGCGCGCGCGGCCTGGAAATGGAGGCGCCGCACGGACGCATCGTCATCGATTCGGATAACAATCACACCTGGCTCACGCCTCGCGTCGGCGTCTGGAACGGTGTGGATGAATTCGATCTGGTCTGGGAATCGGAGCAGGCGGTGCAACCGGATCCGTGGCTTGTATCCTACGGTGGCGTCGAAGATTTGCCCGAGACCGACCAGGCTGCGGGCTGACAGACAAACAAGGAGAGCATCGATGTCCCTCGATCCGATTCGTGAACTGCGCGGCACGCGCGTGTTGGTCATTCATCCAGCCGATGAGGAAATCGACGAATTGATCCGGCATTTGCGGCGCATCGGCTGCCAGACGAGGCTCGCATGGCCGTTGCCGCCGGCTTTGCCGACGGATGTCGATGTCGTGTTCTTTTCGATCTGGCCGACCGGGTCCACGACCGTGCCGGAATCCGCCGCTGAGCCGGGACCGTCGCTGATTGCGATCGTCGACTTCGAAAATCCGACGGCACTGAGGAGCCTGCTCGACACCAATGCGCACAGCTTCGTCAGCAAACCGATACGTCCATCCGGAATTCTTTCGAGCCTGGTTATGGCGCGTGCGCTGCACGGCTATCAGATCCGGCTGCTCAACAAAGTCGCCAAGCTCGAGGAGACGCTGCGCAGTCGTCGCGAAATCGAGCGGGCGACGCGTATCCTGATGGAGGTAAAGGGTTCGAGCGAAGACAGCGCGTACCAGCTCATCCGCCAGCAGGCGACCGCGCAGCGTCTCGCCATGGGCGTGGTTGCGCGGTCGATCATTACCGCGCACCGGGTGTTCGACAAGAGTGTCGAAGACAACACACGCATTGCGCGCGAGACGCGCAGCAGCGTGCTGCGCTTGCCGGTTCGCAAATCGCCTTGACAGATTTGTGGGCGCCGTGAAAAACTGGTGCTGTTGGGTTGCGCACGCGGCAGGGCTGCCGCGTTACATTTGAGGCTATGAAGCCTTCGTTCTGACGCCGGTACGGCGGAACGAGGGCTTTTTTATTTTCTGCGCAGGGTTTCGCGCTGGTGCATGCATCGAATGGATGCACGCATTCAGTGCGCGGCAGTGATGCTCGCTGTGCGCAAAGCGCCGATTCAACTGTTCTGTTGACCGCGGTTCAGCGGCATGGCGTTTGCATTGGCACTGCGCTGGCTGCGGCTGATGAAGGTAATCGATTGGAAGCGACAGCACGGACCTTCGCGACTGCAACGGCCCGTGTTACCTGAACCGAAATCCTTATGTGGAGGTAACCATGTCCCGGAAAACCATTCAATTGTCCGTCGGCGCAGCGCTGATGGGCGCATTGCTCTCCAGCTCCGTCGCCCTGGCGGAGGACGTCATCAAGATCGGCATTCCCGTGGGCCTGAGCGGGGCCAACAGCGTGGTCGCACCCTCGGTCGTGCAGTCGGCTGAACTTGCGGCCGAGGAAATCAACGCCAAGGGTGGCATTCTGGGCAAGAAGGTCTTGCTCGAAGTGGCGGACGACGGCAGCGGCGCCGCCGGCGCGCAGAAGGCTTTCGATTCGCTGATTTTCCAGAAGAAGGTCAATGTGCTGATCTCCATGGAAACCAGCGCGGCGCGCAACGCGGGATTGCCGATCGTCACGCGCGGCAAGACGCCGTTCATCTATACCTCGTTCTACGAAGGCCGTTCGTGCAACAAGTATCTGTACGTCAATGCCTGGGTTCCGGACCAGCAGGTCGCGCCGATCGTCGACTTCTTCAACAAGAACTACAAGGCGAAGACCTTCTTCCTGATCGGCAGCGATTACGCGTTTGGGCGCGGCATGCTCGAGTTCACCAAGGGCTATATCGAGAAAACCGGCGGCAAAGTCCTCGGTGAGGAGTACCTGCCGATGGATGGATCGGACTGGACGCCGATCATAAGCAAACTGAAGGCCGCCAAGCCCGATGCCTTGATCACGTCGACTGCCGGCGGCGCACCCAATGTCACGCTGACCAAGCAGCTTCGCGCTGCGGGCGTGAACATTCCCTACGGCAACCTTGCCGTGGATGAGGGCACGGCGAAAAGCATGGGCCCTGATGCGGAAGGCATTTTCATTTCCGGTTCGTACTTCACGACCATCGATTCGCCGAAGAACAAGGAATTCCTGGCAGCGATGCAGAAGAAGTTCGGCGCCGGCCTGAAGACGCCGAACGACCTGTCGGTGCCGGAGTATGAAGGCGTCTACGCCTACAAGCTGGCGGTGGAGAAGGCCGGTTCGGCCGATGCCGACAAAGTTATCGCTGCGCTGTCCGAGGTCGCCTTCGAAGGCCCGCGCGGCGTGATCAAGATGAACAAGCAGCGCCATGCCCCGCTCACCATGTATCTCGGACAGGTGCAGAAAGACGGTAGCGTGAAGACGCTGTCGACGTTCAAGGACGTCGATCCCGGCGCACAATGCCCCAACCTGAAGTAATGAAGTACAGGGTCGCCCACAGGATACCGGCCTTCGGCCATAAGGGGAGAGGGGAGAGGGGCGAGGGAACGGCGCTTTTGCCGGCTTCCTGTGGTTTTTCGTCCTTCGGATTCTCGGGCTTTTCCCTCGCCCCTCGTCCCTCGCCCCTCTCCCCTCGGCGGTAGCCGCATGGCGACTCTCCTCGACATCCTCACCACCGCGGCGATCTTGTACAGCGTCGCAGCCGGACTGCTGATCGTGTTCGGCGTGATGAAGATCATCAACTTCGCCCACGGTGGCTTTCTCACCGTCGGCGGCTATTCGGCGCTGCTGATCACCAAGATGGGATTGAACCCGTGGTGGTCGGTACCCTGTGCCTTCGCCATCGGATTCGTCTGCGGCATGGTCATCGAGCGTCTGGTGATGAAGCCGCTGTATTCGCGCCCGCTCGATGCGATTCTCGCCACGTGGGGACTCGGCATCATCATCGGCCAGTTGATCACGCTGGGTGTGGGCCGGGAGGTTCAGTTCGTGCAGAGTCCGGTTACCGGAACGGTCGACCTGCTCGGCGGATCTTATTCGGAGTACCGGTTGTTGCTCGTTCTGGTCGCGATCGCCATCGCGATCGGGATCGCTCTGCTTCTCAACGGCACCCGTCTGGGGCTGGTCACGCGTGCTGTCATCATGAACGAAAACCTGGCGCGCGGACTCGGCATCAACAGCGGATTGGTGCGGTTCATCACGTTCTCGCTCGGCGCGGGACTGGCAAGCCTCGCCGGTGCATTGATTACGCCGCTTTCGAGCGTCGATCCGAACATGGGCGTACCCTGGCTGATCAACGCATTCATGCTCGTGATGGTGTCCGGCGTGTCGCTCGTGAGCCTGGCCGTGGCCTGCCTGGTACTCGGCGGCGCGCAGGTGCTGGTCAGTTCCTGGGGTAATCCCATCCTCGGTGGGCTCACCATCGTCGTGCTCGCCGCTGTGGTGTTGCGGCTGCGGCCGCAGGGGTTCAGCCGTGGCTGACGGGCAGATCGCCGCACCGGTTGCGGGCGTCGCACCCCGCGTACTCGGCCGCGCCAGCTTGCGTACGCTGACCGTCGTCTGCGGCATCGCGCTGCTGTTAACCGCGATCGGCCCCTACGTGCTGCCGACTTACATGGTCAACAGCCTGATCCGGGCTTTCCTGTATGCCGCAGTGGCGCTGACAGTCGATATTCTCTGGGGCTATACCGGCATTCTGACGTTCGGGCAATCGGCGTTTTTCGGCATCGGCGCCTACGCCGCCGGACTGATTTTTACGCACGCCGGCTTCGGCACCGGCTACGCGGCGCTGGCATTGGTTACCGGCATCGCTGTTGCCATCATCGTTGCAGCGGTGGTCGGCTGGCTGGCGTTTTATCACAGCGCCTCGCCGCTCTACGGATCGGTCGTCACGCTGGTATTGCCGATCGTGGTCAGCCAGATTCTCTACTCCGGGGGTAATTTCACCGGCTCGAGCAGCGGGTTGTCCGGATTCGAAAGTTTTGACGTGTCGATCGAGGCCTGGTTCTGGATCGCCGGCAGTTTCCTCGTCGTGCTCACGGCCGGCGCGTGGCTGTTCGTGCGCAGCGACGCCGGCCGCATCCTGGTCGCGATCCGGGAGAACGAGCAGCGCTGCGAATATGTCGGCATCAACGTGTCGCGCGTGAAAATCCTGCTGCTGGTGGTATGCGCGGCGATCGCCGCGGTCGCGGGCTACATGTTCGCCGGCGTGCAAATGGTGGTTGCACCGGAATACGCCGGCTTCGTGTTCGGGACCGAATTGCTGATCTGGGTGGCGCTGGGCGGACGCGGCACGCTGATCGGTCCGGTGATCGGCACGCTGGTCCTGGACGTCAGTACCTCTTACCTGAGCGGCAACCTGCCTTTCGTCTGGAAGCTGGTCATCGGCTTTGCTTTCGTCGTCGTCATCGTCGCGTTGCCCCAAGGTTTGATGCCTTTGATCAAAGCGGCCATCCGGCGCGTGTTTGGCCGGAAAAAAATGACGGCGGCTTTCGCTCCCCGGCTGGAGCCTGCCGTCGAACAACCCTATGCGGGATTGGCAGGCGCAGGCAGCCGCGCGCTGGTGGTTCGCGAAGTGCGCAAGCAGTTCGGCAGCCTCAAGGTGCTGGAAGGCATCGAATTCGAGGCGAAGCGCAGCGAGCTGTTGAGCCTGGTCGGGCCGAACGGCGCCGGCAAGACCACGCTCATGCGTTGCATTGCCGACGGCAACGAGCGCTCCGGCGGGACGGTGCTGCTCAACGACCACGACATCCGGAAGTTGCCGCCGTACGCCTGCGTCGCTTTCGGCGTGGGGCGCAAATTTCAGACCGCCAACGTATTCGAAACGCTCACGGTTGCGGAAGCGCTGCGCATCGCGCGCACACGCCTCGCTCCGCCGTCACTGTGGAAGCGCGAAGAAACGCTGGCATTGCCTCACGCATCCATGCAGGTGGTTCGCGCAACAGGCCTCCACGAGCGACTGGGTATCGAGGCGCGCCATCTCTCCCACGGCATGAAGCAGGCGCTGGAACTTACGATGGTGCTGGCGCTCGAGCCCAGCGTCCTTCTGCTCGATGAGCCGACCGCGGGCCTGACCAAGCCGGAGCGCACGTTGATCGGCGGAATCCTCACCGATCTCGCGCGCAATCACCAGCTTTGCATCCTGCTGGTCGAGCACGACCTGGATTTCGTGCGCGAGATCAGCTCGCGGGTGATCGTGCTGCACCAGGGCAGGATCCTGCTGGACGGCACGGTGGCCGAGGTCGTGGAGTCGGAACTGGTGCGTACGATCTACTCCGGCGGCGGCCACGCGGTAGAGGGAGCAGGCGCGTGAGCGCAGCCGCGCTGGACGTGAAGGGAGTGCGCAGCGGCTACGGCGAAGCGCCGGTCGTGCGCGACGTGAGCTTCGACGTCAGGTCGGGAGAAATCTTTGCATTGCTCGGCAAGAACGGCATGGGCAAGAGCACTCTGCTGAAAAGCGTGATGGGTTTTCTTCCGCTGCACTCCGGCAGCGTCGGCCTGTTCGGCACCGACATCACCGGCCTGCCGCCGCACAAGGTCGCGCGCCGGGACATCGCCTACACGCCTCAGGAGCAGGCGCTGTTCCAGGATCTGACGGTGGAGGACAACCTGCGCCTCGGTATGCGCGACGACACATCGTTCGATGCCGGCCTGAAGCGCATCGGCCAGTTCTTCCCGGTGCTGCCGACGCGGCTGAAGCAGCGCGCCGGCACGCTCTCGGGCGGCGAGCAGAAAATGCTGCTGGTGGCGCGCGCGCTGATGTCTCGGCCGAAGCTCATGCTGATCGACGAGATTACCGAAGGTCTGCAACCGTCGGTCATCGAACGGCTGGCCGGCGTGCTGCGCGCGGAGCGCGACGAGTCGAAGGTGTCGATCCTGATCATCGAGCAGAACGTGAAGTTCGCGTTGTCGGTCGCCGACCGCTACGCGGTGCTCAAGCTCGGTGAAATCGTCGATCGCGGCGATATCGGCGGAGCCGATGTCGAGCGCCGGATCACAGACCAACTGAGCGTGTGAATCACGCAGGGGTTAGGGGAAAAGCAGGGACTAGGGGCTAGGGAAGAACGGGGGCTAGGGAGAAACGTAATGCCGATGCAGTGCTACGCAATGAAATTTTTAAAACAAAGGAGCGGAGAGCTTTGTAACTTTTCGCGGGAAGCTTTCCAATCTCTAGCCCCTAGCCCCTAGCCCCTAGCCCCTAGCCCCTATGACCTATTCCATCGTCGCCCATTGTCCCCGCACCGGCATGCTCGGCGTTGCGGTTGCCACGGCCGTTCCGGCCGTGGGTTCGATGTGTCCGTATGTCAAAGCCGGCGTGGGCGCCGTGTCCACCCAGTCCTGGGTCAATCCCTATCTCGCCATCGATGCGCTGCGCATGATGGAGACCGGCAAGTCGGGACCCGAAGCGCTTAATGCGGTAATGGCCGCCGATGGGGCGCGCGAGGTGCGCCAGATCGGCGTGATCGATGCGCATGGCCGCAGCGCAGCCTGGTCGGGCAGGAACTGCACGGACTGGTTCGGCCAGATCGTCGAACCGCATTTCGCGGTGCAGGGAAACATGCTGGTGTCGGCACCGACCATCGAGGAAATGGCGAAGGCGTTCCGGGCGAGCGAGGGACTCGATCTTGCCGAGCGGCTGATGCTGGCGATGGAAGCGGGCGAGTCTGCCGGCGGCGACAAGCGCGGCCGGCAGTCGGCCGCTTTGAAGGTGCATCACACCGAAGAGTATGCGTTGCTCGACCTGCGTGTAGACGAGCATGCTTATCCGGTCGGTGAGTTGCGACGCGTATTTACGATCGCGAAGCTGCAACTGCTGCCCTTCGTGCAAGGCATGCCCACGCGCGGCAGTCCCGGCGCGGCGGCGCCAGAGGCTGTCGTCAGGCTGCTCGGTTACCCGCCGCCGCAGCGCCCTGGCGGTGGCGGCAGCGCACCGTGAATGACACCAAGGACACTGAGATGAACGACCCCGACCCGTACAAAGATGTGCTTGGCCTCGACCTGTCACCCGAACGCCTGCAGGAAGTGGTCGCGGCGTATCGGGATATCCTCGCCGAGGTGAACAAGTTGCGAACGCTTGATCTGACCGACACGCATCCGGCGATCCTGTTCGAACCGACCGCGCCCTATCGCGCAGGCGGCAAGCGATGACGCGCGAACTGTGGACACAGCCGATCGAGACGCTGGCGCCGGCCATCCGCGCCGGCAAAGTCTCGCCGGTGGCCCTGACCGAAGCCTGCCTCGACCGTATCGAAAAAATAGACGGCAAGCTCGACAGTTTCATTCACGTCTCGAAGCATGCGCTGGACGCCGCCCACGCGGCCGAGCGCGAGATCAAGACCGGAAAATGGCGCGGCCCGCTGCACGGCATACCGGTTGGCGTGAAGGACAACTACGTTACGCGGGACATGCCGACCACCGCGGGCAGCGTGGCGCCCGGTTTGTCATTTCCTCTGCGTGACTCGGCTGCGGTGTCACGGTTGCGCGCAGCCGGCGCCATTCTGATCGGCAAGACGCGCACCCATGAATTCGCGTGGGGCAATGTCACGCCGCCGGTTTGCAATCCCTGGGATCTGACGCGGGTACCGTCCGGATCGAGCGGAGGTTCGGGCGCGGCGGTGGCCGCCGGACTGTGTGCAGCGGCTTTGGGCTCGGATACCGGCGGATCGATCCGCATGCCGGCCGCTGCCTGCGGAACGGTTGGTCTGAAAGCGACCTTCGGGCGCGTGAGCCGCGATGGCATTGTGCCGCACAGCTGGTCGCTCGATCATGCCGGGCCGCTGACTCGCACCGTGGCAGACGCCGCGCTGATGATGCAGGTGCTGGCTGGCTACGATGCGGCCGACCCTGCCTGCCAGGCGCAACCGGTGCCCGATTACTCGAAGGCGCTCAACAGACCGGTCAGGGGATTGAAGATCGGTGTCTGCCGCAATCATTTTTTCGACAATCTGCAGGAAGACGTGGAGCACGCTGTCGAGAACGCGATCGCCGATCTGGCCAGAGCCGGTGCACAGGTGCGCGAGCTGAAAATTCCCCTGCTGGAGTACGGGCTGGGCGCGATATTCGCCATCGAGTTGTCGAGTTCCACGGCCTACCATGATGCATCGCTGCGCGCGGGACGCGTGCCGCACTACCAGCCCGATGTGCGCATGCTGGTGGAAATGGGGCGGCTCGTCACGGGGCCGGATTATCTGAAGGCCGAACAGTATCGCAGCGCGCTGATGGACGAATACCGCAAGGTGTTCGAGAGCGTCGACGTCGTGATCGGTCCGACCACGCCGATCACGGCATGGAAGCGGGGCGAATGGACGGTGCAGGTCGCGGGGAGGCCGGAGAGCGTGCTGGCGGCGTCCTGGCGATTCACTTATCCGTACAACCTGACCGGATTGCCGGCGATCTCGGTGCCCTGCGGTTTCGACCGTGACGGCCTGCCGATCGGCCTGCAGATCGCGGGACGACCCTTTGACGAGACTACCGTACTGCGCGTTGCGCATGCATATGAACGCGATCACGACTGGAAAGATCGCCGGCCGCAGCTTTAATCGGGAGAGAGACGACAATGAATCCACAACAGGAAAGCCGGATGCGCGTGGCCTGTCTGCAGATGGAGCCCAGGATCAGGCAGGTACGCGCCAATGTCGCGCGCAGTCTGGAGTTGATCGCGCAGGCGGCAAAGGCCGGGGCGCAGCTGGTCGTGCTGCCGGAGCTGTGCAATACCGGTTACGTTTTTGAGACGCGCGAGGAAGCCCTCACCTTGTCTGAGACGGTGCCGAACGGGCCGACCTGCGATGCGTGGATAGCGGCAGCCCGCAAGCATTCGATGTTCATCGTCGCCGGCATTACCGAACGCGAAGGAGGGGATCTGTACAACTCCGCGGTCCTGATCGGATCGGAAGGCCATATCGGCACCTACCGAAAAAACCATTTGTGGGGTGCCGAGAACACGATCTTCGAACCCGGTAATCTGGGCGTCCCGGTCTTCGACATCGGCGCCGGCCGTATAGCCTGCGCAATCTGCTACGACATCTGGTTTCCCGAGATTTTCCGTCTCGCGGCCTTGCAGGGCGCCGATATGCTATGCGTGGCCACCAACTGGGTGCCGATGCCGGCGCAGCCCGGCAATCTGCCGATGATGGCCAACATCCTGGCCATGGGCGGCGCGCACGCCAACTCGATGTTCGTGGCGGCCGCCGATCGCATCGGCGTCGAGCGCGGGCAGCCCTTCCTCGGCAACAGCGTGATCGTGAGTCATACCGGCTGGCCGCTTGCGGGTCCCGCAAGTCTGGATCGGGAAGAAATGCTCATAGCCGATATCGACCTCGCGGATGCGCGGCGCAATCGTAACCTGACCGATTTCAACGAACGGCTGCGGGATCGTCGTACGGATATGTACGGGGAAATGCTCGGCTCCACGGCAATCCCCGGCTACTGATCACCGCGTCGGCCGATCTTCCTGCATCGTCGGGCCGGACAACACAGTCCGGCTCGCTTGCCATCGCCGCGGCCCGCACGCTATCTTCCGTGCGTCCCCGTACAAAACGGTCCTGCGCCGGCAAATGGAAACGACGGTTCTGTTGATCTTCGGCGTGGTCTACCTGGGCATGATCCTGGGCGGGCTGCCTTTTCTGCAACTGGATCGCACCGGCATCGCGCTCCTCGGCGCGATAGCGTTGATCGGCGCCGGTGCGCTGAGCCTGGAAGAGGCGTGGGAAGCAGTGCACGTTCCGACGCTGATTCTCCTGTTCGCATTCATGGTGGTTTCGGCGCAGTTGCGCATGGGCGGCTTCTATACCTGGGTCACGCACAAGACCGGTCATTTGCCGCTGTCGCCACCGAAGCTGCTTGCGGCGCTGATCGCGATCGTCGCCGCGCTCTCGGCGGTGTTCAGCAACGATGTCATCTGCCTGGCGATGGCGCCCGTGCTCATCGATGTCTGCCTCGCGCGGCGGCTCAATCCGATTCCCTATCTGTTGGCGCTGGCCTGCAGCGCCAACGTCGGCTCGGCTCTGACGCTGATCGGGAATCCCCAGAACATGCTGATCGGCGGGAAGCTGAAGCTTTCCTTTTCCGGCTATCTGCTGGAAGCGGCGATTCCGGTAGTGCTGGGGTTATTCGTGGTGTGGGCCCTGATTGCCTGGCGCAGTCGCGGGTTTTGGACGCTGGCTGCGGAGGAGGCGGCGACCGATGCGGTGCCGGCCCACCTCGAGCCGGCCCCGCGGCTCGATCGGTGGCAAACGACGAAAGGCCTGTCGGTCGCGGCGGCGGTATTCGTTTTGTTTCTCATAGCGCCCGTGCCGCGCGAGGTGATTGCCCTGACCGCGGCGGGTGTCCTGACGATGAGTCGCCGGCTGCATTCGAGAAAAATGCTCGGCTTGGTGGACTGGCAGCTGCTGGTCCTGTTTATCGGCTTGTTTGTCGTCAACCATGCACTGGAAAAGACAGGCCTGACGAATCAATTTGTCGGGCGCATGGCGGCACTCGGCGTGGACCTGCATCAGCCTTTGCCCCTGTTCATGACGACCTTCTTCTTGTCGAACGTCGTGTCCAACGTTCCGGCGGTCATGTTGTTGCTGCCGGTCGCCACCCACGAACTGGCCGGGCCGCTGCTGGCGCTCGCCAGCACGCTGGCCGGCAATCTGCTGATCGTGGGCAGTATCGCCAACATCATCGTGGTTGATGCGGCCCAGAGGCGGGGCGTGACCATCGACTGGAGAAGGCACGCTCGCACCGGCATTCCCGTGACTCTGCTGACAATGGCGATTTCCTGGGTGTATCTGTGGTTCCGGGTGTTGCATTGAAGACTCAACGGATTGCGCCGACGGACGTTAATGGCCCATGAAGCCCGCATTCCTTCTGACCCTGCTCCTGTTGTCGTGCCTTGCGGCCGCCGCGGATGTGCAGCCCGTGGAATTGCACCAGGAGCTCTCGTTACCGGCAGGTGCGATTGACAAGGTCGTGGCGCTGACGCTGGATGCGTGCGGTGGCGGCTTCGACGCGGATCTTGTCAATTTTCTGATCGAACATCGCATTCAGGCAACCATCTTCGCGACGCGCAGATGGATCCGGCGCAACCCGGACGCGCTCGCCATCCTGAAGGCGCATGCCGACCTGTTCGACATCGAGGACCATGGAGCCAATCATCTCCCGGCGGTCATCGGAGCCGACCGGAGCGTATATGGACTGGCCGGTGTCGCCGACCTGAAGCAACTCAAGCGCGAAGTTGCTGGCGGTGCCGATGCGGTGAAAGCCGCCACCGGCACTGCGCCGCACTGGTATCGCGGAGCGACCGGAGAATACGATCCGGAGGCGCTCAAGACCATCGAAGCGATGGGATACAAGGTTGCCGGTTTCTCGGTCAACGCCGACAACGGTGCCACGCTGGCGAAAAAGCAGATCGTCGGGCGGCTGAAGAAAGTCAGGAGCGGCGACATCATCATCGCTCACCTGAACAAGCCCGCATCGGACACCGGCAAGGGCATGGCGGAAGGATTGCAGTTTCTGCTCGATCAAGGCTTCCGTTTCGTCAAACTCAACGGCTCCGAAGTGCGCCCGCTGCAAAAACGCATCTGATTCCCAACAGCCGCCTTCGCGTCGCCGCCGGGCGACGAGAAGCCCGCCTTTCCCCTCCAGTCTGAACACGCAATCGCTGCTGCATCGCGGCGTTACTTTGCGTGACAAAATCCTCTGTAACCCGGGGTCAACGCCGGAGTCTGACTTGCGTTGAGTTGTGTAACACCCGCGCCTTCGCGGCGGATGGAGCGTTGAATAAGTAAATAAATGGAGGAGGGCAGGCCATGAGCAAGCTTTCCAGAGTTTTCGCGGTGACCAGAATAATCGCAATGACCGTAGTGGTGTCGTTTTCGCTGTCGTCGGTCGTCGTACCCGCGGCAGATGAAGTCGTCGAACTCGGAGATGCGTCTTCCGCACAACAGACGGAGACTGCCTCGCCCGTGTCGTCGCCGTGGCCGGTGCAAGTGACCGACAATGGCCGCACTTTCCTGATCTACCAGCCGCAGGTCGACAAATGGGAAAACAACCGGCTCGAAGGCCGCTCCGCGGTATCGGTGCGCAACGATGCCAGCGGTCAGCAGAACTTCGGCGTGGTCCATTTCTCCGCCCGTACCGAACTTGACCAGGGCAGCCGCACGGTGACGGTTCACGACGCCGTGGTCAGCAAGGCCGACTTCCCGGCCGTGACCACTGGCGTCGACGAATATCTGTCGGTATTGCGGCCGCAGTTTGCGGCGCAATCCTGGCGGGTCGCACAGGACAGGCTGCAATCCGACATGGAAATCGACAGGCTCGCCCAGCAGTCGTCGAAGCAGCCGCTCAAGAACGATCCGCCGCGCATCCTGTACAGCGAACGCCCCGCGGTGCTGGTCCCGATCGACGGCAACCCGGTTCTGCGCCCGGTCGCCGATACCGGACTCATGCGGATAACCAATACCCGTGCGTTGATCCTGCAGGACAAGGCAACGTCACGTTACTTCCTGTTTGTGTCCGACCACTGGATGGAGGCGCAAAGCCTGGAGGGTCCGTGGTTGGTTACAGCGAATCCATCCGCGCAACTGGAGCAGGCCAAGCAACTTGCAATGCAGCAGGACCAGATCGACCTGCTCGACGCGGATGCCGAGGAGAGTGCCGTGACGCCCGCTGCCGTGTCTGTTTTCGTCAGCACGACGCCGACCGAACTGCTGCAAACCGACGGTCCTGCACAATACTCGCCTATCGAGCGCACGCAATTGCTCTACGTGACCAATTCGCCGAACAAGTTGTTTCTCGACCTGAGGACGCAGAATCACTACGCGCTGATCTCCGGCCGCTGGTATCGCACGACCACGCTGGCACAAGGCCAGTGGATTTACGTGCCGGCCGCAAGCCTTCCCACCGACTTCGCCATGATTCCCGCCGAGCATCCGACCGAGAGCGTGCGCGCCGCTGTGCCGGGCACGCCGCAGGCCCGTGAAGCGGTGATCGCGAACACCGTGCCGCAGGTGGCGATGGTGGCACGCAGTGCCGCGCATCTGGAAATTACCTATGACGGCAATCCGGTGTTCCAGCCGATCGAGGGCACCACCTTGCAGAGTGCGGTCAATTCGCCGGTGCCCGTGATTCGCGTCAGCGAAGAATCTTTTTATGCGCTCGACAATGGTGTCTGGTTCGTTTCCTCTTCACCTTTTGGACCGTGGACGGTGACGAGTTACGTGCCACCAGTGATCTATTCCATTCCGCGCAGCTCGCCGCTCTACTATGTGACTTACGTGCGCGTGTACGACGCGACTCCCGAGGTGGTCTACGTCGGCTACACGCCGGGCTATGTCGGTTCGTATGTGTCGAGCGATAACGTCGTCGTGTACGGGACCGGCTGGCCTTATAGCCCCTGGATCGGCAGCGTCTGGTATGGCGCGCCGGTGACCTGGGGGTTCGGGTTCAGCTTTTTCTACACGTGGTGGCATCCGTATCCCTGGTACTCCTGGCACAGAGTGGCCTGGGCACCGCCGCCGCCGTGTTTTCGTCCGTGGTGGGGACCGTGGCACGCGCCGGTCTTCGGACGTCCGGGCTTCGTCGCCGGTGGTGGTCATGCCATTCGTTCTCCGGGACCGCGGTTGCATAACGTCGGCCGCATCTATGACCGCTGGGATCGCAGGAGCGTTGTCTGGAACGGACCGAGGGCGATCGCCAATCAGCAGCGGCCGACGGCGCAGTCACTTCCGCGCCCGGCTCCGGGCAATGGATTCATGGCGGGTCCCGATGGCCGCTGGCGCCGGCTTGGCGATGACGGCAATCGCGACCGGGGCAGGCATGATGCGCAAGTCCGGGGCAATGTCGCGAAATCGCCCGCTGTGCAGACGCCGCACGCCGTTCAGACATCACCCGCCGTTCAAACACCACCCGCCGTTCAAACACCTTGGCGTCGTCCGCCGGTTGCGAATCAGGAGCATCGGGGATCCGCGCAGCCGCGCGTTCAACCGCCATCGTTCGGAGACAACGAACGCAGACCAGCGGATGCGAGACAGTTTCCGCCACGTGAACGCGTATTGGATCAGCGGCAGGCTAACGAAGTCCTTCCGCGCCCGCGGGTGGATGGACGGCTCATCATCGATCGCTCGCGCGTAAATGGGCAACAGGATCGGCCGGCGTCACAGGTGCAATCCCCGCAACGCATCCCCTCGGTTGCAGGCGTGCCTATCGAAAGGATGCCTTCGCAGCCGCAGCGTGCAATACCGCTGTCGCGCAGTTTTTCGCCGCCCGCGGGCCGCATCGAGCGACCCGCCATAACCGATCCTGGCCGCATCGAACGTCCGGCAATAGCCAATCCCGGTCGCGGCATGGAGCGTCCTGCGGTCAATGTGGGACGCAGTGTCGAGCGGGAGGGCGATCGGCCGCAGGCTCGCGGGGCCGAGGGGCGCAGCCATCCGGGTGCGGGTGTAGGAAGAGGACCGCGCATCGGCGAACGCTGAGCGCGGGCGCCGCTACGACTGGAAGCGCAGGGGCCGGTGCCACCAGTGCTCGAAGGGGTTGGAATGCAGAATGCCGTCGATGACATCGGCGGAGATGCGTGGCAGTCCGGTGCCTTCGACCATCTTGTTTACGTTCTTCAGTCCGTCGATGCTTTCCTGTACGCCCGAGAACGGAAAATCGGTTCCGAAAAAGATTTTGTCCGTCATCCGGTATTCCTGCGCGCAGGCGAGAATATTCCAGAATTGCCACGGCCGGTAAAACAGCGCCGATATCTCGCAATAGACATTTGGCTGCTTGCGCACCACGGCGATGGTTTCCTCGTACCACGGGTGCCCCATGTGGGCGCAGATCAGCTTGAGATCGGGATACTGTTGCGCGATCGGCTCAACGTGGATCGCGCGGCCGAGTTCGACCGGCGCATTGCGCGCGAAGGTCGTGCCCATATGCATGGTCAACGGCAGATCGTGGCGCACGCAGTATTCGTACACCGGCTTCATGCGCGGATCGGACAGCGGCACGCCATTGTAAATCGGTCCGTACTTGACGCCTTTGAGTTGCAGATCTTCCA
The DNA here is from genome assembly GCA_016194905.1 of Betaproteobacteria bacterium. Lineage (NCBI taxonomy): Bacteria > Pseudomonadati > Pseudomonadota > Betaproteobacteria > Betaproteobacteria bacterium. Next base: position 116,139 of record JACQAP010000008.1, read on the forward strand.
CCGCGTGCACCAGGCGATCCATGCAATCCGGCATGCGCGGATCGACGTAGGCGAAACCGACAAACTTCGACGGATACTTTGCGACACAGGCAGCGCAGGTTTCGTCGTCGCTCTCTACGCCGGCACTGTCGCCATAGCGGATCGGAAACACGATTGCCTTCCAGACGTTCTCCATTGCCTCGAACAAGGTATCGGCATCGGCAAGCACGCCAGGCGTTCCGTCCGGACGCATGCGCGCCATCTGGCTGCGCCACAACTCAGTCAGCTGATCGCGATTCCAGATATTGACGTGGCAGTCGACGATCATCTTCATGTCGTCAATCTCCGCGATTGCGAAGCTCGTGCCGGATGATTTTTCCAGTCGTGGTCATGGGCAGCGAATCGACGTAGCGCACCTGCCGCGGATATTCGTGGGCGGCAAGGCGCGTCCTCACGTGATCCTGCAGTTCGCGCGTCAGCGCGTCGCCGGGCGCGAAACCCGCCTCGAGCACCACGAAAGCCTTGACGATCTCGGTGCGCTCGGCATCCGGCGCGCCCACGACTGCCGCCATTCGCACGGCGGGATGGCCGAGCAGGCAATCCTCGATGGGTCCGGGTCCGATGCGATAGCCGGCGCTGGTGATCACGTCATCGTTGCGGCCGACGAATGTCACGTAGCCGTCCGCGTCCTTCATGCCGGTGTCCCCGGTGATGAGCCAGTCGCCGATGAACTTCTCCTGCGTGGCTTGGCGGTTGTTCCAGTAGCCGAGGAACATGACGGGGTCGGGGCGACGCACCGCGATGGCGCCAATCTCGCCCGCCGGCAGAATGCGCCCGGCGTCATCGACGATCTCGACGTCATGTCCGGGGGCCGCCTTGCCGATCGCGCCGGGTTTCGACGGGAATAATGTTTCGCAGGAAGACAACACCATGTTGCATTCGGTCTGCCCGTAGAACTCGTTGATGGTAAGGCCAAAGGTGTCGCGTCCCCATTGCAGCAACTCAGGTCCCAGCGATTCGCCGCCGCTGGCGAGCGAGCGGATGTCCAGTTCCCATCGCGAATTCGCATCGGCCACGCCGCGCATCATTTTCAACGCGGTCGGGGGCAGGAAGACATTGCGCACATTGTGTTTCGCGATCAGCGCGAAGGCCGTTTCCGGCTCGAATTTCTCGAACCGGTGCGCAAGCACGGGAATGCCGTGATGCCAGGCGGGCAGCAGGACATCGATCAAGCCGCCGATCCACGCCCAGTCCGCCGGCGTCCACATCAGATCGCCGGCTTCACCGAGAAAGTTGTGTGACATCTCGACGCCGGGAAGATGGCCCAGCAAGGTGCGGTGGGCGTGCAGCGCGCCTTTCGGCGGGCCGGTGGTTCCCGAGGTGTAGATGATCAGCGCCGGATCGTCGGCACGGGTCTGCACCGGCTGGAAGGTTTCGCCCATCGAATTCAGGGCTGCGTGGAAATCCTCGCCGCCTCGCCTCGCCCCGTCGATGCAGAACACGGTTTCCAGATCGGGAATATCGGCGCGGATATCTTCGATCTTGCCGATGCTGCGGGTATCCGTGATCAGGACCTTGATCCCCGCATCCTTCAGGCGATAGCGCAGGGCGTCGAGACCGAACAATGTGAACAGCGGAACGACTATCGCGCCGACCTTGTAAGCCGCTACGTGCGCTATCGCCGTTTCCGGTCCCTGCGGCAATAGGATGCCGACGCGATCGCCCGCGCGCAATCCGCGGCTGACGAACAGGTTCGCGGTCTGGTTGGACAGCCGGCGGATGTCCGCAAACGTATAACGCGCTGCGGACCCGTCGCGTTTTTCGTGAATCAGCGCAATGTGCATGGGATCGGCGGCCCACTTGTCGCAGATGTCGACGCCGATGTTGAAAAATTCCGGAATGGCCCAATCGAATCGGCTACGGACAGCTTCGTAGCTTTCGAAGCGTTGCAACACCTTTAATTCCTAAGGCAGGACTTTTATCTGTCTTACGAACTCAAGCGTGTAGGCCTTGTGGACATCCACGTCGGGCTTTACCAGCCTGGCCTTCGCCATGAAATCGAAAGTCTGCTTCCAGCGCGCGTCGGTCATCGTGAACAGGCCGAGCTTCTTCGCATCGCCGCCTTCGACGATGCCGTATTCCTTGAGCCTGGCGATGCTGAAGGCAAGCTGCTCGTCGTCCATCTGCGGATTGTCTTTCTTGATGAGCGCATTGGCCGGTGCCGGATTTTTGAGGTAACTCTTCCAGCCCAGCGCGGAAGCCTCGATGAAACGCTTGATCACATCCGGGCGTTCCTTGACGGTCTTGTTCAGCGTCACGACGGTCTGCGCATAAGGCGGATAGCCGTACTTGGCGAGATGGAAGATCTTCGGTTTCACGCCGCCCTTCTCGATGGCATAGGGCTCGGAGGTGATATAGCCTTGCTGCGCGATGTTCTTGTCCACCAGGAACTGCTGCACCGAGTAGGCGTAGGGCCGCTTTTGCGCTTCGGTGAAACCGTACTTCGCCTTCAACCACGGCCAGTAAGTGGTCTCGCTTGCCTGGCCGATCAGCAGCGTGCGGGTCTTCAGGTCTTCGATCTTTTCCACATCGGGATGCGCGATCAAACCGACCGGTTCGCTCTGGAAATTGGCGGCGACGGTGATGAGCGGCAAGCCCTGTTCGACGGCGTTGATGGTGGCGACGTCGTAGCCCATCACGAAATCGGCCTTTTCACCGAGCAGCAATTGATAGACGTTGACCTGCGGACCGCCCATGCCGATCTTTACATCCAGACCGTATTTCTCGTAGATCCCCTCGGCCACTGCCTGGTAGAAACCGCCGTGCTCGGCTTCGGCGAACCAGTTGGTGAGGAAGGTGACCTTGTCGAGCGCTTGGGCGGCGGCAGCGCTGAGCAAAAGCAACAAGGCGGCGGCAAGGCGGGCGAAGGTTTTCATTTTGAACAGCTCCTGCTGGACGGGATGCCGCAGTTTACGCCGCTCAAGCTTTTCCGGCATAGGGCTTGAGCCGGATTGGCGCTTAAGCGTCCAGCCAATTCGGTAGAGAGCGGAAAGTACCTGTCGGGCCTTGGACGAAGGCCAAGACGTCATGCAGCCGCTATCCCAATAGAGATGGGCTGTGGCACCGGTGCCGGCGAACGTGCCGGTTCTGGGCCAGGTTTCAATCAAGGCGGGCGAGCGCGCGCTGATCTGGCCTCCAGTGCTACTTCGTGAAATCTCTTTCTATTCGGCCTTTGACCAGTTTCGCGACTACGGGATCGAGCTTCGTCACTGCGAGGCGCTCGAACAATGCCGCCTTGTTCGTCATTGCATATCTTGCAAGAGCCTGGGTGAATTCGCGATCCTTTTCTCGTCCCGCTACATATTTGGAAATTGCGAGATCGTGAACTTCCAGACACAGACCGGCGAACCCTCCTGTATTGGGATTCTCGATGCGGACGAGACGCTTCTGCCAGTTTTTAGGAAGCGTGGCAGTGTCCGGACCTACACCTTGCGCGTAATAGCCATGGGTCCGATGGAATGTCGAACCTTCTCCAATTGCGCCGTCTATGCTGCCGGCCAGTTCGGGTCGCGACAAGGGATAGAGGTCGGCCTCCATGGATCGCGACAGTATCCCTGGCGCTTCGGGAAACTGACCGAGAACGGCCTGGCTGCCGATGATTACCAGTTCACGATCTCCGGCAATTTTTCCGGCAGCACGAATCAGGTGTTCAAGATCGGAACGCGTCATAGATCCGTTCCCGTTCTCTCATACTGAGAATGGTGGAAAAAGGCGACGATTGGCGCAGGCGGGTGGCACGTTCTCCAGGGTCGGTAATGACTGCGGAAACCTCCGCCCATGGCCGCTCAAGAAGCAGCCGCCATTCTTCCAGTGCTGATGGAATGCCATCCTTATACCGGGCACGCCAGCCGTCGAAAATTCTTTTCACGACTCGTAGCAGCGCACGATCCTGCTCGATTTTTGCCGCCGCCAGACAGTGCATCGCAAGGCTGCGCGCATCGAGGATCCGATGCTTCAATGCTCCGGCGGAGAGTGCCTGAATCGGTGCTTCAAGCCTTGTAACAGCGCGCAGGCCCGCCGCCCGGTGTCGTGCGCGGTAGCGCCGCATGCGCTCGGCGGCAGACTGCGCTTTTCCGGTCGACGGCCGGCCGATCCTGGATCGTGAAGATTTGGGCATTCATTTATCGTAACGAGTTACGATAAATATGGCAATCTCCATCGCGCGAACCTGCGATCGGTCATTTTCCCGGATGGGCGTCACGACAATCACGACTCCTGCGGCAATTCGCTTTCATGCCAGCGGCGCAATGCCAGCCTGGACAGCCAACTTACCACGAGAAAGAGCACAATTCCCGTTGCCGTGATCAGAAACAATGCGGCGAACAGTCTCGGGATTTTCAGTTGCAAGCCCGCCTGCAGTATCTGGTAAGCCAGGCCCGATCGCGTGCCGCCGGTACCGGCGACGAATTCGGCGACGACGGCGCCGATCAGCGCCAGTGCAGTCGCGACGCGCAGTCCGGCAAAAAAATAAGGTGCGGCGCTCGGGATGCGCAACCGCAGCAGGATTTGCGTGCGCGACGCGCCATAGAGACGAAACAGGTCGATCAGCCCGGTATCCACGCTGCGCAGACCCACGGTGGTGTTCGCGATTACCGGAAAAATAGAAGCCACCGTCGCGCAGATCACCAGCGCGTCGTACGGGTCGCTCACCCAGATGATGATCAGCGGCGCGATGGCAACCAGCGGCGTGACTTGGAGAATCACCGCGTACGGCAGCAGCGCAGATTCGAGCAGGCGGCTTTGCACGAACAGGATGGACAACAGGGAGCCGAGGAATACCGCGAGCAGCAGGGCCGAGCCGGTGACTTGCAGCGTGATCAGCAATGAGTGATAGAGCGATTCCCAATCGTGCAACAGGGTCTCGAGCACCAGCAGCGGGCCGGGCACGATATAGGACGGGATCTGGTTGATCGCGACCACGGCGTGCCACAACACCAGGAAGACCAGTCCCACCACGACCGGTGCGGCGATACTCGTCCAGTGGCGGCCGTTCATTCCCCGGCCTCCTGCATCACGGATCCGAGCATCTCCGACAACTGCGCGCTGTACGCCGCGAATTCGGCCGTGCCGCGGAAGGAGTCGGGGCGTGATCGCGGCGCATCGATACCGACCTCGGCGTGGATCCGGCCGGGTCGGGGAGACATCACCAGCACGCGCGAGGACAGGAATACTGCTTCGTAGATGCTGTGGGTGACAAACAGGACGGTGAGATTCTCGCGGGCGCTCAACTCGGAAAATTCCCGATCGAGGCGATTGCGCGTGATCTCGTCGAGCGCGCCGAAAGGTTCATCCATCAGTAGCAGGCGTGATCCGGTGACCAGTGCGCGCGCAATCGAAACGCGCATTTGCATGCCGCCGGAAAGTTCGCGCGGAAAGGAACGCGCGAATTCCTGCAGGCCTACACGCTCGAGCGCATGGCGCGTCGTCCTGTCCGCCTCGGCGCGGGCGGTTCCAGCCAAATCGAGCGGCAGCCTGACATTGGCCTGGACGCTCGCCCACGGCATCAGCGTCGGCGACTGGAATACATAGGCAAGGCGGGGCGGCGTAAATCCTTCCGAAATCACGATGCCGCCGCCGGTGGGAGGGGACAATCCCGCGATCAGCCGCAACAGGGTGCTTTTGCCGCAGCCGGAGGGGCCGACGATCGTGACGAATTCGCCCTCGCGCACGGTCAGGTCGATCGGTTCGAGCGCGCGAGTGTCATTCGGGTAGGTCTTGCAGGCGCCGCGAATGTCGACAGCGGCAACGGGTGTGTCTGGATGAGTCACGCCGCGATTCTAACAGCGCCGCTCCGCGGCCAGCCCAGAGAAAAATATTCATCACGGCAGCTTCAGCTCCAAGTGTTCCCTTGAGTGTTTCACCTTAAGGACACGGATACCCTGCGCGATAGCGTGGAGTACCCTTTTAGGAAAAGCAAAACTAGAAGAAGCGAATCGGGTTAATAGCAGGGTGACTATTCGCAGTTCCGTGCCGCCAACTTTTGCAGTGACGGATCATCAGTCACTGAAACAATCCAGCCCGAACATTTTCCTCGTTCTTGCCTTTCCTCCGCGCCCTCCGTGTCAGCCGCGGTGAAAAGGCTTTCCTGATCTTCACTTGCGTGTATCGATCGAAGGAAATGCCTCTGCAATCGATTCGATCTGACCTGCGCGTGGAGCGCTGTAGCCGGGCAGGCCGGCAATGAGATCGAGGAAGGCTTGCCCACGGATTAGTCCGATCAACTCCCGGGATTCCGGCAAGTCGAGCGATTCGTCGCGGCCTATCAGCATGTAGCGTTCCTTGGCCATCGGCAGGAAATCGAGCGCGAACTGGCGCGCGGCGGGTTCCACGCCGAATCCCGCGTCGGCCATGCCGCTGGCGACATAAGCTGCGATCGCGGCATGCGTGAATTCTTCGGTCTGGTAGCCATCGAGACGCTGATGATCCACGCCGGCGTCGTCGAGCAGTTGATCGATGAGCAGACGGGTTCCGGAACCGCGCTGCCGGTTGATGAATACCACGCCCGGACGGCCGAGGTCGGCGAAGCTGCGGATATTTTTCGGATTTCCCCGCGCCAGAAACAGTCCCTGGGTGCGGGTCACGAGGTGAATCAGTTTCTGTTTGTCGGGAAGGAGCCATTTCGCGTACTGGGCGAGCGCCAACTCGCCCAGCTTGCCTTCCGGCACGTGGAAGCCGCCGAAGTTGCAGGCGCCCCGCGCGACGGATGCGAGCGATTCCTGCGCGCCCAGGTAACGCAAGTCGAGCTGGATCAGCGAGTGCGCCCGCAACAACTCCGGCAGCTTGGCGACGGCGAAGCCATGGCTGGCGTGGATCCGCAGCGTGGATCGGGCTGTCGTGACGAGCTTGCTGATCTCCAGATTGAGTTCCGAGGCGAGGCTTTCCAGTTGCGGAGCGAGGCGTGCATTGATGCGCTGCTCCGCCCAGAGCAACTTTTCCCCCAGGGGAGTCAGGGTCGTGCCGCGACCGCGTTCAAGATTGACCAGCGGACTGCCGAAAAACTCCGACCAGCGGCCGATGAGGTTCCAGGCATGGCGATAGGAAAGGCCGGCTTTGGCGGCGGCCACCGTCAATTTCCCGGCGTCGTGAATGGCCTGCAGCACCGGGAAGAGTTGCTGATCGAGCTCATCCCCTGCCTCGTTGCTGACCAGCCAGGCTGGACGCACCAGAATCTTGCTCACTGCCCACGTCCTCTATATGCACGAATATTCATATTGTGGGATTATCACCCAGGCGCTAGCTTTTGCCTCCTAAAAGGATAGCACCGTCCACCCAATATGCAATTTCCTGCATAAGGGTCTGTCGAAGCGTGAGAATAGACCTGCCTCGCACGTCAGGCAGGAATCTAAGGAGGCGTTGTGTCTGAACACGAGCAGGACCGGAACGCGGTCATCAGCCGCGTTCTCGAAGAGCGAAAGCATCAGCCGGGAGCCTTGCTGCCGATTCTTCATGGCATTCAGGATGTCCTCGGCTACATTCCTCGCGAGGCCATTGCGCAAATCGCGCAGGCGCTCAACCTGTCCCGTGCGGAAATCCACGGCGTGGTGAGTTTCTATCATCACTTCCGCACCTCGCCGCCGGGACGGCACACGGTTTATCTCTGTCGTGCAGAGTCCTGTCAATCGATGGGGGCCAACCAGCTTGTCGAGCATGCCAAGGCGAAACTGGGCGTCGATTTCCACGAGACCACACGCGACGGTGCGTTTACCCTCGAACCGATTTATTGCCTCGGCAACTGTGCCTGTTCGCCCGCGATGATGATCGATGAAGAGGTGTACGGGCGCGTTACGCCCAAGCGTTTCGAGGAAGTTGTTCGCACTGTGAAAGAAGCAGCATGAGCGTCACGATCTACGTGCCGCGTGATTCTTCCGCCCTTTCGGTGGGGGCCGAAGCCGTAGCCGGCGCGATAGCGGTCGAAGCGGCGCGCCGCAACAGCGATGTGATCCTGGTTCGCAACGGGTCACGCGGACTGTACTGGCTGGAGCCGATGGTCGAAATCGAAACGGCGCAGGGCCGGGTTGCTTACGGCCCCGTGGCCATGAAGGATGTCGCTTCCCTGTTCGACGCCGACTTTTTGCACGGCGGACGTCACGTGCTTTGCATCGGCCCGACCGAGAAGATTCCCTATCTGCAGAAGCAGGAACGCCTGACTTTCGCTCGTGTCGGCATCACCGATCCGTTGTCGCTCGCCGATTATGCGGTGCATGGCGGCTGGAAGGGTTTGCGCGCAGCGCTGGCGATGGATGGCGCGACCGCCGTCAAGCAGGTTACCGATTCCGGATTGCGCGGCCGCGGCGGTGCGGCGTTTCCGGCCGGCATCAAATGGAAAACCGTGCTGGATACGTCCGCCGACCAGAAGTATGTGGTGTGCAATGCCGACGAAGGCGATTCGGGTACGTACTCCGACCGCATGATCATGGAAGGCGATCCTTATGTGCTGATCGAGGGCATGGCCATCGCCGGCATCGCCGTAGGTGCGACCCAAGGATACATCTACGTGCGTTCGGAATATCCTCATTCCTGCCAGGTGCTCGCCGAGGCGATCGCACTCGCCAAAGCCGGCGGCTATCTCGGCCCCGACGTATTGGGCAGCGGCAAGGCGTTCGAGCTCGAAGTGCGCAAAGGGGCCGGGGCCTATATCTGCGGCGAAGAAACTTCGCTGCTGGAAAGCCTCGAAGGCAAGCGCGGCATGGTGCGCTTCAAGCCGCCGTTGCCGGCCATCGCCGGGCTGTTCGGCAAGCCGACCGTCATCAACAATGTCATCACGCTTGCCTCGGTGCCGACTATTTTCGCCAACGGCGCGGCGCACTATCGCGATTTCGGCATGGGCAGGTCGCGCGGCACCCTGCCGATCCAGCTTGCCGGTAATCTGAAATACTGCGGCCTGGTGGAAAAGGCCTTTGGTGTGACCTTGCGCGAATTGCTCTACGACTACGGCGGCGGCTCGGCGAGCGGACGTCCGCTCCGTGCAGTGCAGATCGGCGGTCCGCTGGGCGCGTACCTGCCGGAACAGCAGTTCGATACGCCGCTGGATTACGAAGCCTTCATGGCGATCGGCGCGATGGTCGGCCATGGCGGCATCGTCGCTTTCGACGACACCGTGGATATGGCCGGCATGGCGCGCTACGCGATGGAATTCTGTGCCATCGAGTCGTGTGGAAAATGCACGCCCTGCCGGATCGGCTCGACCCGCGGCGTCGAAGTCATCGACCACATTGTCTCCGGTCTCGAGCGCGAAAAGAATATCGCGCTGCTCGAGGATCTGTGCGACACCATGCTGAACGGTTCGCTGTGTGCGCTGGGCGGCATGACGCCGTTTCCGGTGCAGAGCGCGCTGAAGTATTTCCCGAATGATTTTCGCGCGGCGCCCAAACGCAAGGTTGCGTGAGCGACGCAGCCCGGTAGAGGAGACTACGATGTCGCTGCAGACCAGCCCCGATTACGGCACCCCGAAGCGGGTTTCGGAAAAACTCGTCACGCTGGAGATCGACGGCGCCGAAGTTTCCGTGCCGGAGGGCACCTCGGTAATGAGCGCGGCCGTGGACGCCGGCGTACTCGTGCCCAAGCTGTGTGCGACGGACAGTCTCGAGGCATTCGGTTCCTGCCGCCTGTGCCTGGTCGAGATCGAAGACCGCAAAGGCTACCCCGCTTCCTGTACCACCACGGTTGCGCCGGGCATGAAGGTGCGCACGCAAACGCCGAAGCTCGCGGATCTGCGGCGCGGCGTGATGGAGTTGTACATCTCCGACCATCCGCTCGACTGCCTGACCTGTTCCGCCAACGGCAACTGCGAGCTGCAGGATATGGCCGGCGTGGTCGGCCTGCGCGAAGTGCGCTATGGTTACGAAGGCGAGAACCACCTGAAAGCCGAGAAAGACACCTCCAATCCTTACTTCAGCTTCGATCCGAGCAAGTGCATCGTCTGCTCGCGGTGCGTGCGTGCCTGCGAGGAAGTGCAGGGCACGTTCGCGCTGACCATAGACGGCCGGGGATTCGCTTCCATGGTCTCGCCGAGCGAAAACCAGCCGTTCATGGAATCTGAATGCGTTTCCTGCGGCGCCTGTGTGCAGGCGTGCCCGACCGCGACGCTGATGGAAAAATCCGTCATCGACAAAGGCCAGGCGGATCACAGTGTCACCACCACCTGTGCCTATTGCGGCGTGGGTTGTTCTTTCCGCGCGGAGATGAAGGGTGCGGAGGTCGTGCGCATGGTTCCCAACAAGGACGGCAAGGCCAATCACGGGCATTCCTGCGTAAAGGGCCGCTTCGCCTTCGGCTATGCCACGCATCCGGATCGCATCGCCAAACCGATGGTCCGCAGCCAAATCACCGACCCCTGGCGCGAAGTCTCCTGGGACGAGGCGATCGGCCATGCCGCTTCGGAATTCAAACGCATCCAGGCGAAATACGGCCGCGACTCGGTCGGCGGGATCACGTCGTCGCGGTGCACCAACGAAGAAACCTACCTGGTGCAGAAGCTGGTGCGGGCGGCGTTCGGCAACAATAACGTCGATACCTGCGCGCGCGTGTGCCACTCTCCGACCGGCTACGGACTGAAGACCACGCTCGGCGAATCCGCCGGCACCCAGGACTTCGACTCGGTGATGAAAGCGGACGTAATCATGGTGATCGGCGCCAATCCGACCGACGGCCATCCGGTGTTCGCTTCGCTCATGAAGCGCCGGTTGCGCGAAGGCGCGAAGCTGATCATCGCCGATCCGCGCACCATCGACATGGTGCGTACGCCGCATATCGAAGCTTCCTATCACCTGCAACTGCGCCCGGGAACCAATGTCGCACTGATCAATTCGCTCGCCCATGTGATCTTGACCGAGGGATTGGTGAAAGACGATTTCGTCGCCGCACGCTGCGACGTGAAGGAATTCGGCAAGTGGAAGGCGTTCATTTCCGAATCGCGTAATTCGCCGGAGGAGATGGAAAAAGTCACCGGCGTTCCCGCCGAGCAGGTGCGCGGCGCCGCGCGCCTGTACGCTACGGGCGGCAACGCGGCGATCTATTACGGACTGGGCGTCACCGAGCACAGCCAGGGTTCGACCATGGTGATCGGCATTGCCAACCTCGCCATGGCGACCGGGAACATCGGCCGCGAGGGCGTGGGTGTGAATCCGCTGCGCGGCCAGAATAACGTGCAGGGTTCCTGCGACATGGGTTCGTTCCCGCATGAATTACCGGGCTATCGCCACGTTTCCGACGACAAGGTTCGTGCTCAGTTCGAAAGGAAATGGGGCGTGAAGCTGGACAACGAACCGGGCCTGCGCATTCCCAACATGTTCGATGCGTCGATCGACGGCAGTTTCAAGGGCTTGTACATCCAGGGTGAGGACATCGCCCAGTCCGATCCGGATACCCAGCACGTCACCCATGCGCTGGAGGCGTTGGAATGCGTGGTAGTGCAGGACATTTTCCTCAACGAGACTGCGAAATTCGCGCATGTATTTCTGCCGGGCTCCTCGTTCCTGGAGAAGAATGGGACCTTTACCAATGCCGAGCGGCGTATCTCGCGCGTGCGCAAGGTGATGCCGCCGCTTGCCGGCAAGGAAGATTGGGAAGTCACGGTTGCGCTGTCCAACGCGCTCGGCTACCCGATGAAGTACAAGCACCCTTCCGAAATCATGGACGAGATCGCGCAGCTCACCCCTACCTTCACCGGTGTGAGCTACGACAGGATCGACGAGTTGGAGAGCATACAGTGGCCGTGCAATGACAAGGCGCCGGACGGTACGCCGGTGATGCACGTGGAGGAATTCGTGCGCGGCAAGGGCCGGTTCGTGGTCACCGAGTATGTGCCGACCGAGGAGCGCACCACCGGCAAGTATCCGCTGATCCTCACCACCGGCCGCATCCTGTCGCAATACAATGTCGGCGCGCAGACCCGACGCACGCCAAACAATGCCTGGCACAGCGAGGACCGCCTGGAACTTCACCCGCACGATGCCGAGCAGCGCGGAATCAACGATGGCGACTGGGTCGGCATCACCAGCCGTGCAGGCGAGACGGTGTTGCGGGCGACCCTCACCGAGCGCGTGCAGCCCGGCGTGGTCTACACCACGTTCCACTTCCCGGAGTCCGGCGCGAACGTGATCACCACCGACAACTCCGACTGGGCGACGAACTGTCCCGAATACAAGGTCACTGCGGTGCAGGTCACGCGCGTGACGCAGCCGTCCACCTGGCAGAAGCGCTTCCGCGAGTTCACCGATACGCAGCTCGACCTGCTGCCGCAACGCGAAGCCAGCGGGGCGTGAAGGCGTGACGCGCCGCGAGTTCGATGTGGCGACCGAAGTGCGCCGCGCCGTGCCGGCCGTGCGAGTCGACGAAAACTCGACTGGCGCCGTGGTCGAACAAATCGCCGAAGAAGCGCCGATCGCGCTGGTCTACAACGGCGTGCCGCATGTCGTCGTGATGGCTTCGCCGGCGAACCTCGGAGACCTTGCCCTCGGTTTCAGCCTGAGTGAGGGCGTGATCGCATCCGCGGCCGAACTCGGCGGCATCGAAATCGTGCCGGAGGAGACCGGCTACTCGGTCTATCTGAGCGTTCCGCCCGAGCGCGTCGCGGTCATCGAGCAACGCCGCCGCAATATGACGGCCCGCACCGGCTGCGGGGTATGCGGTGCCGAAACCATCGAGCAGGCGATGCGCAATGTCCCTAAAGTAGTAGCGCCGAAAGTTGCAAGTGCGCAACGGGTGACACGTCAGGCAATGGCAGGCGCAATGAAACAGCTGCCTGCGCTGCAAACGCTGAATGCGGCAACCGGCGCGACTCACGCGGCGGCTTGGGCGAATCTAGACGGGCAACTGCAACTGGTACGCGAGGATGTGGGCCGCCATAACGCACTGGACAAGCTGATTGGCGCACTGGCTGCCGGCGGCATCGATACCGCGCAAGGTTTCGCCGTGATCACCAGCCGCGCCAGTTACGAGATGGTGCAGAAAGCGGCGATGGCCGGTATCGGTTTGCTCGCAGCGGTGTCGGCGCCGACCGCTCTGGCCGTGCGTATTGCGCGCGAAGCGGGTGTGACGCTCGCCGGCTTTGTCCGCGGGGAGCGTTGCATGGTTTATGCCGATGAGGCGCACCGGTTGACCAAGAGTAAAGACTGGAAAGCATGAACATCGAACGTCTGGTTCGCATGGCGAACGACATCGGCAATTTCTTCAAGGCGGAACCGGATCACGCGGTGGCAGTGGACAGCGTGGCTCTGCATCTCAAACGGTTCTGGGATCCGCGCATGCGCAAAGAGATCGTGGCTTACGTCGATGAAGGCGGCACCGAACTGATGGATCTGGTGCGCGAGGCGGTACTCAAATTGCGCTGATGCGCGATTTGAAGGGGCTAGGGAAAAAGACGAGGGGCTAGGGACTAGGGGTTAGGGGCTAGTAAAGTTTCAGGCTTTATTCCCCCCTAGCCTCTAACCCCTAGTCCCTAGTCCCTAGTCCCTAGTCCCTAGTCCCTCGGCGGCTCACGCCGCCATCGCCTGCCGTTTCTCGGCCTGCTCGCCCACTCCCAGCACCGCAATCAGCGATAGTGCCTGGAAGGCGCCGATACCGATGAATACCCAACCGGGATGATGCGCGTCCATGAGCAGGCCGAACATCAATGGCGCGCCGGACAGTCCGATGTCGAGGCCGGAATAGACCACACCGTAAACGCGGCCGGTCGCATTCTTCGGCGCGGCAGCGCGCACCAGCAGGTCGCGCGATGGGCCCGCCACGCCGGACCCGAAGCCGATTGCACCCAAAAGTACGATGACCATCGCTACCGGCGGCACGGCGCTCGCCACCAGCACTGAAACTGCGCCCGCGCCGGCAAAGGCAATCGCGATCACCTTGTCATGCTGCTGGAACTTTGCCGCCAGGAAACCGCCGACCACAATGCCACCGGCACTCGCCAGCATATAGGCCGTGATGCACGCCGTCGCATACGTCAGGGGAATCTCGTACAGTTCGCGCAGCGCGGTGGCGGCGAAGCTCTGTATGCCGCCGAAGGAAATCGAGGAGATGAAGAAGAAGGCGAAGCACATCCACACCGCCGGTACTTTCATGAAACCCAGTGTTCCGCTTCGGGCTTCTTTCTTCTTCGCCGATTCCGCCACTGCGTCACCGACTTCGCGGGGATCGAGGAGATGGCGGAACGCGATCAATACCGCTAACACGGTGAAAGCCAGCACTGCGGCAGCCAGCAGCGCCATGCGCCAGTTTGCGACAGTCGCGATCCCGGCCAGAAAAATGGGTGCAATAGCCCAGCCGAGCGTGCCGGTCAGTCCGTGGACACTGAAGGCGTGCCCGAGACGCGGGACGCTGACGCGTCTGTTCAGCAGGGTGAAGTCCGCGGGATGGAATACGCAGTTACCCAAGCCGGCCACGCCGGCGAACAGGACCAGCATCGGATAGTTCTGGCTGGCGGCCAGGCCGAGCGCCGAAATGCCGAGCAGGGCGATACCGCCGAGCAATACCCGCAGGGCGCCAAAGCGGTCCACGACGAAGCCGGCGAGCGCTTGGCCGACGCCGGATACGATGAAAAATACGCTCATCAGCAAGCCGAGTTCCGCGTAGCTGACAGCAAAGGCATCCTTCAGCCAGGGGAACAGCGGTGCAAGTGAAAGATGAAAAAAATGTGATGTACCATGCGCCAAGCCGACTAGGCTGATGACCTGGGCGTCGCGCCGGAACGAATCGACCGTAGCGGTAGTCATGTGACGGGAGGGAAATGACGAGACTCGAAACATAGCGCAACCTTGCCGATACGGCAAACCGGTCGGTCGAGGCACTTGTTTCGCAGTGATTTATTTTGCGGCGATTTAGGCATAATCCGCATCACTTCGAAAGGATGCCGAACCCACTCATGCCCGCAGCCGGAAAACCTGGTTCAAGACCTGTGGCAAGCCGAAAGCGCGGCCCCGATCACAGCCTGACCGATCAGGCGTATTCGAAGCTGGAAGAATTGATCGTAACGCTGCAATTTGCGCCGGGAGAAATCGTGTCGGAGGCGGCGCTCAGCCGGCAACTACGCATAGGCCGTACCCCGATCCGCGAGGCGCTGCATCGGCTCGCGCGGGAACGCCTCGTGAACATCCTGCCGCGGCGCGGCATCATCGTTTCTGAAATCAACATTGGCGCGCAGCTTCGGCTGTTGGAAGTGCGGCGTGAGATCGAGCGCCTGGTGGCGCGCTCTGCGGCAAGGCGCGCCAGCGACGTCGAACGCAGGCAATTCATCGATCTCGGCAAGGCATTCGAAGCCGCGGCCCGTACCGATGATGCAACCGCCTTCATGCGGACCGACCGTGGCTTCAACGAACTTTGCCTGGTGGCTGCGCATAACGAATACGCGGCCAGCGCGATGGTGCTGATGAATTCGTTGTCGCGGCGGTTCTGGTTCATCCATTACCGGCAGGCGGCCGACATGCCGCTTGCCGCCAAACTGCATGCAGCGGTCGCTCGTGCGATTTCAAAAGGCGATGCAAAGGCCGCCGCCGGGGCCTCGGACCGGCTGCTCGACTACATAGAGGAATTCACCCGGTCCACGGGGGAAGCCGCCTAACGCCGGCCTGCTTGACTCCCGGCCGCTCGCGAGTGTAGGGTCGCATATCACTGATATATCAGAACGTACCCCTCGCTGCGGAGGCCTGACAATGAACGCTGGAACCCTTACGCCGAAGCAGGCGGCATTCCGCGACGAGTATCGGCGCAATATCGCTTCCTGGTACAACGGCTGGGGCCATCTGTTGTCGATCTTCGTTCCCGGCATCGCCGTCGTCTGGTATTGCGTCGCGCACGTGCACGAACCGACCGCCTGGGAACTGCTGTTCGTGATTCCCGTGCTGGTGTTCTACAACTGGAATGAGTGGTGGCTGCACAAGAACGCCATGCATCGTCCCATCAAGGGTCTTGGCGGCATCCTGATGCCGGTCTACCACCGCCATACCCATCAGCACCACCAGTACTTCACGGCGCAGGTGATGACCTACGACACCAACCGCGAATGGCGCATCGTGCTGTTCCCGCCTTATGCGTTGATCGTGTTCCTGGTGATGACGCTGCCGGCCGCGTTGATACTGGGCTTCCTGTGGTCGGCGAACGCAGGCTACATGCTGATGCTGCTGACGCCGATCTACTACCTGAACTACGAGACTTTCCACCTGTGCTGTCATGTGCACGACAACTGGTTCGTGCGCAATTTCCCGTTGGTGAACACGATTCGCCGCCACCATGCCGCGCACCACAGTCAGCCGATCATGATGGAACGCAACATGAACCTGACTTATCCGGTTGCCGACTGGTACATGAGGACCAGCGACCTGCAGCGCGGCCTGCTCGGCCATCTGTTCAACGGCTACAGCACACGGTATGTGAAGAAGGAATATACGAGCGACCAGGGTGCCGAGCTCGACGCTCGCGTGACCACTACCTGAAGATGAGGATTCCCTGACAACAACAAACCTCAAGGGAAAGGGAGGATGGGCGCCTTCGGCGCCCATCTGTTTTTTTTGCGGGCAAAAAACGTGGAATCCATCGATAATGGCGTCCTTGGACCGCCGAGCAACATGGACCTGCAGGAATTCACGCTGACCACGTCCCGGGATTCGCCGCCGGCGGGATTGATTCCCGCGCTGGAGGCGCTATGGTATCTGCGCAAAGGCAACTGGGATCGCGCCCACGCGATCGTGCAGGAACATGAAGACAACAACGCGAATGCGCTGGTGCACGCGCACTTGCATCGCATAGAAGGCGATCTTGCCAATGCGGGCTATTGGTATCGCCGTGCCGGGGAAAAGACGGCTGACGCCGCACTCGAAGAAGAATGGAAGTCGCTGGTCGCGTACTTCCTCCGGGAGAACGCTACATGAGCAAGCTCGAGATCCGCATCGAACCCTGCACGCAGTCGGCGCCTTCAACGCTACCGAACCCGCTGGGTTTCGGGCGGCATTTCACTGCGCGCATGTTCACGCGGCATTACACGGCCGGAAAGGGCTGGCACGATGCGGTCATCGGGCCTTATCGGCCGCTGGCGCTCGATCCGGCATCCCAGGTTTTCCATTGCGGGCAGATGATTTTCGAGGGAACCAAGGCCTACTCGCGCCCGGACGGCAATCTCAATCTGTTTCGTGTCGAGAAGAATGCCGAGCGGTTCAATCGCTCCGCCGCGCGTCTGGCAATGCCCGAGGTCGACATCGACGAACACGTTCAGGCAATTTCGGAACTGGTGAAGCTCGAACATGGCTGGGTGCCGAAGCAGGAAGGCGCGGCGCTCTATATCCGCCCGGTGATGATCGCCGTCGAAAATACGCTGGAGGTTCGCGCCAGCCGCACTTTCCTGCATTACATCATCCTGAGCCCGGTCGCGCCGTACTTTGCAGGCGGCTTCAAGCCGGTCTCGGTGTTCGTGTCCGACGGCTATGTGCGTACGGTACGCGGCGGCACCGGAGAGGCGAAGACACCGGGTAACTATGCGGGCAGTCTGGCGGGGACGGAGGAAGCGATCGCCGCAGGCTATCAGCAAGTGCTGTGGCTCGACGCGGTCGAACGGCGTTACGTCGATGAAGTCGGCGCGATGAATATCGCCTTCGTTTACGAGGGCAAACACATCCGCACGCCGATGTTGTCCGGCGCCATCCTGCGAGGCGTGACGCGCGATTCCCTGCTGACGCTTGCGCCCGATCTCGGCTACAGCGTGAGCGAGGACCGCATTGACATCCGCGACGTGCTGCGCGACATCGAGGCAGGCAGGATCACCGAAGCGTTCGGCATCGGCACGGGCGCCGTTATCGCGCCGGTCGGCAGCTTTGGCTACCAGGGCCGCGACTACGACTTGGGCACTGGCGAACCGGGGCCGGTGGCGCAGCGGTTGTTCAAGGGGTTGACCGACATCCAGTACGGCCGTGCCGCCGATCCCTACGGCTGGACGCGCGTGGTCAAAGTTGCGTCCGAAACCAGGGCAACTTCCGTCACCAGCGCGTAACGCTTTCCCGTCTTGCCGTGCCTGCCCCGAGCGTCTGCCGTTCCTAGCGACGTCGTTTGCCTCCATACTTGTACCCGAGCATGTGGTGCAATCGACTTCCCATCTTTCGTTTCCTTTTGCTGCGGATCGCCAGAGGCGGACTATTCGCGGTGCTGGTCTTTGCGAGCACTGCCCGCGGTGAGGACAATTACGCCGCAGCGCGCGGAGTAATGGTGCGCGAGATCGAGCAGATGACACGGCTCACTGCCGAAGAAACCGGGCGCCCTCGGTTCGACCAGCGGGTGCTCGAGGCGATGGGCGAGGTGGAGCGGCATCTGTTCGTGCCTGGCGCACAGCAGGGCAATGCCTACGAGAACCGGCCGCTGCCGATCGGACACGGGCAGACGATTTCGCAGCCGTACATCGTCGCGCTCATGACCGATCTGCTGCAGACCAGGCCCGATCACGTCGTCCTCGAGATCGGTACCGGTTCCGGCTACCAGGCGGCAATCCTGGCCAAACTCGCCCGCACGGTCCATACGATCGAGATCATCGACCCGCTGGGCCGCCAGGCTGGCGTTCGTCTCGCGCAACTCGGCTACCGCAACGTGCAGGTGAAAGTGGCGGACGGCTACTACGGTTGGCCGGAGCACGCGCCGTTCGATGGAATCATGGTGACCGCGGCCGCCAATCACGTCCCTCCATCGCTGGTCCGCCAGCTCAAGCCGGGTGGACGCATGGTGATCCCGGTGGGCACGAGTTTCCTCACGCAGGTTTTGCTGCTTGTGGAAAAAGAGCCCGACGGCTCGGTGACCAGCCGCCAGATATTGCCTGTGCGTTTCGTGCCGCTGACCGGCGGGCATTGATGGTGCCGCGGCAGCGGCCAAACGCCATGGACAATGCCGCGATCGCGCGCTTGCGCTTCACAACCGGCGGCGGAACCGCATGCCGTCGCTAGCGAACGGCGCTGCGCCCGAAAGGATCGGCCTGCCGCTTGCGCTCGGCCTCGCGCTGGCGCTGGTCTCCGCTGCGGCGCTGGCGTACGAGATCCTGCTTACGCGGCTCTTTTCGATCATCCAGTGGCATCACTTCGCCTACATGATGATCAGCGTGGCGCTGCTCGGCTACGGCGCCGCGGGCACGGCGGTAACATTGCTCCGCGCGCGCCTCGAGCCGCACTTCGTCGCAACCTTCGCCGCGGCCGCTGGCGGGTTTGGGGTGACTGCGGTCGCGTGCTTTCTGGCAGCGCAGCGGCTGCCGTTCAACGCGCTGGAGTTTCTGTGGGACTGGCGCCAGCCGTTGTGGCTGCTCGCAATCTATCTTCTGCTGTTCGTGCCGTTCTTCTTCGCGGCGATCTGCGTATGCCTCACCTTCACGCGCTTCGCCGCGCAAGCGCATCGCATCTACAGCTTCGATATCGTCGGTGGCGCGGCGGGCAGTCTCGGCGTGATCCTGGCGCTGTACGCGATGTCGCCAGCAACAGTGCTGGGTTGCGTCCCAGCCGCGGCGTTGAGCGCGGCGGCGTGCGTCTGGTGGTTTGCGGGGGGAAGGCCGCAACTCGCGGCGGCGCTGCCGATCGCGCTTGCGGTGGTCATCGTTCTGGCCCTGCAGACACCGCTTGCGCAACTGCGCGTGTCGGAATACAAGCAACTGTCGCAGGCGCTCAATGTCATGGGTGCGCGCGTCGTCGCCGAGCGCTCCAGCCCGCTCGGACTGGTGACAGTGGTCGAGAGTCCCGAGGTGCCGCTGCGGCATGCGCCGGGGTTGAGCCTCAGCGCACCAGACGAGCCGCCTGCGCAACTCGGCGTCTTCACCGACGGCGACGGATTGAGCGCGCTCGACCGTTTCGACGGCCGGCGCGAGTCCCTGAACTATCTCGACTACCTCACGTCAGCGCTGCCCTATCACCTCGCGCGCGATCCGCGCGTACTGGTGCTCGGTGCGGGGGCGGGCGGGGACGTGCTGCAGGCGCTGTACCACCGTGCCGCCAGCGTGGATGCGGTGGAGCTGAATCCGCAAGTCGTGGACCTGGTGGAGCGGCAGTTCGCCGGATTCTCCGGCCGGCCTTACAGCCAGCCTGGCGTCAGACTGCACATCGGCGAGGCGCGCGGATTCGTCGCTGCCGGCCGGGAGCGCTACGACATCATCCAGGTTGCGCTGCTGGACTCCTTTGGCGCCTCGTCTGCGGGATTGCACGCGCTGTCGGAAAGCTTTCTCTACACCGTCGAGGCGATGCAGCGTTTTATGGCGCATCTCGCTCCGGATGGAGTTCTGTCGATCACGCGCTGGGTGAGTCTGCCACCGCGCGACACCTTGAAGCTCTTCGCCACTGCCGTCGTCGCGCTGGAGCGGGACGGGGTGCGCGATCCGGCGGCACGCATCGTGCTGATCCGCAGTTGGAAGACGGCGACACTCGTCGTGAAGAACGGCGAGGTCACCACGGAAGATATCGCGCGACTGCGCGAATTCTGCCGCCTGCGTGGATTCGACCTGGTGTGGTATCCCGGTATGCACCCGGAGGAGGCGGACCGCTACAACCGACTTGACCGGCCGTACTTCCACGAAGGTGCCGTCGCGCTGCTCGGGCCGCAGCGCGACAATTTCATCGAGCGCTACAAGTTCGACATTGCGCCGGCGACCGACGACAGTCCCTACTTCTTCAATTTTTTCCGCTGGAAGACGCTGCCCGAACTGCTGCGCCTGAAGGATCGTGGCGGCCTGCCGCTGCTGGAATGGGGTTATCCGCTGGTGGTTGCCACGTTCGCGCAGGCGCTGCTGGTCAGCGCCGTACTGATCCTGCTGCCGCTTGTATGGTCGCATCGGGCGAAGCCGGAAGACCGTCGAACGGGGCGGCTTCGCACCGCAGCCTATTTCGCCGCACTGGGAACGGGATTCATGTTCGTCGAGATCGCCTTCATCCAGAAGTTCGTCCTGTTTCTGAGCCACCCTCTGTATGCCGTCGCGGTGGTGCTGTTCGCCTTCCTGCTCTCGGCAGGCTTGGGCAGCATGGCCTCGCAACGGGTCGCACGGTTGGTGCGCGGAGAGCTTGCGCCGATCGCCTTGCCGGTAATCGCCATCGTACTGCTGATCGCGGGCTATCTGCTGGCGCTGCCGGGCATGTTCGAGACGCTGATCGGGCTGCCCGATGCAGTCCGGATTGCACTGACCGTGCTGCTCATCCTGCCGCTGGGAATGTGCATGGGAATGCCGTTTCCGATTGGGCTGCAGGCGTTGAGCGCGCAGGCGCCGCAACTGGTGCCATGGGCGTGGGGGATCAATGCCTGCACCTCGGTCACGGGAGCGGTGCTGGCGACGCTGCTCGCGATCCATCTTGGCTTTACCAGCGTGCTATGTGCCGCTGCCGCCCTATATGTGCTCGCCGTCGCGGTGTTCCCGTGGAGGACGCGTTTACAGCATTGCTAGTGATCCGAACAGCTGATCGAGTGGTCGATGAAGGACGAGGGATGCGCTGCTGCTGGGCGAGCAAATCACCCTGGTCATGCTGGCGGGCTGCGGACTGATTCTGATCGGCACCGCGCTGGTATTCGGGATACTGCGGCTGCCGCTTCGGCGCGGGACCACCTGAGTTCGCTGTTACTTCTCCTGCAACAGAGGCAGCACTTTCTCCGCGTAGTAATACGGCTGTTTCGCGCCGCGGGTCTGGCTGCGCACGGTGCCGCTGCGGTCGATCACGAAAGCAGTAGGGGTCGGATATTTGCGTTGGAATCCGTTCTGCTCGAGATCGTCGGCCATCACACCCGGCAGTCCATAGATCCCGAGCATGCGCTCGACGCGATGGCGGTCTTCCAGGCTGTCGATGCCGACGACGATGACTTCGAAGCCCTGGTCATGGTGCTGCTCGTAGAAAGTTTCCAGATTGCCGATCTCGTATGCGCAGAAACTGCAGTAACTGGAGTAGAAATTGACCAGCACCACCTTGCCGCGCATCTGCGTAAGATCGAAAGCCTCGCCGGAGAACAGCGTGCCCTTCAGGGCAGGCGTGGGTTCGCCGAGCTCGGCGGCCGGCTCGGCCGGTGCGGCGGCAAGAATAAAAAGCAGGGCGGCAAGGGCTTTCAGCTTTTTCATGCGGGGAATCCAGCTCAGTCGAAATGCTTCGTCAGCGTCCGATGCACGCCAGTATACTTTGCCGATCATCGAAATAGACCAGGAGGTGACGCAATGGCCGAAGCAGGCAGTCAGATCACCGCCGATTCGCAGGTTGCCCGCATATTCGAGTGGCGGCGCGGATTCAATACCATTCATCTGATCGATCTGGGCGTGCACCTGGACTTGTTCCGCGCGCTGGCGCAGACGCCGGGACTGAATGGTGCCGAACTGGCGGGCCAGCTCGGATTGCACGCGCCATACGTCGAGGTTTGGTGCAAGACCGCTTACGGGCTGGAAATCCTGGATGCGGATGCGCACGGAAAATACCGGCTCGCACCGTATTTCGATGCGATCCTCGCCAGCCCAACGCATCCGCGCTACCTCGGCGGCTACGTGCGTCTGGGCATCGAAGTGGCGGCGGACGATTTCCGCCGCTGCCGCGAAGCTTTCAAGTCCGGAAAGGCGAAACCATTTCAGGGACGCGGCGACCACTTCAACCAGGCGATCGCCGAATCCACGCAAGGTCTGCAGGTTGTCACCGCCAAGAAGATCCTGCCCGGATTGACGGACCTCGCGGGACGCCTTTCCGCCGGCGGGGCGATTCTCGAAATCGGCTGCGGCACCGGCAATTTCCTTTTGCAGGCGGCGAAAGCCTTTCCCGGCGCGCGGCTCGTGGGCGTCGATATCGACGATGAGAGCCTGGCCAAAGCCCGCGACAAGGTGCAGCAGGCCGGCCTCGCCGGGCGAATTACCTTGCACAAGGAAAAAGTGGACGATGCCGCAGTCGCGTTCGACGCGGTCGTGATGATCGAAGTGCTGCATGAGATCGCGCCGGAGATACGTCCCGCCGTCGTCGGTGCCGCGGCGCGCACGCTCAAGGCCGGCGGCTGGATGGTCATCGTCGACGAAACTTATCCGACCACGCTGGACGAAGCGCGCCGTCCCGAATTCCGCTTTCCGTTGCAGACCGGCTTCGAGGAACTGATCTGGGGCAACGTGATTCCGACGCGTGAAGAACAGGAAAAGCTGCTGCGCGACGCGGGGCTGAAAGGCGCGATCAACCGCGAGTTGATCGGCGAGGGGTTTACCGTGCTGACGATACGACGCTGAAGCGCGCGCCGATTCGGGTCATTTCGTGAATACGCCGTCGGCGATTGCCGAGACTGCGGTTTGTCGAGGCCGAATTCGCGCGGATCCGTGCCGCGGTACTCGCCCGGTTCCATTGCTCGCACGGGGCCCGACGTGTTCATGGCCTGCACCACCAACGACAGTTTTTCCGCGAGGGCTTGAGCGGTGAGGGTCTTGACGGCGTTTGTGACTGGTGGCGGCGTTATCCGCCAAAAAATGCCCGGTCGACGAACAAGACCAGTCCCACCGCCAGTATTACGCCCGAGACGGTTGCGACCACGCGCGGTTCCCACGACTTTGATTTCAGCCGCATCAGGATGGGAACGACCAGCAATACGACGGTCAACTGACCCGCTTCCACGCCGAGGTTGAAGTTCAGCAGAGACAGCAGCAGGTTTTCCTTCGGCAATCCGATCTCCCGCAGCACCGAGGAAAACCCGAATCCGTGCGCCAGGCCGAACAGGAAACTCACCGCCCAGCGGCGGGATACCGCATAGCGCGGCAGCAGGTTTTCCAATGCGACGTAGGCGATCGAAAGCGCAATCACGGATTCAACCAGCGCGCTGGGAAGGACAACCACGTCCAGCGCGGCGAGTGCCAGCGTGATGCTGTGTGCGACGGTGAAGGCGGTGATGATCTTCAACAACGACCACAATCCGCCGCCGCGCAACATCAGCGCCAGCAGGAAGAGCAGGTGATCGTAGCCGGTCAGAATGTGTTCGATGCCCAGGGGAAAGAAGCTGCCGGCTCCGCGTGAGGCGCGGGCTTGTTCCCCTGCTGAAACGCTGGTCTCCCGAGCATCGGAGCCGAACGCAAACTGCTGGCTGCCCCCGGACCACACGATGAGCGCCAGCGTATGTTGGTTGCTGCCGAGCGCTTCCGACATGTCGTCGCGAATGGTCAGTTTGCGGATCTCGCCGGGACAGATGAAATCCACGGTTCCCGTGATGCTGATGGAGGTCGCGGACGGTGGCACAATTCGACCTTCGGCGGCCGCGCAGGTCGCGCCGTCGCTGGCAAGATGGATTTTTTCGCTGATCGTCGTGATGAGCGGCCGGTAGTCCGGTGTCGCACCCGATTGGCCGAGGTGCATCTGTTCGGCGAGGGGGCCGGGCGGAATGTCTGACAATGTCAGACTGTAGCGCACGGACTTTTCGTTTATGGTAATGGTGGCGAACCCTGTCATGCCACCAGTGTGCGCACCGGCCAGACCAGCCCATCCGAGCAGCAGGAGCAGTGCGAACGCCTTCGCCGTCTGTCTGCCAACCGCGGAGCGGAGAGATTTCCAGGCGGCGGGAGTCGGCTTGGTACGGGTCATCGTTTGCAGGGTTTGCGCTTCGTAGGGCGGCGAAGTTTACCTGCCGCTCCCGGGTGGCGGCAATGCCGGCGTCAGCCGCGCTTCTCGATTTCGATCCTGTGCGCCGGCGCTGCGCTGCCGCCGACCGCCTGAATGAGGTTCTGAAGATTGGTGATCTGATAATTGGCGATGGTGACGACCGATGCACTCCCCACTCGCAGCACGTAGCGGCTCAGACCATCCGGCGCGACGTCGCCGACGGCGTACTGGGCAAGCGGCTGCGGATTGTCCTTGCCATAGACCAGAATGATCATCTGCGGCGCAGTGAGACCGTAGGCGCCCGACTGCACGTCAAGTTTGAGCTGGCGCTCCATCCGCGTGCGTCCCAGCGCGGCGAACGCCTTGTCGATGGTCTGCGCCCGCGCCGGATCGGTCTGGTGTGCGTGGGCAGCCTGCGCATTGGCATGGACGCCGTGATAGAACCAGGCGCCGGTTGCATCGCGCTCGAAGCGATGCAGGGTGCCCGCGTGTCCGATCTCGATGGCACCCAAGTCCGCGACTGCGGCGGGAAGCAGCATGCGCGAACCTTCCGCGCCAGCCACGTGTTCGGCCACGTCTTCCGGAAGGCGCGATCGATTCCTGAATTCCATCACGCCGATCCCGGCAACGAGCGCGGCCAGAAGCAGCCAGACAATCAGTACGCGCCGCCGAATGCCTGCGCCGGCGCTCATCGCTGTTTCCACCAGACCGCGACGCCGATCGCAGCCAGCAGCGCGGGAACAAGAATGACCGCGAGGAAGAAAGTCCCCTTCATCTGGCGATTGGTGAGATTGACCCGGGGCACAGCGCGCGCGCGCGGCTCCAGCCCGATCAGGTTTTCCTTGGACGCCAGGTAGTTCACCGTGTTCAGGAACAGCCTGCCGTTGCCCATGATGTGAAAGAAGGAATTGGTGGCAAAGTCCGAGTCGCCCACGACGGCGATCCGGGAGTTACCGGTCACCGGAACGGTCGCGTCCTTGCCGACCTTTGCCGCGGCTTTCTCCGCTTCGGGCGCGCGATATGGCGTATCGCCGGCCGGAATCGGGCGGCGTATGGCCACGGCCATCAATGTCAGCGGACCGGGCAGGTCCTTGTCCTTTTCGAAGCGTGTTCGTTTGGGATCGGTTTGTCCGTAACTCTGTTTTGACGAGTTGGCCAGCGGAATGACATCGGTCCGGGGAATCCGTTGCGGAGTCGGAGCAAAAGACCGGGCGCCCGGGAAGAAGGTCAGAGGAAGGTCCTGGGCAATCGGATGATAGTTGTAATCGGTTACGGCGGGAGAAGACGGATCGGCCCAGAAGTGGCTGGACTCGTCGATCACGATATCGTCTTCGACGACGATTCCATATTCGCGCAGGACGGGCTCGAGGCCGGTGCGCACGAAAGGATCGAGCAGGAAGAACCCGTTGCCGCCGGCGGCGAGGAAGCGCTGGATCGTCGAGACTTCCACCGGCAGCAGGGCAAGCGTCGGGCCGGCGATGACCAGCAGCGAGCACTTGGTGAGCGTTTCTGCCGAGCCGCTTTGGGAAAGCGAGATCTTTTCCACGGTGTAATTCAGCGTTTCCAGGGCATTGCGGGCCTTGGCCATACCATGCTGCTGGTGCATCTCGTACACAGATCCCAGGCCGTGAGTATGGCCGGCCGTGCCTTCCATGTGGTCATGGGTCTCCAAGCTGAAGGGATCGGGCTCTCGATGTCCGTCGAGAAAACAGACTCTCTGCGTGACGCCCTGCGAGATGCGCAGGATGGCATTGGCGATTTCCGATTCGCTTGAGCCGTTGAACTGCATCTTGCGGCCTTCGCTCTCGAGGAGGGACGTGCCGGCGAATTGCACCCCGCGCATCCGCGCTTGCGCAGGATTGAGCATGGGATCGAAGAACTCAAGCGTGAGCTTGTCGGTCTGCCGGGCCATCAGCTCATACAGTTCCACGGTCTCGCGCATCAGCGGGTCATGGAAGAAGGTGATGTGCACCGGCTTTTCCAGCCGCTTGAGCATGGTGACCGTCTGCCCCGACAGCGAGTACTTTCCCTCTTCGGTCATGTCGAGGCGCGCCGGGAACTGGACGGACAGGTAGGCGATCGCGCAAAACACGCCCACCACGCCCAGGGTGTAGAGCACGATTTCGCCACGCCGCTGCCGCACCAGGGTGGCGAATTCGGCGCGCAATGCATAGGCGCCCCATGCGACGAGTGCAACGCCGGCAGCGCCGATCAGCAGGGTCCAGAGCTTGCCTTCGAGCAGGATTGCGTGAATTGCGCCGGCGAGCGCGAGCAGCGCAACGCCCGCGATAAGAATCAGACCGGATCGGAAGAATTTGTCCATTTCAGCGTCGCCATTGCAGGAAACCGGCATTCAAGGTCAGCGCGATGGCGCTGACGATCAGGTAGAACAGCACGGCTTCGCTCCGAATCAAGCCCTGGACGAAATCCGCGTAGTGAAGCGCGAACGAAAGGTAGGCGAAAAGACCGCGCAATGTTTGGGAAACCTGGAAAGTCTGCAGATGTCCGATGAACCAGAAGCTCAGCAGGACCGGCACCGCGATCAGGGCGGCGACGATCTGGTTCTGGGTCAGGGCGGAGAAGAACTCGCCCACCGCGAGGCAGGCCATACCCAGCAGAATGAAACCGATATAGCCGGCCACAATGGTCGTGGTCTGGGGATTTCCGAAAAGATACAGCGGCACCAGGTCGATGAAGGTGCCGGCCGTCATCAGCAGCAGAATCGTGACCGCCCCGAGGAACTTCCCGAGCACGATCTCCCACGTTTTCAGGGGCAGCGTCATCAGCAGTTCCATGGTGCGCCCGCTGTATTCGCCCGAAAACAGCCGCATCGACACCAGAGGAAGCAAGGTCAGGATCAGGATGCCCATGTTGCGGAACGTCTCGTCCATCGAGGCACTGCCCGAGAGAAACATGTTGTAGGTGAAGAAGTAGCCCGTGCCCACCAGGAACACGGCCACGACGAAATAGGCGATCGGCGACCGGAAATAGCTCAGCAGCTCTTTTTGGTAAACGGCCAAGACTCCGTTCATTGCGGTGCCTCCTCAACGGCAGCGGGAATGCAAATGTTTCCGGGTCGACGCCGGGCCGCACTCGCTTTGCCGTCGATCCCCGTACGCACGGGGCCCCTCGCCGGGTGGCTCATGCGGCTACCCCCTCTTTTTCCGTCTGGCCGACGTAGCGCAGGAAAATGTTCTCCAGAGTCGGTTGCTGGCGCTCCAGCCGGTGCAAATCCCAGCGGCCGGCCACGGCCCGCGCGATCGCGGCTTCCACGCCTTCCCGGACATCCGTCTGGCATTCGACATTGAGCATGCCTTCGATGCCCGGCACCGGACGGGCTGTCACTGCGCTCACGCCGGAAATCGAAAGCAGTTCCGTCCGCAATGCTTCCGCCGGTGCGCTTGCGATCAGCAATACCCGATTGGTCTGTTCGGAGGCGCGCTGCAGGCTGGCCGGCGAATCGATTGCAAGCAGGCGGCCCTGGTTGATGATGGCGACCCGCTGGCAGATCAGTGTCACCTCGGGGAGGATATGGGTACTCAACAGCACCGCATGCTGCTCCCCGAAGGAACGGATCACTTCGCGCGTTTCCTGGATTTGCCCTGGGTCCAGGCCCGCAGTGGGCTCATCCAGCAAGAGTACTTCGGGTTTGCCGAGCAGCGCCTGCGCCAGACCGACGCGCTGGCGATATCCCTTCGACAGCTTGTAGATTTCACGCTTGAGCACGCTTTCGAGCCGGCATGCCGTGGCTACGCGGTCGATTTCGGAGCGGACTTCGTTGCGCGAAACGCCTTTGACGCGCGCGACGAAGGTCAGGTATTGCGTGACATCGAGCGTATCGTAAACCGGGGGATGTTCCGGCATGTAACCGAGTCTGCGCGCCGCTTCTTCATTCTGGGTGGCCATGTCGAAGCCGGCGACCGTCACTCGCCCCGACGAGGCCGTGGTGAATCCGGCGATCATGCGCATCGTCGTGGTCTTGCCCGCGCCATTGGGGCCGAGAAAGCCCACGATCTCGCCCTTGTCGACCGAGAATGTCATGTCGTGGACGATGGTCTTGGAACCGAAGCGCTTGGAGACCGATTCCAGGGCGATTGCAGCGGAGGGAGTATTCATCAGATTTGTCGGCAACAAAAAGGCCCCCCGAAGGGGGCCTTCCAAAGCGGTCGGAGACCGGACTTGCTTATTTGTACCAGCGTCCGCCCTTGGCAGCGAACTGATCCTGGTCATGTGCGAAGAACAGTGAAGTGCCTTCGATGTCGCGCATGAACTTCAGACGGTTGATCGAATTGGTGTAGGCCTGGATGCTGAAATTCAGACCGGCGGGATAGCCATCCAGGTTTTCCTGCATCCAGATTGCGTCCTGCGACATGATGATGGTGCCGCTGCTGGCGGTCTTTACCTTCATCGACTGATGGCCGATGGTGTGGCCCGGCGTGCTCAGAATCAGGACGGACCCGTCACCGAACAGGTCATAGTCGCCGTCCAATTCCATGAAATTGAAATCGCGGGTGCCCTCCAGGTCAGCCATGACGAAGGCGCCACCGGTACGGCCCTGGAACTTCTCCGGCCACCAGCCTTGGAAGAGTTCCTTCTTCTGGAGCACGTGGATGGCGTTCGGGAACATCTTCAAGTTGCCGCCGTGATCGAGGTGGGTATGCGAAGTCACCACGATCTTGACCTTGTCGGCGGAATAGCCGAGCTTCTTCAGTTGCATGTCAATCATGTCTTCACGCTTCGCGCTCGGCTTCAGGAAATCGCACAAGCCGGGTTGCCAGTAGGCTTTGCAGTCCTGGGTAATCGCGACGTTGTTACCTGTGTCGAATACGACCAAGCCCTTCGGATGGTCGATGATCCACATGCTGACCGGAATGGTGATGTCGCGCTGCCTTTCCTTCGGCACGGTGGGGATCAACCCGGTGATGGGGAACGGACCGAACATGCCGCTGGTGGTCCAATACACTTTCACGGTTTGTGCGAACGTGCCGGACGAACCGAACACGCACAGCAGGCCCAGCAATGCGGCGACGATGCCTGATTTCTTCATGGTTTCAATTCCTCCTTGGAATTTTAGTGGTGGTTCTTCTACTTTTTTAGTACCCACATGCACCGCCTGTGATTCCTTATTTCTCCCAAACATTCGGGGCGGGAATTTTTGAGTTTCCCTGCGATTGCGTTCAGGTACTTGCGATACGGCGCGACGGAAGTTTGCCCTTTCCGTTTCAACGCGTCAATTCGAGTTGCGGGGTAACTCGCTAAATTACAAAATGTATTTCCTACGAAATTTCATTTTTGTAAGAAGTTCGCCAAATCCCCGCGCGGGGCGGGTTTCCGGGGTGGTCCGGTTCCGCCTAGGCGAGATTGTCGGCGCTGATCAGTCCTTTCTCGAGCAAGGTCGCGAACACCTCATGGGTCTGGCGGATGCCATCCTCGATTGAAATCGAGCCATAGTCGCCGAGGAAGCTGCGCACCGGCTGGTCCGACAGCGCCATGGGAAACGGCAGGGCATCGCCCGATATGTTGATCCTTGCCTCTGGTGCAAGCTTTCTGATCAGTTCTACCGACTGCTCGACCGTCGAGGCCACGCCATTGATGTCGAATACCTCTGCGCCATTGCGATCCCTGGACACAGCCTTGATGAACGCGCTAGCAACCTCGCCTGCATGCAGCCAGGAAACCGGTCCGCGAAATGGAATGGTGTATCGCTTGCCGGCAGCCGCAGCGAGGATCGCCACGGTTGTTTTCGAGGTCATCCCCTGATCGCGGCCGATGCCATAGACGACGCCGGGACGCAGGCCGACGCTGGGAATCTGCCAGTCCTGCGCGTATACCCGGGAGGTCTGTTCGTTCGCGAACTTGTAGGCGCCGTAGAGCGTCGCCATGGTCTTCGGATCGAAGACGCCGTGCGCGGCAATCGAGCTCGCATAGGCGATGCGCTTGATGCCGAACTTGCGCGCGGCTTCGAAGATGTTGATAGTGCCGACGACGTTGACCTTCGCGCCGGCTACGGGATCTGCCTTGCAGAATGGAACCTGTAGCGCGGCAAGATGGATGATCGCCTTTGCGCCGCTTTTTTCCACGGCGTTGTTCACGGCAGCGGTGTCGGCGATGTCGCCGGTAAACCATTGCACCTGGGCGAGCTCGGATTCGGCCATCAGCAATTTCGGGCGCCGCTTGTCTTCAGTGAGATCCATTGCCGCCACCGGCACGCCCGCGTCGGTCAGCAGGGTCAGTGCCCAGCTGCCGATGCACCCACCCGCGCCGGTCACCAGCACCGGACCATTGAATTCCTCGGGATTGATCCTGAATTGCTTGAACACGCGGGCCTCCTCACATTTCCATTGGTAGAGCGGGATCTCTCGCCCATTCGGACAGCGAGGCATCGTAGAGCTTGACGTTGTCGTGGCCGAGCATCGTCAGCACGAGCGTGTCGGCCGATGCCGCGATGCCGCCGCCGCAATACGTGATGACAGTCGGTCTGGACAAAGGCTCGGCAAACATGCGGCGCAGTTCCTCCGCGCTCTTGTAAACGTTGTTGTCGTCCACCGTCGCCATCGCGGCAAGGTTGACGCTGCGCTTGATATGACCGCGGCGGCCATAATATACGCCACCGGTGCCGGTGTGCTGCTCCGGACGCAGCGCATTGATGATGCAAGTGTCTGCGGTCCCGATCGCCGCCAACACGTCTTCTCTGGTGGCGACCATATCCCTGCGCGCAGAGGACGGTTTGAAGTGCGATCTGGCGGACGGCTTGGCAGCACCGCTGTCAACAGGCCGGTCTTCCTTGCGCCACTTCTGGAATCCGCCATTGAGGACCGCCGCGCGCTCGTGTCCGAATACGCGCAGCATCCACCACATTCGCGTCGCCCACCAGTGGTTGGCGCCCGAGTAGCTCACGACCAGCGTATCGTGGCCGATGCCCAGCGCAGACATCGCTTCCGCGAACTGGGTGCTCGAGGGCAGCATGAAATGGAACGGGGCTGAAGTGTCGGCCACGTCGTGGTCCATATCCACGAATGCCGAGCCGGAAATGTGCCCTTTGAGGAAATCATCGCGTCCCGGCCGTACTGTGTAATAGCTGTTATCCGGAAGCGGGGGGAGATGGGTTGTACAATCCAGCACTCGCACCCCGGGATCTTGCAGGTGCTCGGCCAGCCAGTCGGTTTCAACCAGAAACTCGGGACGAACGAAGCCTTGCGTCATGTCTTCGTAGACTGTGCGTCTGTCGAAAACCGAAGGCTACCAAAAAAAAGCCGGTCTCCGCGGTTCGATCGTCGTGCGAAAGTTGAAATCCGGCACTTGAAGTGCCGGGTACGCAGGGTCGATGGTGGCCTGGGCCGAGATTAGAAATGGCCACGCACCGTGGCGAACAGGAAATCGCCACCGGCGTCGATCTTGCCGGGAATGGTTGCGCCGAAGTCCGCGTCGAGCTTGAATCTGCGGTACTCCATCCCGACCGAAACGTAGCGCGAAACGAAGAAATCGGCGCCAACCAGCGCCTGATAGCCGATATTGTTCTCGTCTTCCTGCCTTATATCGTCGGGTGATGCATCGACCCGTAGTTGGCTGGTGTAAAGCCCCAGCCCGCCGCCTGCGTATAGTTCCACGCGGTCCAGCGGCAGGATGAATTTCACGATGCCACCGGCGCCTGCGGAGTGGAGTTGAGTTCTGCCGGTCGAGTTGGGGATCGTCGGGGGCGTATCCATTTTTTGCGAGGAATACAGTCCATCTATTTCGAGGGCAATGTTGGGGTGGAGCCGGTAACCCCCACTGAAGAAGCTGCCGTACTGGCCATCCTGGTTCTGCACCTGCGAATTGGATTCTTCCCTGAATCCGCCCAGTCCACCGCCGATATACCAGCGGCCCACCCGTTCGGGCGCAAACATCCCGGTGGAGTCCGCCCCGGCAATGAGCGGGTTCAAGGCAATGATCGCAAACATCAGCGACGTCCAGCGGGTCAATCGAAGCATGTCAACCTCCGGTGAAATATGGGGTATTGGCGAGCAGAATATTCCGGTGCGACCAGCCAGTTCGGCGATCGCCCCGAATATTCAAAGCGTTTGATTCACAAGGATCTGAATATGTTTCCCGCAGAGCAATAAATGTTTTGAGGGTCGAAACCAACGCCCGGGAATTTGCATCTGCGGCCGATTCCTGCATGATTCTGAAATCTGCTGACGCCGTCATATTCCGTCCGCCCCATAAGTCCTTAAAACTAAACCTGGAAAAGGTGGAGTTCCGAAATGATCAAAGACGCCGCGTACTATGAATCGATGTTCAACAACCGGGCGGCGGTCCCGGAATTCCAGAGTCATTTCGACAGCTGGGCGACCCGGTCGGAACAGGCGCGGCGCAGCCTCGATGTCGAACTGGACGTGCCTTATGGCGACGACCGCATGGAAACCATGGATATCTTTCGGCCTCGCGGCGAGGCGAAAGCGCTGCTGATGTTCATTCATGGGGGCTACTGGCGATCCCTCGACAAGAAGCACCATTCCTTCGTGGCTACACCCTTCGTGAATGCCGGGGCCGCCGTCGCCGCGATCAATTATTCGCTGTGTCCGGCGGTGAAAGTCGAAGATATCGTGCTGCAATGCCTCAAGGCCGGGGCATGGCTTTACCGCAACGCCGCAGAAGTGGGCGCGCCGCGCAACCGGATCTTCGTCGCCGGGCATTCAGCCGGCGGTCATTTGACAGCGATGTGCATGGCGGTGCAGTGGCCGCGCTATTCCCGGGGATTGCCCGAGAAAGTGATGCAGGGCGGCCTCTCGGTCAGCGGCATCTACGATCTGGGGTCGATCGCCCTAACGCCTTCGATTAACGCGGATCTACGCCTGAACGAGTCCGACGCGCTGAAATTGAGCCCGGGGCTGATGCCACCCGCCACCAAGGCGCCCGTCTATATAGCAGTAGGGGGGCGCGAGCTCGGTGGCTTCAAGGAGCAGCACGCGCTGATCGCCAACCAGTGGTCGACCGTCATCGCGGCAGACATTCCCTGCCCCGATGACAACCATTTCACGATCCTGAATTCGTTAGCCAATCCCGAAGCCGAGCTTTGCAAGGCGGCCCTGCGAATGATGGGGCTGTAAAGGGAGGTGAACAGTAACCGGTGAATAGTGAACGGTAAGTAGGCCCGCCTTAAGGACGTTCTTCCGCCAACCGATCACTGTTGGCTGTTCACTGTTCACAATGCGGTTGACTGTATATAATTACAGTATGCCGCTGAAAACCGTTACCGGAGACCATGGCGCTGCCTACAAGGGGCGCGGGGCGACCCTCAATCCGGAGGGCCGCTTCGAGAAAGCTGCGCGGGAAGCGTTCGACGACGGATGGGATGTGCCATTCGAAGATGAGCCGGGACGGCCCAAGACCATTGTCACGGCCGAGCGCGTCAAGAGCATCATTTCGAGAAACGATTCGCCGGACATCCCCTTCACCTGCAGCATCAACCCGTATCGCGGTTGCGAACATGGCTGCATCTACTGTTACGCGCGGCCTTCCCACGCGTACCTGAATCTTTCGCCCGGCATCGATTTCGAGACGCGGCTATTCGCCAAGGTGAATGCAGCCGAAAAGCTGCGCGAGGAACTCGCCAAGCACGGTTACGTCTGCAGCACCATCACTATTGGCGCGAACACCGATCCTTATCAGCCGGCCGAACGCAACTGGAAGATTACCCGGTCGATCCTGGAGGTGGTGGCGGAGTGCAACCAGCCGGTCGGCATCATCACCAAGAGCGCGCTGGTCGAGCGCGACCTCGATATCCTGGCGCCCATGGCGGAAAAAGGCCTGGCAACCGTATTTATTTCGGTGACCACTCTCGATCACGATCTGGCGCGCAGGATGGAGCCGCGGGCTTCGGCGCCGGCTCGCAGGATCGACGCCATTCGCCGCTTGGCGAACGCCGGTGTACCGGTCGGGGTAATGGTGGCTCCGATCGTACCGTTCCTCACCGATTCGTCGACAGAGCAGATTCTCGAAGTGGCACACGATGCCGGCGCGCTCTCCGCGGGCTATGTGTTGATGCGCTTGCCGTACGAAGTGAAAGACCTTTTCAAAGACTGGCTGATGCATCACTATCCGCTTAAGGCGGAGCATGTCATGAGCCGCGTGAAGCAGATGCGCGGCGGGCGCGAGAACGATCCCGAATTCGGCACGCGCATGCGAGGCAGCGGAGAGTTTGCCGACTTGCTGAGGATGCGGTTCGAGAAAGCCTGCAAACGGCTGGGCCTGAACGAACACCGGCGCGTGCTGGACATTGCGCAATTCAAGCGGCCGCGCCTGGACGGACAGATGGATCTGTTCTAAGGATCCGAAAGCGAATAATCGGCGGCACGAGGGAAGGGAACCTTCGGCAATGCGCGACGCGGGATTCATCAGACGGCTGGAAAAAGCTCTGCCTGAGTGGGGCGAGCGCGGGTTTCTTTCCGGCCAAGGCGCGAAAGACATCCTCGCCTTCGAAAAGGAGCGCGCCGGTGGCGGAATTCCCTATCTCACCGTAGCGCTGGCTATCCTCGGTGTATTGCTCCTCGGCTCCGGAATCATCAGTTTCTTCGCTGCGAACTGGCAATGGCTGCCGAAGATCGCAAAGCTCGGGGTGCTGTTCGGCGGCATGTGGGTTGCGTACGCCATCGCCGGATACATGCTCGGGCGTGGTGCCCATCCGCTGGTGGGTCAAGCGGTGTTGTTGCTCGGCGTTCTTCTGTTCGGCGCCAACATCTGGCTGATCGCACAGATTTATCACATCTCTTCGCACTACCCGAACGGCGTGTTGATGTGGGCACTCGGTGCATTGCTGGCAAGTTATCTGCTGCGTTCCCATCCCGCACTTTGCGCCGCGGCATTGCTTGCCATCCTCTGGACCGGCATGGAAGGTTTCGGCTTCGACCGTCCGGTGCACTGGCCTTATCTGCTGTTCTGGCTCGCCTGCCTGCCGCCCGTGGTTCAGCACCGCTGGCGGTTTGCCGCCCATGCGGCGGCGGTCGGTATTCTGTTCTGGAGCTGGTCTGCCGTATTTCACGTCGAATGGGCCGTGCGCGGCGGAATGCTTTACATGGCTCAGTTGTGTTTCCTGATTTATCTCGCCGCCTTTCTTGCCGGCATGTTGATGGAGCGCACGGATAGTGCTGCCGATCTGTCCGGTCTGGTCAAACGTTATGCCGGTATCGCAGCGCTTGCCGCGCTGTTCGTCCTGACGTTTCCCGAACTTCACAAGGAAACCGGCTGGTGGCGCGCCGGCGGTGACGTCGAACCGGCGCACACCGGCCAATGGGTGATTGCGACTCTGGTTGCGCTGCTTCTGGTCATTGCACTGGCGTGGCAGCATCGCAGAGTCGATGCCGGCAGGGGGCGCCCCGGGCATCTCGACTGGGGCTGGGGTTTGCTGGCGATCGTGACGGCGTTGATCTTTGTCAACCTGTTTGCCCGCGGCGAGTATCCGCAGTTCGTTCCCATCCTGTTCAACCTGCTGTTCTTCGGCGGGCTGGTCTGGCTGATCTACGTCGGCATCGCCGCGCATGATCGCGGCCTGGTGAACCTGGCATTCGCATTCTTTGCGCTCGGCATTCTTGCGCGCTATCTCGATACTTTCTGGACCTTGCTGGGCCGCTCTTATTTCTTCATGGGCGGAGGGCTGGTGCTGATCGTCGCCGGCATCGTCCTGGAACGCAGCCGCCGCAGGATCACGCGCACCCTGGAAGGCGGCGTCAAATGAGCGGACGCCTTTTCATCACCGTCCTGGTGCAGACGCTGATCCTTCTCGCGATGATCGGTATGCGCCAGTGGACGCTGGCGACCGGTATTCCCGTGATACTTGAAACCCAACCCATCGATCCGCGTTCGCTGTTTTCCGGTGACTATGTGCGGCTCAATTACAAGGTCTCCGACCTCAAACTGGAAGAGCTGGCGGGGGACGGGATATTCAAGCGCCATGACACGGTTTTCGTTGTCCTGGCGCCCGATGGCGAATACTGGAAGGCGGTATCGGTGCACCGCAGCCGTCCTCGCCCAGGCGACGGGCAGGCCGTGATCAAAGGCAGTGTCGAGTACACCGATGACAAGCTATGGGATGCGGCGGGGTACAAGATGGCGGAAGTGACGCGGCTGCACGTAAAGTACGGCATCGAGGACTACTTCGTGCAGGAAGGCACCGGTCGCGAGCTGGAGCGTCCGCAGCAGGATGAGAAGGTTTCCATCCAGGTTGCCGTGGACCGATTCGGCAATGCCGGCATCAAAGCGGTTTTGGTGAACGGCCGGCCGAAAACCATCGAAACGCTGCTCTGATGTTGAAAATCTATTCCGCGCAGACGCTTCCCGATGCGCACCTTGTGCGTGGTCTGCTTGCGCAGGCAGGCATCGACGCGCGCGTATTCAACGAAAATGCACAGAGCGTCATGGGCGAAATCCCCTTCCACCAAGCGTGGCCCGAAGTATGGATCATGGACGAAGGTGACGCGAAGCAGGCGCGAGATCTGATCCATCAGATCGAGCAGCCACAGCCTCGGTCAAGCCCGACGTTCTGTCCGCACTGTCATGAAGAAAATCCCGCCAACTTTCATACCTGCTGGAATTGTGGACGGGAGTTCTGAACTGTCTGCCACGCGCCGCGGTGTGCTGCGTGAAATCGCGATGGGCGTGTTGGGAGTGCCGATCATGCTGATGGCAAGGAAACTCGAAGCGGCGACCGTAACGGATGCTTGTCTATTGGTCGGCGAGGAGCTTGCCCGGTATGGTTTTCCCAACGGACATCCGCTCGGGGCGGACCGCCAGGGCGCATTCCTGAAGGAGGCCGAAATACAAGGTTTGCTCACGAAAGTCAGGACCTGCCCGCCGCGTATCGCCACGAACGAAGAGATCGGTCGCTTCCACACGCAACGCCATATCGAGAAGGTGATGCATGCGGAGCGCGACAAGCTCGAGTTTCTCGACAATGGCGACACGCCGGTATTCGCCGGCGTTTTCGAAGCATCCGCGAATGTGGTCGGTGCGGCCCTCGACGGGCTAGCGCAAGTAGTGCGAGGTGAATGCGCCCGCAGCTTTCAGCCTATCGGCGGATTGCATCACGCCGGGCGCGACCATTCCGCGGGCTTCTGCGTGTTCAACGATCTCGGCGTGGTGATCGAGACGCTGCGGCAGCAATACGGTATCAGGCGGATCGCCTACGTGGATATCGACGTGCATCACGGCGACGGCATTTTCTACGCTTACGAAGCAGATCCGGACCTGATTTTCGCCGACGTCCATGAGGACGGCCGCTATCTTTATCCGGGTACGGGGCGCGAAGACGAAACCGGCAAAGGTGCCGCCAAAGGCAGCAAGCTCAATATCCCGCTGAATCCGGGGTCCGGTGACCGCGAGTTCGCGGAAGTCTGGCCGCGAGTCGAACAACATCTGGTTCGCTTCGAGCCGGAATTCATTCTCTTCCAGTGTGGCGCAGACGGGCTGCAGGGTGATCCACTCGCCCACCTGGAATATTCCGCGGCAACGCACGCGCGTGCGGCAAAGAGTCTGGTGGATATCGCCGAGCGGTTCTCAAGAGGCAGGTTGATGGCCTTCGGCGGCGGAGGCTACGACCGCAATAATCTGGCAAAAGCCTGGAACGCGGTACTGCGCGAAATCGTCGCCCGGAAAACCTCGGCACTGAAAACGTAAACGTTCGAGCAGCGGAGTCGGAACGGTGTTCAGCTGCTGCTGGCGAATCCGGAAACCGATCCGATCTGGGCTGCGCTGGCGCGGCATGACGCTGGCACGTAGCCGGAGATGTCAACAGTGTTATTGGGGTCTGGTCCACAATCCCACATCGCCACGCGGTCGCCTCCGACGATCGTCGCAGATCGCGAGACGTCCGGCCAGGGACGCAGAACGATTCTCTGGCCATCTACCAGCGCGCTGACACCCTGAATCTCGATTCTCATCGCTCCCAGGCTGTTGGTCTGGATTTTCGACACGTAGCGCGACGCCGCGGTTGCACTGGCCGATGTTTCACAACCCCACTGGCCCGCAGCCGGCAGGTTGGTCTCCGACTGCACTATCTCTGCAATACTCGTGCGGCATACGCTGCTGGCGAGAAGTGCCTCCGAGACCTTGGCGCGGGCGGCGTAGTTCTGATAGGCCGGCAACGCGACCGCGGCAAGAATGCCGATGATCGCGACGACGATCATCAACTCGATAAGGGTGAAACCACCTTCGGATGTTTGCATGTCGGGATCCTAGGAGATCAAGTGGGCCGTTTATCTAATCGTCAAGACCATCAAGCAGGGCTTGTGCCATTCTGAAGAGGTCAGGACTCGACACCGGAGCGATAGATATTTTAAAACAAGGAGATGCAATTCAAAACGGAAATTCTACGGGCGGCCGATCGAATTTGACTACCGCAAATAACATGCGCCTATATCGTTACCAAGACAAAAAGCGTCAGTTACTACAAATGACGAATTGCAACCTGTGGCAGTCTTGGGCAGTGAGGGCAGTCCATGCATGGACTTTCTCGAAAGCAATGTTTGCTCCGCATAGTACGACGACGACATTGTCTTTCGGCCGACCGTAATTCGGCCTTCGATCAGCGCCGCAACCGAGCAGGATGTCGCCGGTTCGGTCAAAAGTTTTTCAGTCCGACTTTGAAACATCGATTCCGCTCCTTCGGTTTCGACGCCGATGACACGGGTCGCCGGTGAGAAATGCTTTGTGTCGCGGAAATAATTCCCGAGATCAA
This sequence comes from Betaproteobacteria bacterium, assembly GCA_016194905.1. NCBI lineage: Bacteria > Pseudomonadati > Pseudomonadota > Betaproteobacteria > Betaproteobacteria bacterium. The sequence continues at coordinate 155,409 of JACQAP010000008.1, forward strand.
CATGCCGCCGCCGATCGAGACCACGATGAGGTCGGGCGCGGGCACGCTGCAACAGTTCGGGCACGATGGTTCCCTGGCCCGCCATGACGGCGCGATTATCGAAGGGATGGATATAGGCCCGGCCGGACTCGCGCGCCACGTGCATCGCCAGCGCGTTGGCACCGTCCCAGGCAGCCCCGTGAATGATGATCTCGGCACCGAGCAGGCGAATCGCGGCGAGCTTGGCTGCGGTTGCGGATTCCGGTAAATGGCGAAAAACACGGCCGCCGGTGTTTGCGGCGGCCGTGTCCGGAGGCGATCGCAATCAAGCCGGAACAGATGGCAAACCGGCCAGCGCCATCGCCAGTTCGCGTTCTTCGTAGCTCCTGTCGGTGAGTTTGCCGGCGAAGTAGTCGGTGTAAGCCTGCATGTCGAAGTGCCCGTGCCCGCAAAGATTGAACAGGATCGTGCGCGCCTTGCCTTCCTGCTTGCACTTCAGCGCTTCATCGATCGCGCCTTTGACCGCGTGATTCGCTTCCGGCGCCGGAACGATGCCTTCCGTGCGTGCGAACTGCACTCCCGCCTCGAACACCTCGATCTGTTTGTACGCGCGCGCTTCGATGAGCCCGAGATCCTTGACGTGCGATACCAGCGGCGCCATGCCGTGGTAACGTAATCCTCCTGCATGGAACGCGGGCGGAATGAACGTGGAGCCAAGCGTGTGCATTTTCACCAGCGGCGTGAGATGCCCGGTGTCGCCGAAGTCGTAGGCGTATTTGCCCTTGGTCAGGCTGGGGCAGGCCGCGGGTTCGATGGCAATGATGCGACGCTTTTTGCCGCCGCGGAGTTGCGCGCCGAGGAAAGGGAACACGATGCCTGCGAAATTCGAACCGCCCCCTGTGCAACCGATGATGATGTCGGGATCATCGCCGGCCATCTCCAGTTGCTTCATGGCCTCCTGTCCGACCACGGTCTGGTGCAGCAGTACGTGGTTCAGCACCGAGCCAAGCGCGTACTTGGTGTCCTCGCGTGTGGCGGCAACTTCGACGGCTTCCGAAATGGCAATGCCGAGTGATCCGGTGCTGTCGGGAGACTTAGCGAGGATGGCGCGGCCGACATTGGTTTCCATTGACGGGCTGGCAATGCAACGCGCGCCGTAGGTTTCCATCAGAGCCCGGCGATAGGGTTTCTGCTGATACGACACCTTCACCATGAATACCTGTACCTCGATGCCGAACAGCGTACCGGCGAAGGCAAGCGCAGACCCCCACTGGCCGGCGCCCGTTTCAGTCGCGATCTTCCTGATTCCGGCTTCGTGGTTGTAGAAGGCCTGCGCGACCGCTGTATTCGGTTTGTGCGAACCGGCCGGACTGACTCCTTCATATTTGTAATAGATCTTCGCCGGCGTATCGAGCGCCTTCTCGAGACGGCGTGCGCGGAACAGCGGCGACGGGCGCCACTGCTTGTAGACTTCGCGAACCGGGCCCGGAATCTCGATCTCGCGCTCGACTGATACCTCCTGCATGATCAGCGACATCGGGAACAGGGGTGCGAGGTCGTCCGGCCCGAGAGGTTTCAGCGTGCCCGGGTGCAGCGGCGGCGGAGGCGGTGAGGGCAGATCCGCCATGAGGTTGTACCAGGACTTCGGAATCTGCTCCTCCGGGAGCAGGTATTTGATCGTGTCCGCCATGATTCCTCCCTTTGATTGTAGTGTGGGCCGACAGGGCAGATTAGCAGAACACGACGGCAGCGGGGGGCGAAGATAAAGGCGGTGCTTCTCGCGCCGCCTGTCGTTGCCGGTCTACTGAAACCCGGCGCAGCGGATGCTCAGTTTTTCGCCGACTTGTCGGAATCGGGCAAACCATCCCAGCCGCCGCCCAATGCCTTGAACAAGTCCGCGGTCGCAGCCAGTTGCGCGCGCTGGGCTGCGACGCGGTTCAATTGCGCATCGAGCAGGGCGCGCTCGGCGATGAGCACATCGAGTAGACTCGAGATCCCGTTGTCGTAACGCAGTTGTGCCAGTTGCATGGAGCTTTGCAGCGCGTCGATGCGAATCTGTTCCGCTTCCATTGCTTCCCGTGCTTTGCGCTGCGCGACCAGGGCGTCCAGGGCGTCCTTGAAGGCGTTCTGGATTGCAGACTGATATTGCGCCAGCGCCTGTTGTTGACGTGCCTCTGCGACGCCGACCTGCGCTCCGGTGCGACCCGCGTCGAACACGGTTTGCGCGGCCGAGCCGGCAAATTGCCAGACGCGCGCCTGCGCGTCGAACAAGCCGGAAAGCGTTGTGCTTTCGCCACCGAAAAAGCTGGTAAGCGATATCGACGGGTAGTACGTCGCCTTCGCCTGGCCTATGCGTGCATTGGCCGCGACCAGGCTCTGTTCAGCCTGGCGCAAATCCGGGCGGCGCTCCAGCATTTCGGACGGCAATCCCGAGGGTACCGACGGCGGCGCGGTCAGTGCGTCCATCGCAGCGCCCCGCTCGACCGGCTGTCCGACAATCGCGCGCGGGCTGCGTCCCAGCAGCACGCCCAGCGCGGTTTCCTGTGCGGCGAGCTGTTGTTCGATCGTCGGCAACAAGGCCTGCGCCTGCGCGGCTTCCGCTTCCACCTGCCGCAGTTCGAACTCGGACGCAACCCCGGCTTCGAAGCGCATGCGCTGCAGGGCGGTCGAAGCCTGACGGGTCGAGATCGTGCGGCGTGTAATGGCCACCTGCGCATCCAGCGCGCGCAGGCTGAAGTAACTCTTGGCGACATCGGCGATCAGCGCGAGCCGTACGGCTTCGCGATTGAACTGCGAGCCGAGCAACTCCGCCCGCGCCGCTTCGGTGGCACGACGATACTTGCCCCAGAAATCAATTTCGTAAGAGGCGTTCAGCGCCGCGCGATAGTCCGAGTATTTCGGATCGGTGCCCGGTGGCACGGAAAGCACGCTCTCCTGACTGATGCGATTGCGCGACGCGCTGGCATTGGCGGAGACGCCGGGATATTGGTCGGCGCGCGTGATGCCAAGGGCGGCGCGGGCTTCGTTGACGCGGGCAATCGCCCGGCGCAAATCGAGGTTATGCACCAGTGCTTCGTCGATCATCTGGTCGAGCACCGGATCGCCGTAGACCTTCCACCACGTCGACGACAGTGTCTCAGTTGCTGTCGCGCCGGGCCATTGCCCGGGTGTTTCGACCTGCGGGCGCTGGTAGTCCGGTCCGACGGTCATGCAACCGGTGAGCGCAACGGCAATCAGCGTTGCCGCGAGTAGACGGGCTCGCATCATGAGCGTTCTCCTCTCGGCGGTGGCGCACGGTGAGGATTTTCCGCCGCCTGCACGGCGAGCGTCTTGTGATGCTCGATTTCAGCGCGGATCTGCGCCGTTGAGCGCTTCTCGGTCAGATGCCGGTCGGTGATCAATTTGAAGAACATCGGCACGAAGAAAATCGCCAGGAAGGTGGCGGCCAGCATGCCGCCCATGACCCCGGTGCCGACGGCGATCCGCGCACCGGCGCCGGCGCCGGTCGAGAACGCAAGCGGCATGACCCCGAGGATGAAAGCCAGCGAAGTCATCAGGATCGGACGGAAGCGCAGTCGCGCGGCCTCTACCGCCGCCGCGGAAGGCGACAGGCCCTCCTGATTTTTCAGCAGCGCATATTCCACGATCAGGATTGCGTTCTTTGCCGCCAGGCCGAGCAGCGTGACCAGGCCGATCTGAAAGTAAACGTCGTTGGTCAGACCCCGCACCCAGACCGCCGCCAATGCGCCGAAGGTGCCGAAAGGCAGGGCCATCATCACGGAAAGCGGCAGCGACCACCTTTCGTATTGCGCGGCCAGAATCAGAAACACCATGATTGCGGCGAGTCCGAGCGCGAGCGTCGAGGTGCCGCTGGATTTTTTCTCCTGAAACGATGCACCGCCCCAGTCGTAACTGAAATCCGGAGGCAGCACTTCGTTTGCTATACGTTCGACCACGGCAATGGCCTGACCCGAGGAAATTCCCGGCGCGCCTTGACCCAGCAGTTTGACCGCCGGCAAATTGTTGAAGCGATCCAGCGAGTCCGGTCCCGAAGTGTAGGAGACCTTGGCCAGCGTCTGGATCGGCACCATGGCGCTCTTGTCGGAGCGTACGTACAGCTCGCCGACTGAATCCGGCTTGTTGCGATATCCGGGCTCCGCCGACATCAGCACTTGCCAGGTGCGTCCGAATTTGTTGAAGTCGTTCACGTAGTAGGAACCGAGCGTGGCCGACAGCGTGTCGAAGACATCGCCGATCGGCACGCCGAGCGCCTTGGCTTTTTCGCGATCGACATCGACATGCAACTGCGGCACGCCGGCACGCCACAGCGTCTGCACTCCGGCAAGTTGCGGGTCCTTGTTGGCCGCCGCGAGGAACTTGCCCATTTCCGCGGCCAGCCGCTGCGGGCCGCCTTCGCCGCGATTCTGGATGTAGAACTCGAAACCGCCGGCATTGCCCAGGCCGAAGATCGGCGGCGGCGCGAACGCCAGCACGAGGCCCTCCTTGATCCCGGCGGTCTTCATGAAGTAATCGCCGATGAGTTCGCGGGTGCCGACGCCCTTGCGCTCGTCCCAGTGGCGCTGGGTCACGAAGATGGTGGCGGCATTGTTGCGGAATCCGCCGCCGAGAAAATCGAGTCCGGTGAAGGCGATCGCGAATTCATTGGCATGATTGGACTGAATTGCCTTGAGCACTTCGCTGACGACTTTATCGGTGCGCTGCAGGGTTGCACCGTCGGGCAGAAACACCGCCCCGATGTAGTAGCCCTGGTCCTCGTCGGGCACCAGGCTGCCGGGAGTGATCCTCCACAATCCGATGGTGATCGCCACCATGCCGACGAAGAGGAGCAGGCCGATGGCGCCGCGGCGAATGATCCAGGCGGCGCCGCCGGTGTAGCGGCCGGTCACGCGCCGGAACCAGTCGTTGAACCAGGTGAAGAAGCGCAGCGGCGTCTTGTGTTCGCGTCTCAGTATCAAGACGCAAAGGCTCGGGGTCAGCGTGAGCGCGATGATGCCGGAGAGCACGACCGCGATGGCAATGGTGACCGCAAACTGGCGGTACAGCTCGCCGGTCAGCCCGCCGAGGAAGGCGATCGGCACGAATACCGCGCACAGCGTCAGCACGATGGCGATTACGGGGCCGGTCACCTCGGTCATGGCTTTGATGGCGGCTTCGCGTGCGTCCTTGTGCTCCTCGTGCATGATGCGCTCGACGTTTTCCAGTACCACGATGGCATCGTCGACTACGATGCCGATCGCCAGCACCATGCCGAATAGCGTGAGCGTGTTGATCGAGTAACCGAGCAGAAAAAGGCCGGCAAAGGTGCCGATCAGCGACACCGGTACCGCGGCAAACGGAATGAGGGTCGCGCGCCAGTTCTGCAGGAACAGGAAGACCACGAGGAACACCAGCGCCATCGCCTCGAGCAGGGTCTTCACCACTTCGCGTATCGACACCTTTACGAAGCGCGTGGTGTCGTACACGTTCTGGTATTCCATGCCGACCGGGAATCGCTTTGAAATCTCCGCCATCGCCTTGCCGACGTCCTGTGCTACATCGAGCGCGTTCGCGCCCGGTTGCAGGAAAATGCCGAGCAGCGCCGACTGTCTGCCGTTGACGCGGCCGATGAAGTCGTAATCCTTCGACGCCAGTTCGACGCGCGCCACGTCTTTCAGGCGCAGCGCAGAGCCGTCCGGATTCGAACGAATGATGATTTCTTCGAACTCTCGCGGGTCCGCGAGCCGGCCCTTGGTCGTGATCGTGTACACCAGTTCCTGCGGGCCGCCGGTCGGCGCCTGGCCGACCTTGCCCGCGGCGAACTGCGCGTTCTGCTCGTTCAGCGCGCGCAACAGGTCGGCGGTGGTGAGTTTCAGTTGCGTCATCCGGTCCGGCCGCAGCCAGATACGCATCGCGTAATCCTTGGCGCCGAAGATCTGCACATTGGTCGTGCCCGGCACGCGCTTGATCGTGTCGAGCACGTTCAGCGTGACGTAGTTGCTGACGTACAGATCGTCGAAAGTACCGTCCGGCGAGTTGAAAGCCAGCACCTGCAGGAAAGACGTCGAATTCTTTTCCGCCGTGACGCCCTGGCGCCGCACTTCCTGCGGCAGCCTCGCTTCGGCCTGCTTGACGCGGTTGTTTACGTTGAGCGCAGCCTGATCGATGTTGGTGCCGATTTCGAAGGTGACATTGATCTCTACCACGCCGTTGGATGACGAGTTGGAACTCATGTAGAGCATGTTCTCGACACCGTTGATCTGGTTTTCCAGCGGCGCGGCCACGGTCTGCTCCAGCACCTCTGCCGAGGCGCCGGGGTAGACGGCGCGCACCGTGACCACCGGCGGCGCGATTTCCGGATACTGGGCAATCGGCAGCGTGCGCATCGCGGCGAGGCCGGCGAGAACCAGGAAGATCGACAGTACAGCCGCGAAAATCGGGCGGTCGATAAAAAATCGGGAGAACATTTGGCGAGTTATTTGGCTGGTTGCGGGGCTTCGGGTCTTGCCGCGGGCTTGGCCGGCTGCTGCTCACCCTGGGGTGGCGGACCCTGTGATGGTTGCGCGGGCTGGACGCCTGCAGGCGGCGCCTGCGCGATCTTCACCGGGGAACCTGGGCGCGCCTTGACTACCCCATCGACGATGACCTGATCACCGGCCTTCAAGCCCCCGGTGATGACCCAATCGGCTCCTGACCAATCACCGACCTGTACCGGTCGCGGCTCGACGATGTCTTGCGCATTGACGGTCAGCACGATCTTGGTCCCCGGGCCTTCGAGGACCGCGCGCTGCGGAATCGCGATCGCATTGGGGCGGACACCGCCCGACAGTTGTACCCGCGCAAACTGGCCGGGGCGCAGCAGACCCTGCGGATTGCCGATGACCGCTCGCGCGTCGATGGTGCCGGTGGCCGGATCCACGCGCACGTCGGTGAAGTCGACTTTACCCGGGCGCGCGTATTCGCTGCCGTCGGCGAGCTTGAGTTTGACGTCGAACTTGCCGTCTTTGGGTAGGCGCAATGTACCGTCGGCCATCGCGCGTGTGAATTTCAGATGCTCGGCTTCGGTGAAACTGAAGGTCACGTGCACCGGGTCGATCTGGGAAATCTTCGTCAGCAGTGTCTGCTGGGCCTGCACCAAGCTGCCCTCGGACTGCAGTGCGCGACTGGTAATTCCGGAGATCGGCGCTTCGACCCGGGTATAAGAAAGATTGAGCCGTGCTTCGGTAACCGCGGCCTGCGCTGCCTTCACGTTTGCGCCGGTAACCTGTTCGCCGGAGGTTGCGTCATCGAATTCCTTCTGGCTGACCGCCTTCGCTTCGTAAAGAGGCTTTAGCCGGGCGGCGTTGCGCTTTGCCTGGTCGAAACTGGCTTGTGCGCTGACCAGGTCCGCTTCGGCTTTGGCGAGCGCTGCGCGATAGGGCGCGGCATCGATCGTGAAGAGACTCTGTCCTGCGGCGACTTTGCTGCCTTCCGTGAAATTCCATTTCTCCAGGATGCCGGATACGCGCGGGCGTACTTCGACTTCGCGAACGCCCGATATCTGTGCGACGTATTCGAAGTTCGCCGGCAGATCGCGTGGCTGGACGACCGTCACGATCACTTCCGGCGGCGGCATGCCGCCCGGCGCCTGATTCGGGGCTGCCTTCTGGCACGCACCGAGCGCAGCCAGGGTAAATGCGGCGATAATGCCGCGCACTGCAAGCGAAAACGAGGCGTGCACTTGAAGCTCCTGTAAGATCTTTTGGTGTGCCGGACCCTGGGACGCGAACGCAGGCAGCCGGAACGGAACACCGGGGTCATACCAGCAAGCGGCGAAGTTTACTTACATACAATAATGTATGTAAAGTACAAACTTGCTGAATTTTTTGGGACTGATTGTAATGTCACGCTGGCGGCTTCACCGGCGGCAGCACCACGGAGGTGCAATATGGTGAGAAGAACGAAAGAGGAGGCGCTCGAAACACGCAACAGGATTCTGGATACCGCAGAACGGGTATTCGTGGAAAAAGGCGTGTCCAACACATCGCTGGCGCAGCTTGCGGAAGCAGCAGGGGTCACCCGGGGCGCAATCTATTGGCATTTCAGGAACAAGGCGGATCTGTTCGATGCGATGATGAGTCGCGTGGTCCTGCCGATGGAGGAAATGGCGGCGCGAGCGAGTGACGACGATCTGGCGGATCCGCTCGCCCATGTGCGCGCCTGTGCGCTGAACGTCCTCGAGCACCTGACAACCGACGCACAGTGCCAGCGCGTCTTCGAAATCTGTTGTCACAAGGTCGAATATGTCGACGAAATGGTGCAGGTGCGCCGGCGCCACATCGAAGCGCGCAACAATTGCCTTAAGCACATGGAGCGCGGTTTGCGCAACGCTGCGAGGAAGGGATTGCTTGCACCATCGGTCAACCCGCGCCTGGCAGCCGTGGGACTGCATGCGCTGGTGGACGGACTGATCGTGAACTGGGTGCTCGATCCGGCATATCTGCCTTTGGCGCGGGACGCAAAGACGCTTGTTGACCAGTATCTTGAACGACTCAGGGCGGGGCCCGTCAAGACTGCGCCGCGACGCATGTCGTCCGTGGTGCGGCGAACGCGTGCCGAAGTCCGCGGTTAGTCGGTTGCCGTGATCGTCCCGGTCAGCCGGACGGCGCGGCCGACGGCGTCGCGTTCGGTGACCCGCCCGCTGCAATAGACCCGCTTCCACTGTCCCGATCGGGTTTCGATCCGGAACCCCGTGCGCGTGATCGGTATGTTTGCCTTGAATGCACCGACGATCGCGTCACGCACCACTTCCCGGTCTTCGGGATGGATCAATTCGTTGAGGCGACGTGCAGTCGTCGTGAGTGCTTGCGGACCGTAACCGGTCAGGGCGTTCCACTCGCGACTGAGAAATACTTCTCCCGACGGTATATGCCAGTCGAATAGTGCCAGGCGGGAGCTTTCCAGGGCAAGATGCAGGCGTTCCTCGCTTTTGCGCAGGGCTTCCTCGGCTTCCCGCCGTTCACTGACATCTTCGATACTGCAGGCGAACCCGAGTAACTGCTCGCCGTCGCTCATTCTCGCGGATTTCATGGACGCCCATACCACCCTGCCGCTGCGGTGCACGAACCGATGCACCGAGGCGAACGATGCGCCGCTGCTTGTGGCCCTGCTCCAGGCTGCAAGGACTCTTTCCCGATCGTCCGGGTGCAGCGTCGATTGCCAGCCGTTGCCCAGAACCACCGGCTTGGACAGGCCCGCAATACGTTCGAAGGCGGGATTCGATTGCACGCAGGCGCCGGAGCCGTCGGCCAGGAACATTCCAAGCGGTGAAGCTTCACTCATTGCACGCAGCGTCGCGGACGATGTTCTCATCGCGCTCTCCGCGACTTCGCGCGAGCGCCTCTGTCCTGCGAGTTTTGCCAGTGTGCGCCTGAGCAGCAGAGCGAGTGCCGCCAGAGCCAGCAGCAGGGCGACGGCGCGTGCGCGCATCCATGCAGCGGTGCTTTCGAGCTTCCGCTGCAGTTTGAGCCGTGCGCCCGCAATGTGTTCGCGCTCGACCTGAATCGACTCGACAAACTGCGCGCGTATGCGCTCGGCCTGACTCTCACCCGGGCCTCTATGCATGACTTCAAGGATCGCCTTCATGGTGCGCTGGCCGTCTTCGCCGGCGCTGCGCTTGACCACCAGAGGGGATGCATAGCGAGCCAGCCAATCCAATGCCGATGCCACGGCACCCGCTACCAATTGCCGATGCCGCGCATCATCGCCAAGCAGCGCGAGCGCTTTTTCCGAAATGCCGGGAAATTCATCGGCCGCGTCGCGATAACGATTCAAGGAGGCACTCGAGCCGGTCAGGAGATAGCCGCGCATGCCGGATTGCATTTCGAGCATCATCGTTGGCAGCGGCTGCAATGCTTCCAGGATCTGGCTGTGATTGTCCAGTTCCTTGACGGCCTGCTCGAGTTCGCGATAGGCGGCGAGCGCGAACAGGTCGATCGCGAACAACAATCCCAGGGCCACCAGAACGAAAAGAATGGGCCGGGGAAGAACGAATCGATCTTTCAAAGTTGTGCACCAAGTTGATGCGGAGGATGGCTCAGCGCGCACCGCCCTATCGCAGCGGAAGTGTACTCTTCGGGCTAATTTATTGTTTCAACATGAAAAAGGTGAGTGGCACACCGGTTGCATTGAATCGAAAAGACGACAATCCCCGAGCCGAATGCGGTGTTTTTCGATAAACGATGAGTATTGCCCGATTCATCAAGGAAATTGCCAGCGATGCCGACACTCGCCGTGATCTGAGCGAGGGCGACGCGCATGATCTGTTTGCCGCCATGCTCGATGGCGGTGTGCCGGATCTGGAGCTCGGCGCCTGCCTCTGCGCGCTGCGCATGAAGCACGAGTCGGCAACCGAACTCCTCGGTTTCTATCGTGCCGCCTCGGAGCGGGTGTATTTGCTCAAACCGCCCGCCACCGCCCTGCGGCCGCTGGTTTTCGCCACGTATAGCGGCGCGCGGCAGGAGCCCAATCTGCTGCCGCTGCTGGTTTTGCTGCTGCAACGCATGGGAGTCCCGGTGCTATTGCACGGGACACTCGAGGGCGGCGGGCGCGTTGCGAGCGCATACATCCTGCGCGAGCTCGGCGTGCTGCCGGGCGGGTCGCTGGCTCAGGCCCAGAAATCGCTGGACGAGGACTTACTGGCGTTCGTACCGACAGCCGTACTGTGTCCCGGACTTGCCAATTTGCTGGCCTTGCGCGGTCGACTGGGCGTAAGCAATCCCGCGCACAGTCTGGTTACGTTGCTGGATCCCATCGAGAGTGGCGGACTGCGAATGGTAAGTGCGGCCCAGCCTCCCCAGATCGAGCAACTGGAAACATTTCTGCTCGCAACCGGGTTCGATGCCCTGTTGATGAAAAGTACGGAGGGCGAACCGTTCGCCAATCCCAAACAGCGGCCGCGCATCAAGTTTTTCCGTCAGGGCGAGGCGATCGTGCTGTTCGAGGAAGAGATGCTATCGGCTCGCGGCGCGTTGAGCCAACCGTCCGCCGTTGACGCAGCGGCAACCGCGGCGTGGGTGAAACAGGCGATGACGGGCCAGGTCCCGATTCCGCATCCCCTGGTGAACCAGCTGGCGTGCTGCCTTTACGCTTCCGGGTATACCGACGACATGAATCAGGCGAAGGCGATCGCGGCGGTGGAGACGGGCGGCCTCACGCCGCAGGTTCACGGACGGTCCATCGAGGGAGCGCATTCGCGGGCTATTACCTGACTATTCGCGTCCGTCCCGGCCGCAGGTAGCTCTTGTCACGTCCATCTGAAGCCATGATGCCAGAAGACGCCTCTGTCTCCCCGGAAAACGTCGTGTACACGGGGACAACACTCGGCAAGCCTCTGTTGCAATTGCAGCTGGGCCACGCAACCGCTGCGGTGCCAGGCAAGAACAACGAAGACTTTCACGGGATCGTGACGCCGCGCGAGGATCGCGAAGCGCAATCCAGGGGCATTGCCGTTGCCATTGCCGATGGAGTGAGCGGCAACGGGGGTGGACGGCTTGCTTCGGAAACTGTCGTAAAGAGCTTGCTGCGAGATTTTTACGGCGCCCCCGTCACCTGGAACATTGCACAGGCGCTGGACAAGCTGCTGCGGTCTATCAATGACTGGCTGCTTTCCGAAAATGCACGCCATCCCGAATATGACGGCATGGTGACGACCCTGACCATGATCGTGTTCAAGGGCAACTACTATCACATGGCGCACGTCGGCGACACGCGCGTCTATCGCCGACGCGGTGATGTATTCAAACAATTGACTATCGATCACACCTGGGAGCGTGGGGACATGCGTCATGTTCTCAAGCGAGCGGTCGGGCTCGACAGCCACCTCGTGGTGGACTACACCGATGGCGAATTGATCCCCGGGGATGTTTTCCTGATGGCGAGCGATGGCATATGGGAAGTGCTGGGCGAGCGCATCGTCCACGAAGTGATGCACAAGAGGGGTTCAACCCAGTCCATTGCCGACGAGTTGGTGGAACGATCGATCAAAAATCAAGTCCAGTACATGGGACGCAACGACGCAACGGCGGTTGTGATCGCGGTCGACGAGGTTTTGGCCGGCCTGTAATCCGGTTTTGCCGCTTCACCGCGTTCCATTAGAACCGTATTCCACTAAACTAGCGCGCTTTTCAACGAGCCCATTCACAGATGTCTGGGAGCATGCCCACTACTACGTCGACTACCGAAACCGCAGGCCGGACTACGCGGCGGCATTCTGGAACCTCGCGCACTGGGACTTCGCGGCGCAGAACTACGCAGGCTGATCATTTTCGCGATCGCATCCGGGGCGTCGACGGACGCCCCTTTTTATTTTCTTCAAGGCCTGCCGGCAGCCGCAAGCGTGAAACTCGACTATGACGACTGGCTGTTGCGGCACCCGTCCGCGTTGTCTACACTGTTCCCGTTCGACTAAAGGAGGAGGGCAAGATGAAAAACCCGCTGGATTCTCTGTGGGGTACGGTAATAGCAGGCTTCGTGCTCACTGTTATCTTGTATTACGTCGTCAAATCCGTGATAGGGGGATAAGCCATGGAAATGCTTCCGGGAATTTACCGCTGGATTCATATCATGGCCGGCGTAATGTGGATCGGTCTGTTGTATTACTTCAATTTCGTACAGGTGGCGGCCCTGAAGGCGGCGCAGGCCGACAGCACGGCCGCCGGCATTACCAAGCACGTGGCGCCACGCGCGCTGCTCTACTTCCGCTGGGCGGCAGTTGTAACCTGGCTGGCGGGTGCCGCATTGCTGAGTTCCAATTTTGTCGCGGCATTTACCTTGCAGGCGGGCTTCCAGAAAATCGGCATCGGCGCTTGGCTTGGCACGATCATGCTGCTCAACGTCTGGGGGTTGATCTGGCCGAACCAGAAGAAAATCCTTGGGCTAGTGCCGGCGACGGACGAGCAGAAGAACAAAGCACGGCGGGTGGCCTTCCTCGCTTCGCGCACCAACACTATGTTGTCCATACCAATGCTTTTCTTCATGGTGGCACAGATGCATATCCCGATGTAGACGGGATCGTAGTCCGTCGCAACGCCCGGGAAGAGCCCGGGCGTTTTTTATCGCGCCGGCGGAAGGTTCTCCAATCCTTCGACACGATCCCCCACCTTGATGCCTTGCTTCCTGAACCAGCCCCGGTTCATTTCCAGCGCATAGGCCGCTGCGCCGGACGAAGCGTGCGCTTCCTCTGAAAACGGTTCCATTTCGGCGATGTTGAGAATGCGCCCGCTCGCATCGATGAATGCGACCGAAAGCGCAATTCTGGTGTTCTTCATCCACATCGCCGACGCCTCAGCACGCGGGTACAAAAAAATCATCCCGTTGTTTTGAGCGAGCTTGTCGCGGAACATCAATCCCCGCAGACGGTCTTGCTCGGTATTGGCGACTTCCGCGCGAATTTCATGTTTCTTTATCCGCAGGCGATAGGTGATGAGCGGATCGGCATATGCCAAAAGCGCGGTCGCAACGATCAGAATCGCGATCATTGCGAAATGTGAGCGGGATTTTACGTATCGCATTCGATTTCGGTAGATGAAACGTGGAATGGGCGGATCGCATGGGCCAGTTTGACGACTGCGTGATGTTTTCGTCCAGTTGAATTTGCGCAGCCCGAGAGCTTATGCGGCAGTTGCACACAGACGCGTATCGCCAAGTGTCGGTGCGATTGAAACGATTGCGTCAGTTGCGTACCTGAGTCGCAGACTGCGCGCGGTTGACGCAGGCCGAACGTGGATTGTGTCGGACACCTGCGGCGCCTCCCAGTATTATTTGTGCGACGCAATAATTCAGACATGGCATATCCATGCTGTTACTAGGCAGAAATGTGTTGACAACATAGTGCGTAACTCTTATTTTCGACTTGCAGTAAAGCTCGTCTAAATCTGAAGTTTCTCAGGTTGTTCGGTCTTGCTTTACGCATCGAGGCAGTAATCAAAACCAAATGCGCGGTGTCGAAGCTCGAAGCGCTGCGCAATATCTTCGGGAGGTTTTAAAAAAAATGGTGAAGCAATCGTTGCACTTCAAACGTGCTGCGGTATCCCTCGCTGCAATCGCGGCGTTCGGTGCTTCTGGGGTTGTCTCCGCACAGGGTCTGGATAGTGCTGAATCAAAGCTCTATCCCAACTATGTAACGGACGACATGCTTCTGAATGCCGACAAGGATGCGCAGAACTGGCTCCTTTATGGTCGTGACTACCAGACCACGCGCTACAGCCCCCTGTCCCAGGTCAACAGGGAAAACGTCAAGAAGCTGACTCCCGTCTGGAACCTGTCGTTCGGCGTTCTCGAAGGACAAGACAGCCAGGCAGTCGCGGTTAACGGAATGATTTATGTCACGACGTCCTTCAACAAGGTCATTGCGGTCGACGCTGTTTCCGGCAAAGTCCAGTGGAGGTATGACCGCGAACTGCCGGGCGACGTGTTCCCGAAACTGTGCTGTGACGTTGTGAACCGCGGTGTCGCCGTCTACAAGAACAAGGTCTACCTGGCCACCCTGGATGCGCATATCGTCGCGCTCGACAACGCTTCCGGCAAAGTGGTCTGGGACAAGAAGATCGGCGATTACACCTATGCCGAGACTTTCACCATCATGCCGATGGCCTTGCATAACAAGATCATCTTCGGTACCGCCGGTGCTGAATATGGCGTGCGTGGCTGGATCGCTGCAATCGATGCCGACACTGGCGCCCCGGTATGGAAGACGTACACCATTCCCGGACCCGGCGAACCCGGCAACGATACCTGGCCCGGCGAATCTTGGAAATACGGTGGTGGATCGGCCTGGATTACCGGCTCGTACGACAAGGAAACCAACTCCTTGTACTGGCCCGTGGGCAACCCCGGACCGGACTTCGACCGCCATGTTCGTATCGGCGACAACCTGTTCACCAACAGCAATCTGGTGCTTGACCCGGAAACGGGCAAAATCCGCAGCTACTTCAACTACACGCCAAACGATCCGTACGACTACGACGGTGTGAATGAAATGATTCTCGTCGACGTCGGCGGCAAGAAGCTGTGGTTGCATGGCTCGCGTAACGGTCACGTCTACGGTATCGACCGTGTCAACACCGTGAAGGGCAAAGCCGGTAACGAACACAAGTGTGTGTGGGTTAGCGCTTTGCAGCGCGTGAACTGGACCAAGCCGATCACCCCGGCGAACAACTGCAAGCCGGTCTACAACTATCCCGAGAAGGATGTGGTGTACGACAAGGTGACCACCGATATCGCCCCGTCCTTGGACGGCGGCAAGGAATGGCACCCGATGGCGTACAGCCATCGTACGAAGATGGTCTACGTTCCGGTATACGACTTCGCCATGGACCTGCAGGCGAAGAAGATGGAATGGAAGCGCGGTGAGTGGTACCTGGGCGCGAAGATAATCAATTTCAACGCGGGCGCGGGTTCCACCAAGGGCTTTGACGCTGCGACCGGTAAGCTCGCCTGGCAGAAGTCCATGAGCTATCCGGCCACCAGCGGCATACTGGCCACCGGGGGCGGCCTGGTGTTCTACGGCGATCCCGAAGGCTACTTCAACGCTGTGAATGACGAAACCGGCGAGCATCTCTGGTCCTACCAGACCGGCTCCGGCATCCATGGCAACCCGACGGCCTTTACCGCGCCGAATGGCAAGCAGTACGTTGCCATTGTGTACGGTGCGGGCGGCGGCGGCATCTGGCCCATTTTCTATTCAGAGTGGCTGAAGAAGAATCAGAAGGGCGGCGGCCTCATGGTATTCGCTGTTGAGTAACATTCAGCAGCGGACGCCAAGTTAAGTAATACGTAGCAGCAGTAAGGCTAAGGGGGGCAAGGCGTCTGCCCCCCTTATTTTTTGTGAAGAAACGGCGCAGACCGTTTTTGCTCTTGGGTAAGCTGGCAAAGCTGCAGTAGCGTTGACGAGGAGAAAAGGGGAATGGCCGATAAGATTCTTAAAAGGAGTTGAATGTGCGTAAGTTATTTGCTTTGTACGGGTTGACCTTTTTGCTCGCATTGACGTCAGTTTCAGGCTGGGCGCAGACCGATCCGGATGAGATCGCCGACACGCTGGAGCGTTCGAAAGCGAAAGGTAAGCTGTTGGCGTGTGCTGATCCTTATGCGTTCCCTTCGGCGGCCCAGAATACCGATCCTCCCGGATACGATGTTGAAATCATGCGCGAGATCGCCAAACGCGGCGGCATGCGACTGGAAATGGTTTGGGCGGACACCGGCACGCGCGGTGGCACCTCCCGTGCATTCCGCAATTCGATACTCAAGAAACGCTGTGACGTTTTTCTTGGCATGTCCGATGGCGGCGACGACGACATGCTGATGGGGCAGCTGGCATTCACCAAACCGTATCTTGGAATGGGTTACGTACTGGTCGTGCAAGGAACGGCGGCGGACAAAAAATCGCTGACTGAACTCAAGGATGCCAATATCAAGGTGGGCGTGCCGATGTCTACGCCGATCGATGACTATCTCTTCACCCGCAACATTCCGAGATCCCTCTATCTGGATAACCGCAGAATCATGCAGGGAATGGCGAATGGCGAGATCGATGCCAGCCTGGTATGGGCGACAGCGATATCGGTTGCGCGTCGCGAATATCCCGACGCGAAGTTCCACATGGTAGAAGGCTACGTGCCTGAAGCCGACCAGCGCTGGAATCTGAATTTCATCGTTCGCAAACAGGACCAATCCCTAATGAAGTTCATCGACGACGCCGTTGCGGAACTGCTTGCAAATGGAAAGATGAAACAGATCCTCGATAATTACAATGTACCGTTCTATCCGCCTTTTTCATAAGTTCCTTAAGGAGGTTAGTTAGTCATGTCAGGTTTGAAACTCAATGCTGTATTCGTAAAGCTGGCAGCGATTGCGGTCTTTGCCTCAGCCCTTGGTGTGGCGTTACCGGCGGCTGCGCAGCACAAGGCAAACGAGAACGATATGGAAGTGCCGACCAACGACATGAAGGTTGTCGAGGCCGGCAAGGCCTGGTTCGGGCGACGCTGCGCGTTCTGTCACGGCACAGGCGGCCACGGCGCCAAAGGTCCGTGCCTGTCCTGTGGAGTTTTCAAATATACCGGCAACACCAACAGCGACATTTACGTCATTATCGCGACGGGCGTTCCCAAGACGCTCGGCGGTACGATGGGGGCATTCGGCACAACGATGAACCAGGACGAGATCCTCAGCGTGATCACTTTCCTGCGCTGGGAAGAAAAGCGCCGCATTGAGGCGGGTGAAATTCCGGATCCGAGTAAGAACAAGAACGAAGAGCCAATGGTTTTCCCGAAATCGAACTGACGAGGGTACCAGAGCGACATTGCGACAGCCGCCTTGCGTTGTTCCAGGAAAAGCAGGATCGCAAAAGTGCAAAGGCCGGCAATAGCTGGCCTTTATTTTTTTGGTTGCCGGAGTCGTACTCAGTGCTTGCCGGTACTACCAAAACCACCGGCACCGCGCGTGCTCTGCGTGAAATCGTCGACGACACTGAAAGCCATCTGCACGACCGGCACAACGACGAGCTGGGCGATCCTTTCCATCGGATTCAGCGTAAAGACGGCCGCACCGCGATTCCACAGCGAAACCAGTATCTGTCCCTGATAGTCCGAGTCGATCAAGCCAACCAGGTTGCCGAGCACGATACCGTGCTTGTGAGCCATGCCGGACCTGGGTAATACCATGGCCGCCAGCCCCGGGTCATCAAGGTGGATTGCGATGCCGGAAGGAATCAGTTCGGTCTGACCGGGCTTCAATAGGATCGGCGCATCAATACAGGCTCGAAGGTCGAGCCCTGCGGAGCCGGAAGTTGCATACGTGGGCAGCTGATCGCGCAGGCGCGCGTCCAGAATCTTGACGTCGATGTTGCGCATCGGGTTTTCTTCTTATTTGTGTCAGACGGAGATAGCAGACTTGCGTGGCTGATACAGCTTTGCGACGTGCCGGATCAGCATGCGTGCCTGCTCGAGTTTCGATGTCCGTCCGAGCCGGTGGCTGCCTTCGTTGTCGAACAGGACAAGTTCATTGTCGTCGGCATCGATCGCCGACTGCACCAGATTGGCAGCAAGCAAAGGCAGTTTCTTGCGACGACGCTTCGCTTCGGCATGCTCTTCAAGCTTTTCGCTTTCCGCTGCAAAACCGACGCAGAAGGGTGGATTCGGCCGTTTTGCTACCGACTCGACAATGTCCGGATTCAGGGCGAGTTCCAGCGCCGGTACGCCGCCTTCCCTCTTGATTTTTTGTGCGCTGCTGTTGGCAACGTAGTAATCCGCAACTGCGGCGACGGCAATGAATATGTCCGCGTCCTTCACATGTGCATTCACCGCATCGAGCATTTCGCGGGCAGTCTCGACGCGGATTGCTTGAGCGGCCGGCGGTGGTTCGATCGCGGTCGGGCCCGAAATCAGCGTCACACGGGCGCCTGCTTCGATTGCTGCGCGAGCGACTGCGTACCCCATCTTTCCCGAGCTGCGATTCGTCAGGCCGCGCACCGGGTCGATCGGTTCGAAGGTCGGGCCGGCGGTGACGAGCACATGGGTGCCCGACAGCAATTTGGGCTGGAACCAGGCCGATATTTCACGAACCAGATCCAATGGCTCGAACATTCGCCCCATGCCGACTTCGCCGCATGCCTGGCCTCCCGCATCCGGGCCGAGTACTACGATGCCGTCCTGGCGCAGTTGCGCCACGTTGCGTTGCGTTGCGGGGTTTTCCCACATCTGGCGGTTCATGGCCGGCGCCACCATCAAAGGGCACTCTCGGGCCAAACACAGCGTAGACAGCAGATCGTCGGCAGCGCCGTGGACAAGTTTGGCAATAAAATCGGCCGTTGCTGGAGCAACTACGACGAGGTCACGATCTCGGGACAACTCGATGTGCGGCATACCGTTCAGCACGCGGTCATCCCACATTTCCACGTATACCGGCTTGCCGGACAGTGCTTGCAGGGTCAGCGGAGTAATGAACTTGCATGCCGAATCGGTCATTACGACTTGGATATCGGTGCCGTGGCGTTGTAACTCACGGACCAGTTCCGCCGATTTATAAGCGGCGATACCGCCGGTGACGCCCAAAAGAATGCGTTTGCTGCCGAGTTCGGCCATGCGATTAGTCTGCCAAAAGTGCCTGGCGAGCAGTGTAAACTGTTGTTGCAAAATATAAAAGTACGAGGATCGTATGGCGATCAACGATTGGCCGGAAGACGACAGGCCCCGGGAGAAATTGTTGGCAAAGGGGCCAGGCAGTCTATCGGATGCCGAATTGCTGGCAATTTTCCTGCGCACGGGAACGAAGGGGAAAAGCGCCGTCGACTTGGCTCGCGCGCTGCTTGCAAAATTTGGCTCGCTGGCCGGGCTTAGTGGCGCGAGCCGCGAGGCCTTCTGTGCCGTCCCGGGTTTGGGTAGCGCCAAGTATGCGCAGCTGCAGGCCGCCACCGAGCTCACCCGGCGCGCGTTGGCGGCAGAAATGAAGTCGGGTATCAATTTAAGCTCACCGACGACCGTACGCGACTTCCTGCGGCTTTCTATCCAGAACCGGCAGGTGGAAGTCTTCGTGGGATTGTTCTTGGATGCTCAGAACCGGGTGATCGCCGTGGAGGAGCTGTTCAGCGGAACTTTGACCCAGACGAGTGTCTTCCCGCGGGAAGTCGTCAGGAGGGCCTTGCATCACAATGCTGCCGGGGTAATTTTCGCGCATAACCATCCATCGGGGGTAGCCGAACCCAGCCATGCCGATGAAACTCTTACGCAAGCGCTGAAGGAAGCGCTCGCACTGATCGACGTTCGGGTGCTGGACCATTTCGTCGTTGGCCGCGGGGCCACGCTGTCCTTCGCCGAGCGCGGGCTGTTGTAGAAGGTTATGTTGAGTAAGCCGCTGGAACTATGATATAAAGCGCATCTTTCCGAATTTGCCGGGTCGCCACGTCGGCAGCCCGATCAGAAACGCAGCCTGGAGAAGCCATCATGGCGAGAGTATGTGAAGTTACCGGCAAGAAGCCGGTGGTCGGGAACCGCGTGTCCCATGCCAACAACAAGACCAAACGCCGCTTTTTGCCCAATCTGCAATACCGCCGCTTCTGGGTCGAGAGCGAAAACCGCTGGGTGAACATGCGTGTGAGCAACGCCGGCCTGCGCACGATCGACAAGAAGGGCATCGACGTGGTTCTGGCCGAGTTGCGTGCCCGCGGCGACAAGATCTAATCATTCAGCCGGGAGAGCGACATGAGAGAGAAAATCAAACTGGAATCGTCCGCCGGAACCGGCCACTTCTATACCACCACCAAGAACAAGCGCACGACGCCGGACAAGATCGAAATGAAGAAATTCGACCCGGTTGCCCGCAAGCACGTTATCTATAAAGAAACCAAGCTCAAGTAACTGCGGTTTCGCCGAAATGAAAAAGCCCGCCGATCGGCGGGCTTTTTCATTGTATCGTTGACTCGTGGTCAGGCGTAGCAGCGCAGCGTTCGGGAGAAATCGCGCAACGGAGCGATATCGCTTTTCTCGGCGCGATGGCACCAGTCTTCCAGCTGTGAAAGCAACTGTTCCTTGTTGGCCGTCGATCGTTGCCACAGCATCGCCAATTCCTGGCGCATCGAATAAACCGTCGTCAGTACCTTGCTGGTGTTGAGCACTTCGTCCAGCTTCGCCTTCTCCTGTTCCGGCACGAACTTCGCGTCCAGATGCAGCCAGCGCTTCATGGTCTGCAAGTCGATGGCATGCCCCGATTTGTGCTCGCGCATGCGACGTAATTCGTCGGCGCAAGTCGCACGAAGCGACCTGGTAAAGCGGGCCAGGACGTCGTAGCGATGGGTGATGACGGCCTGCAGCGTCTGCAGGTCGCATTTCGCCTTGCCGGATTCCATTTTGACTTGCGGTGCGAGTTTCTTGACCTGTGCGAGATTCAGCATATCCAGCACGCGGATGTAAAACCAGCCGATGTCGAACTCATACCATTTGCTCGACAGTCTGGCCGAAGAGGCGTAAGCGTGGTGGTTGTTATGTAACTCCTCACCGCCGATAAGAATGCCCCACGGCACGATGTTGGTGCTAGCATCTTCCACTTGGAAGGTGCGGTATCCGAAATAGTGGCCCACGCCGTTGATCACGCCGGCAGCCGTCACCGGAATCCACAACATCTGTACGGCCCAGACGGTCAGGCCTAGCGGTCCGAACAGCAGGATGTCCAATACCAGCATTATTGCGACGCCACCCTTGTCGGTACGGGTATAAACATTTCGTTCCAACCAGTCGTCCGGCGTTCCGTGGCCGTACTTGTCCAGCGTTTCCTGATTGGCCGCTTCCTTGCGATAAAGCTCGCTGCCTTCGAGCAGCACTTTCTTCAGGGTCAGAATCTGCGGACTGTGCGGGTCTTCCTCGGTCTCGCATTTGGCGTGATGCTTGCGATGAATCGCCGTCCACGCCTTGGTGGACATGCCGGTAGTCAACCAGAGCCAGAGGCGGAAGAAATGCGCAACAGCAGGATGGAGATCCAGCGCGTGATGTGCCGAATGACGATGCAAGTAAATGGTCACGGCTGCAATGGTGATATGGGTCATCAGGAGCGCGACCACTATATAGCCCCACCACGGCAGTTCGACGAGCCCGTTTGCCCAACTCGGCAAGTCCATAAACCCGTTCACATTCATGCAGGTAACCTCGTAGAATCAGAAAGATAACGGCGCCGATTGTACAGCACGGGGGCGCTCCCGCAAGGTAAATTTTCGTAACAAAATCTAGGGGATGCCCCGATGGCGTATTGACGCCACATCGGCCCTCGATAGGCTCATTTCGGCGCCATTTCGCTGGAATTGAGCCCGCCAACGATGCGGATATCGCGCTGTGGGAAAGGGATCTCGATATTGTTGGCGCAGAAGCTCTTGTACAACGCCAGATTCAAGTCTGAATTGAAGTTGAGCTTGCCGCGCTCCGGATCCTCTATCCACGCCATCAGTTCGAGGTTGATACCGTTATCCCCGAACGCGGTCAAAAGAGCCGTCGGAGCCGGGTCTTTCAACACCCGTGGATGCGAATATGCGGCTTCCAGCATCAATTTCAAGGCAGTTTCCAGATTGCTGGAATAACTGATCTGCACCGGAATACGCATCAGAACGCGGCGATTGGAGTACGAATGATTGATCACCGTCGAAGTGATCACCGTTTCGTTTGGCACAATCGCTTCCGTGCCATCCGGACCGCGGACGATGATGCAGCGGGACGTGAGCTTGGTCACTTCCCCATAAAAATGATCGACCGTCACCAGATCGCCGGGGCTGACAGTCCGGTCCAGCAGGATGGTGAAACCGCTGATGTAATTGGCCGCGACTTTCTGCAGGCCGAATCCGATGCCCACGCCCAGCGCGCCGCCGAAGACGGATAGTACGGTGATGTCGATCCCGACGATTGGCATTGCGATCAGGACCGCCATAACCACAAGTATGCTGCGCAGAATCTTGGTCAACGCGAATCGCAGATTGATCTCGACGTGCTGCAAAGCCATGATGCGCGCCTCGAGTATCCGGCCAATCCAGAGCGCGGCCAGTACCGTCAGCACGACTGTCAACAATGCGGTGAGTACCATCGCCAGCGAGAGGCGCTGCTGGCCGATGCGAAATGCCGTGTCCTCCAGGAATCTTCCGATGGCCGGCAACAGCCCGACGATGTACAGCGCCACCCCCAGCCAGACCAGCCACGCGATCGCCATTTCCCAGGAGCGCAAAAGACCCCCGGGCGCGAAAGTATGGCGCAACAAGTAGATCACCCCGCGGATGATCACCATCGCCAGCACCAGCGGAACGGCGATATTGAGCAAGTGGATGGGCTGGTGATCTTCCAGCGCCCAGCGGCCGATCAGCAGAAGCACGAGCGCGGTTACCGGGAACAATTCGCGGTTCATTCCGCCGACACTGATCTTCATTGTCCTTTCAGGATCGGCGGCGACGGTGGATGCTGCTAGCCGGCGGCGCAGATGGCGCGCGACCTGCCAGGCGATGAGAAGCGCAAGCGCAATGATGACAATTTGCCACAGGATAACGCCGCGCTGCAGGTCGTCGAACAGATCCGCCAGCAGACGTCCGAGTTCGGACTGGTTTTTCATCGTTTCTCCCAATGACGGAGGACTTTTATGTCATCTGGATTGGCTGCGAACCACCGCAATCGCGTGTTCGCGATGCTGCTGCCAATTGTCGAAGAATACCCGGGTGAGATCGGGATTGCCGTGCAGCACGAGCACATTTTCGGCATTACGATACTGTGCTGCAAATGTGAAATTGAAGCTGCCGGTGATCAGGGTCGGCTGTTTTGCATTGTGGTCGATGACGATCACCTTGTTGTGGGCCGCCGAGTGATCGGCGTCCATGAATACTGGCAGTCCGGCACCGACAAGATGCTGCATCGCGCTCGACTCGACCAGCTCGGTCTGATCTCTGTCTGCAATAACCTGCACGTCGAGGCCACGGTGATGGGCGCGAACCAGCGCGTCGGCAATTCCGCGATGGGTAAAACTGAACGCCTGCACCAGGACCTGCGATCTGGCGGCATCGATCGTTCGCACAATCAGATCGGCGGCATCGTCCCCAGGAGTGAAGGCGAATTCGATCGTGCCGGTTGCGGGGATGACTTTTGAGGGGTCGAACGCGAACGCATGCGCCACAAACGCAAAGCTGACGACCAGCAGCGCAAGGCCCGGATTTTTCATCCGTTCACGCCCACCTTTGCATGACCGTCGCGAAAAAGGCGTCGGTCTCGTGCGTTTGCGGACGCAGTTCCAGAAAATCTTCGCTATCGAGTGCGATGTGGCTTTCCTCCAGCGCTTGCTGGCAGCTGACTGGCCGGAAGTCGGGGCGGTCCGCAAGAAATTGCTCGACGACCTCGCGGTTTTCCCGGGCCAGCACACTGCAAGTCGCATACACCAGGCGCCCGCCGGGCTTGAGCAATGTCGCTGCCGCCGAGAGGATCGCTCGCTGCTTTACCGCGAGTTCGTCGATCGTCTGCGGCGACTGGCGCCATTTCAGATCGGGATTGCGTCGCAATGTGCCGAGTCCGCTGCATGGCGCGTCCACCAGCACGCGGTCGATCTTGCCGGCCAAGCGCTTCACCTTGATGTCGTTTTCGCTTGCAATAATCTGCGGGTGTACGTTGGACAATCCTGAACGCTTGAGCCTGGGGGCGAGGTTCTTGAGGCGCTTCTCCGAAACGTCGAGAGCATACAGCCTGCCCTGGGATTGCATCATCGCGCCCATCAGCAACGTCTTGCCGCCTGCGCCGGCGCAGAAGTCCACCACCATTTCCCGGCGTTTCGGCGCAACGAGATAGCCCAGCAGCTGGCTGCCTTCGTCCTGCACTTCGATTGCGCCTGTGGAAAACAATTCGTGGCGGTTGATGGCCGGCTTTCCGGCGACGCGGATGCCGACCGGCGAAAAACGTGTAGGCGCGGCATCGAAGCCGCTCGCACGCAGATCGCGCAGCACCTGCCCGCGATCCGCAATCAGCGTATTGACCCGCAGGTCGAGCGGAGCAGTCTTGAGCATGGCCCGGCCAAAGGCGATTGTCTCTTGCTCTGACGTTTCTGCGACCAGGCGGTCGTACAGCCAGTCGGGCAGACTCAGTTTCACAGCCGCCGGCAGCGTTTCGATGTTGGCGGTCTTGAGTTCGAGGACCCAATCGCGGTCGCTGCTTTTCAGGAAAGCTCCAAGTTGTCCAATGCTGTAGCCCTGCAACTTGATCAGCGCGGCGCAGACGAGTTTTCGCGGAGTCGGCCGGGAGACGAGCTGCTCGAGTAACCGCTTGTTGCGCAAAACGGAAAATAACGTTTCGGCGATGAACGCGCGATCGCGCTGGCCCAGTTCCCTGTTGGTGCTGAAGAAACTGCGCAACACCGCATCGGCCGGATGGGTCATCGGCAATGCGAGATCGACGGCCGCCGTAGCCGCCTGCATCATTGCCGTGGTCGGTTGCATCTATTGATAAGTGATTGCGGTGACGGTCGAATCCAGCACGGTGCTGTCTTTTTCGATGAAGCGAATTCGCACGGGCAGGTAATGGTGCTCGACTGCGAGCCAGACCTCGAACCCGCGCTTGTCATCGGCTTCCCGAATTTTCTGGAAGTGCACTGTTTCCAGGTCGCCGAGCGGCGTATTCAGTTTCTCCTTGCCGATGACCTGGTATTTGTAATCGGAGAGCCTGCGGCCATCCGTGAGGTGTACGGCCAGGATTTCCTCGCTCGGTGGCCTGAACGCAAACGCGTAGGCAAAACTGGTCTGGTCGAATGTGTTGTCCGGCAGCGGAACGGTTTCGACACTGGCGCCGTCGGTCAGCTTGATCAGTTTGGTGTCCCAGTCGAAATCCGCGGCACGCTTCGGTTTGCGGGTGCGGTCTTCTTCGAAATGCAGCGGCCGCAGGCCATTTTTCGTTATCAGACCGCGGCTTTCACGGCGGATGTTCATCTTGTAAAAGAAGGCGGCGAGGCCGACTGTCTTCGATTCGCTTATGACCGAATATTGCTTGCCGTCGTGTTCCAGTACATCGCGTCCGTCGCCGAGGTGCATGGCTCCGGAAGTGACGGCAAAATCCATCTGCACGCGTTGCGGAGGCTGTGTCGTCCAGGCCGGGCCAGCCAGAAACATCAGCACGATCGGGGCGTAGCGCATCATCTTGGCAGGGGAGAGATCATGGATCCCGTGTACTGGCAGCTTGCGGAAACCTTTACGTGGTTGCCTTCGATAGCGAGTTGGTCGTCCAGGAACCAGCGGATGGCCTGTACATAGATAGCGTGCTCCTGTTCGAGCACCCGGGCGGCAAGGCGTTCCTCGTCATCGTCGGGCAGCACCGGCACGGCCGCCTGAATGACGATCGGCCCGTGGTCCAGCGTCGGCGTGACGAAATGCACCGTGCAGCCATGCAGCTTGACGCCTTCGTCGATGGCGCGCCGGTGAGTGTCGAGGCCGGGGAACGCCGGTAGCAAGGAAGGGTGGATGTTCATGATCCTGCCGCTGAATCGTTCAATAAATTCCTCCGTGAGAATCCGCATGAAACCGGCCAGCACGATCAGGTCCGGACGATACGCCGCGATTGTGTCGGCAAGCGCCCTGTCGAAGTTCGTTCGATCCGGATAATCGCGGTGGTTCACCACTTTGGACTCCACACCCGCGTCATGCGCAATCTGCAGGCCCTTGGCCGTCGGATTGTTGCTGATCACTGCCGCGATCGCTGCATTCAGCTTTGCCTCGAGAACCGCCTGCAGGTTGCTGCCGCGGCCTGAAATCAGGATGACGATGCGCTTCATCGTCCCTTTCAGATGACCACAGTCTGCGCTTCGTCGCCGCGCCTGCGGCGGATCTCGCCGATACGGAAGACAGTTTCTCCTTCCCGCTGCAGCGCCTCGATCGTGCGCCCGGCATGTTCGGCGGCGACGATCGCCACCATGCCGATGCCGCAGTTGAATACCCGATGCATCTCGGCTTCCGAGACGTCGCCGTTTCTCTGCAGCCAGTCGAACAACGGCGGCCGCGGCCAGGCGTTTTTTTTCAGTTCCGCGCATACGTTGTTCGGCAACACACGCGGCACGTTTTCCACCAACCCACCGCCGGTAATATGCGCGAGGCCCTTGATGTGGACTTCGCGCAGTACCGCCAATACTGGCTTCACATAGATGCGCGTAGGCGCCAGCAATGCTTCTCCCAACGTCCGGCCGTCGAATCCGGATGACAAATCCGCGCATGAAGAGTCGACGATCTTGCGTATCAGCGAATAACCGTTCGAATGCGCGCCGCTGCTGGCCAGTCCGAGGACGGCATCGCCCGGCACGATATCCGAGCCATTGATGATTTTGCTTTTTTCCACCGCTCCGACGGCAAATCCGGCAAGGTCGTACTCCCCCGGCGGATACATGCCGGGCATTTCCGCGGTCTCGCCACCGATCAGCGCGCAACCGGCCTGCTCGCATCCCGCGGCAATGCCCTTCACGACCTGCGTGGCGGTCGCCACGTCGAGCTTCCCGCAGGCGAAGTAGTCAAGAAAGAACAGCGGTTCGGCGCCTTGCACCAGGATGTCGTTCACGCTCATTGCGACCAGATCGACACCGACCGTGTCGTGCCGGTTCAGATGGAACGCGAGCTTGAGCTTGGTGCCGACGCCGTCGGTGCCCGACACCAGCACCGGTTCCTTGTATCTCTTCGGCACTTCGAACAACGCGCCGAATCCGCCGATTCCGGCCAGCACGCCGTCGCGCAGCGTGCGTTTAGCAAAGGGTTTGATATTGTCGACAAGCTCATCGCCGGCGTCGATGTCGACGCCGGCGTCACGATAGGACAGCGAATTGGAAACGGGGCGATCGGTTTTCAAGTTGAGTTGCCGGGTTCTTCGGGATAAAGTGGCGACCGGATTGCGGTCCGGTCGTGTGGCTCTTTGCGCGGCGAATTTTACTCCAAATGTCTACGGTATTTCCTGTGCGATTTGCCTGGTATCTGCTTGCCGCCGCCGCTGCCGGGTTGCTGCTTTATCTCATCGCGCCCATCCTCACCCCGTTCCTGCTGTCCGCGGTACTTGCTTACATCTGCCTGCCGCCAGTTGACCGGATTGCGCGAAAACTGCCGCGCTGGCTGGCGGCTGCGATCGTCATGGCGCTGCTGGTAGTCGGTTTGGCGGCGCTCGCACTGATCGTTTTGCCCATGGTCGAACGTCAGTTCGTCGCTTTTCTGCAGCGCATGCCGGAATACCTCGACTGGGCACGCACCCTGCTGCTGCCGTGGCTGTCCGGAACGCTCGGCGTCGAATTGAATCTCGATATGGAGCATTTCCGGCAGGCTGTTGCCGACAGTCTGCGGACTGACAGCGACTTCGTCAGAACACTATTGCCCAGGATCACGACGGGCGGCGTGGCGATCGTCGGGTTCTTCACCACCGTGCTGCTGATGCCGGTGGTGTTGTTCTATTTCCTGCGCGACTGGCACGAAATCGTGCACCGGATCGAAGATCTGATTCCGCGCAGGCTGCACCCCGGAGCCCGCAACATAACCGGGGAAATCGACCGCGTGCTCGGCGAGTTTTTACGCGGCCAGCTCCTGGTGATGTTGCTCATGGCCGCGTACTACGCCGCGGCGCTGTGGATCGCCGGCCTCGAATACGCGCTGCCGATCGGCATTCTTTCCGGCCTGCTGGTGTTCGTGCCTTATCTGGGGGCACTAGTCGGGCTGCTGCTTGGGACGCTGGCCGGGTTCAATCAATTCGACGGCGTGCTGGGCCTCGCAGGGGTGTGGATCACCTTCGGCATCGGTCAGGCGCTCGAGGGCATGGTGGTGACCCCGTGGCTGGTGGGCAATCGTATCGGCTTGCATCCCGTTGCGGTGATATTCGCGCTGCTCGTATTCGGCAAGCTGTTCGGTTTCTTCGGTGTGCTGCTCGCGCTGACCGCCAGCGCGGCTCTGCTGGTAGCGCTGCGCCACGTGCGTGCACACTACCTCGATAGCGACCTGTACAAATCCTGATGAAGCAGCTGGCACTCATCCTTGCGCCGCCTCCCGCCCCGGCGCTGGACAATTTCTTTCCGGGGCGCAACGCCGAATTGCTGACCTTGCTCGGCAATCTCGTTGCGGGGCGCAGCGTGGAGCGATGCATCTATCTGTGGGGCGATGCGGGCAGCGGACGTTCTCACCTGTTGCGCGCAACCATCGCCGCGCTGAACGCCGCCGGACTTGTCTGCCTGCATGTTTCCCGGGGCGATCCGATCCCTGCGCCTGCGGCGGAATTGCGCGCCGTGGCGGTGGACGACGTCGAGACGCTCGACGCCCGCAACCAGCGTGCGTTTTTCAATCTCTACAACCAGCTGCGCGAACGTGCCGGGATTGTGCTGGCTGCCGGCGATGCTCCGCCGGCACGATTGAAGCTGCGCCCGGAACTGTTAACCCGGCTGGGATGGGGACTCGTCTACCAGGTACAGGCGCTCACCGATGACGAAAAGGCGCTGGCGCTCAAACGCCATGCCGCCTCGCGCTCGTTCGACCTTCCGGACGGCGTGATCGACTATCTTCTGCGCCACCTGAGTCGCGATCTACCCTCCCTGATGAGCGTCCTCGACGCGCTCGATCGCCATTCGCTGGAAGCCAAGCGGCCAATCACGCTGCCGTTACTCAAGGAATTGCTGCGCTCGGAAGACGACGGCGACCGCGAATAGCGAATCAGCCAGTTGCAACCGTCGGGCGCTTTCGGGGGCTTTTAGGCTATACTTCTGTCGCCTTTTCACGTCCCTTCCCGCCTGCTTCGCACCCCCCTCATGCGCCTCGCCCTGTTCGATCTGGACAATACCCTCCTCGCCGGCGACAGCGATTTCGAATGGGCGCAATTCCTGATCGAAAAGGAAGTGCTCGATCGGGAGGTCTACGAAGCGCGCAATCGCCACTTTTACGAAGCCTATAAATCCGGCACGCTCGATATTCACGAATTCCTCGATTTTCAGTTGAAGCCTCTGGCGCGGCATCCGCGCAGGCAGCTCGATCAGTGGCATGCCGAATTCATGCAGAAGAATATCCTGCCGATCATCACGCAGAAGGCACGCGACCTGATCGACAGCCATCATGATGATGCGCGCGTGGTGATCACCGCCACCAACAGCTTCGTTACCGCCCCGATCGCGCGCGAGCTCGGCATAGAAAACCTGATCGCCACCGAGCCCGAGGAAGTCGGCGGTGAATTTACCGGCCGGGTGCGGGGGGTGCCGTCGTTCCGCGAAGGCAAGGTCGAGCGCCTGAAGAGCTGGATGGCCGAGCACGGTATCGAATGGGAAACGGTCTCGGAAACCTGGTTTTACAGCGACTCGTTGAACGATCTGCCGCTGCTGTCCATCGTCAGCCATCCGGTTGCCGTGGACCCCGATGAGACTCTCAAGGAACACGCGCTCAGGCACGACTGGCGCGTTATCAGCCTGCGTTAGTCGCCACGGGCGCTGCGGCTGAACCTATTCATGTCGCGTGCCGCCGGAATCGTCGTGTTGTCGCTGATCGCTGCGATCAGCGTCGTCGTCGGGCTCGGTGCCGGCAGCGTCCCCATCCCTTTTGCCAAACTCTTTTTCGCGCTGGTGCAGCCCGGGAGTGATGCAATTTCCGACATCGTCTGGAAGCTGCGTCTGCCACGTGTATTGGCGGCGTTTTCCTGCGGAGCGCTGCTGGCGCTGGCCGGCGCGCTGATGCAGGTCCTGCTGCGTAATCCGCTCGCGGATCCCTATGTGTTCGGCATTTCCGGCGGCGCCGCGCTCGGTGTGATGTTCGGCATGGTGCTCGGCGTGGGGACGTTGATGCAGACCGGCCTGGGGCTGGCCGGAGCGGTATTGGCCTCTGTGCTGGTATTCGGACTGAGCTTGCGTGCCGGCAATTGGAATCCGTATCGGTTGTTGCTGACCGGCGTGGTGGTGGCGGCCGGACTGAATGCGCTGCTCAGTCTGATCCTGGTGCTTGCGCCGCAGACCGCGGTAAAGGGCATGTTGTACTGGCTGATGGGCGACCTTGGCTACGCCGGCAATCCGCTGCCGGCGTTGGCTGTGCTGGTGCTGCTGTTCGCCGTGGCGATGCCGTTCGCCCCCGCAATGAACGTGCTCGCACTTGGAAGGATGAAGGCGCAGTCTCTTGGTGTG
Organism: Betaproteobacteria bacterium; assembly: GCA_016194905.1. Lineage (NCBI taxonomy): Bacteria > Pseudomonadati > Pseudomonadota > Betaproteobacteria > Betaproteobacteria bacterium. The sequence continues at coordinate 186,015 of JACQAP010000008.1, forward strand.
GCGGTCAGCGGCATCGAAATCGTCCTGTTCGGCGTGGCTGCCGTCGCTGCGGTTACCGCGGTGCTGGTCGGCGGCACCGTCGGTTTTGTCGGCCTGATCGTGCCCCATCTGGTGCGCCTGCTTGGCCTCGCGGACCACCGCTGGCTGTTACCCGGTTCGGTTCTCGTCGGCGGCGGTTTCCTGACACTGGCCGACACCGTGGCCCGCAGTGCCTGGGCGCCTTTGCAGTTTCCCGTCGGGGTGCTCACCGCGTTGCTCGGCGTGCCGATCCTGCTGCTGCTTCTTGCAGGCAAAAACAAAGATGCTGCGCACTGAAGATTTGCGGCTTGCTTATCCCGGGCAGATGCTCGTCGACGGACTGTCGATGGAGTTTCGGCCGGGTGAAGTGTGGACCGTGCTCGGTCGCAATGGCAGTGGCAAGTCCACGCTATTGCATGTGCTCGCCGCGTTGCGGCCGCCCGAGGCGGGCCATGTCACGCTGAAGGATTCGATGGTCGGTAACGCGCCCAGACGCGCGCTGGCGCGGCACATCGGCGTACTCCTGCAGGAGGAGAGTCGCGAATTCTGGGGCAGCGTGCGCGACTACGTTCTGCTCGGGCGCTATCCGCATGCGCGCAGTCCATTCGGATGGAGCGCGGAGGACGAACGCATCGCCGAAAGCGAGATCGAAGCGATGCATCTGGGCGGCCTCGGCAACCGTGCTTTTACCTCGCTCTCCGGTGGAGAGCGTCAGCGCGCGCGCGCGGCGGCGCTGTTCGCGCAACGGCCTGCCGTCTATTTGCTCGACGAGCCCTTGCAACATCTCGATCTGCCGCACCAGGTGGCGGTGCTGGAGCGGCTCTCGAACGAAGCGCGCAATCGAGACGCGATCGTTGTCATGGTGTTGCATGATCTCCTCTTCGCCGCCCGCTACTGCAACCGTTTCCTGCTGCTGTTCGGGGACGGACGCTTCAGCGTCGGTCCTGCAGACGAAGCATTGACCGCGGATCACCTCGGGGAGCTGTATGGATTTCCTCTGGTGCCGGTCGAGGTCGGCGGCGAACGCCTGTTCCTGCCGGGAAGGCAATCGGGGTAGGGGTCGCATGTATAATCCCCGCTTTCACGCCGCCACAGAATTCTCCACTACGGAATTCTCCGCTATTTGATGATTCGGAAACTGCTTCGCCGGGTATTCTCCGGCCGGTCATCGCCGTCTGCCCAGCCGCAGGTCATTCCGCGCAGCAAGCACGGTCTATCCAGGGACAAGATCAGCTCGAGCGCGCGGCGCGTCACCACCGGGTTGCAGGAAAAAGGATTTGCGGCTTATGTGGTCGGCGGTGCGGTCCGCGATCTGCTGCTCGGACTGGAGCCGAAAGATTTCGACATCGCCACCGACGCCACGCCGGAGCAGGTGCGCAGCGTATTCCGGCGCTCGCGCATCATCGGACGGCGTTTCCGCCTGGTTCACGTCATGTTCGGCGAAGACACGGTGGAGGTATCCACGTTTCGCGCGCGCCAGGGCGGCGAACAGGAAGATCAGCGCGCCGACGAGCACGGCCGCATCCTGCGCGACAACGTGTTCGGCACCCGGGAAGAGGATGCCACCCGGCGTGATTTCACGATCAATGCGCTGTTCTACGATCCGACGACCGAACAGATCCTGGATTTCTGCGACGGGCTCGACGACCTGAAAGCGCGTCGCCTGCGCATGATCGGCGATCCCGATCAGCGCTATCGCGAAGATCCCGTGCGCATGCTGCGCGCCGTGCGTCTTTCCGCCAAACTCGGCCTCAAGATCGAGGCCGACACCCGCGCTCCGATCAAAAGTCTCGCACCATCGCTTGCCAATGTGCCGTCGGCGCGGCTGTTCGAAGAAATGATGAAGTTGCTGTTCTCCGGGCATGCCACCGCCTGTCTGCTGCAATTGCGCCAGGAAGGACTGCACCACGGTCTGTTGCCGATGCTCGACGTGATTCTCGAGCAACCGATGGGAGAGCGCTTCGTGATGATGGCGCTGAAGAGCACGGACGAACGCATGCGCGCGGACAAACCGATATCGCCGGGCTTCCTGTTCGCGGCGTTGCTGTGGCACGAAGTGCTGGCGGCCTGGAAACAGTCGCAGGAAGAGGGCCTCAATCCCCTGCCGGCGCTGTTCAAGGCGATGGATCACGTGATCCACGTACAGGCCGAAAAACTGTCCATCCCGCGGCGCTTCGGTGCGGACATGAAGGACATCTGGGCATTGCAGCCGCGCTTTCTCGGTCGCTCCGGACGCCGGCCCTATAGCGTGCTTGCTCATCCGCGCTTTCGCGCCGCGTACGATTTCCTGGTGCTGCGCTGTGACAGCGGCGAAGTCGATGCCGAGATCGCGGAATGGTGGGACAACTTCCAGAAAGCCGACGAAGAAATCCGCAAGCAGATGCTGCTTCCGGATCGCAGTCCGCGCCGGCGCCGGCGCCGGCGCAAACCGGCTGGCGGAAATGCCGAGCCGGGAGCGGCTCCCACCGGGTCCGAATGATCGCGCGCAGGGCAGCGGCGGAGGCCTTTGTCGGCCTCGGTGCCAATCTGGAAAATCCGTTGCGGCAGATCAGGCAGGCAATCGCAGAACTCGATGTCATCGAACACACCCGCGTAATGGTCGTTTCTTCGCTGTATCGCAGTGTCCCGGTCGGCTACGCCGAGCAGCCGGATTTCATCAATGCGGTGGCAAAGCTGCAGACCCGGCTATCGCCGCATGAACTCCTCGACGCACTGCATGTCATCGAGAACCGCCACGGACGCCTGCGCTCGGTACGCAACGCGCCGCGCACCCTGGATCTTGACCTGCTGTTATACGGAATGCTCGTCGTGCACGAGGAAGGGCTGACATTGCCGCACCCGCGCATGCATGAACGGGCCTTCGTGCTGCTGCCGCTTGCCGAGATTGCTCCGGACGCGCCTTTGCCGGGGCACGCGTCGGTATCGCAACTGCTGGCGCAAGTCGATCGCAGCGGCGTGGAGAAACTCGATGTCGCCTGAGAAGTATCGCTACATCGTCGTCGAGGGGCCGATCGGCGCGGGCAAGACCAGCCTGGCGCGCAGGTTGTCGGCGCATCTGGGCAAGGCATTGCTGCTCGAGGATCCGGATTCCAATCCCTTTCTCGCCCATTTTTACGAAGATCCGCGCCGCCATGCGCTGGCGACACAGTTGTTTTTCCTGTTCCAGCGTGTGCAGCAGGTCGGCGGGTTGAAGCAGATCGACCTGTTCGAGGGCGGCACCGTCGCCGATTTCATCCTCGACAAGGATCCGTTGTTCGCCAGCCTGACGTTGTCCGATGACGAGTTGCATTTGTACCAGCAGATCTATGGACACCTGATGCCGCAGGCACCGACGCCCGACCTGGTGATTTATCTGCAGGCTTCTTCGGAAAAGCTCATTGAGCGCGTGCACAAGCGCGGCGTAACTTACGAACGCAATATTTCCGAGCAATATCTGGTGCGGCTCGCCGACGCCTACAGCCGGTTCTTCTACCAGTTTTCGGCCGCGCCGCTGCTGATCGTCAACAGCGAACACCTGAATTTTGTTGATGACGCGGGTGATTTTGCTTTACTGTTGCGCCGCATCACCGAAATGCGGGGCCCGCGGGAGTTCTTCAGCCGCGGTGAATAACAACTGTTAACCGCAAAGGCGCCAAGGCGCAAAGGTGACGCGAAGGAAATCAGGATTGGAAGATTGTTCCTACTCCGCGACTCCGAACAATGGCGACGTTTCCCTTTTTTGGTGTGCCATTGCTCTTCTTTGCGTTCCCTTTGCGCCTTTGCGACTTTGCGGTGAAATGGATCAAATGAAAGTCACGACCAGCGTTTTGCAGAAGATGCGGCAGGAAAACGACCGCATCACCATGTTGACCTGCACGGATGCGAGCTTCGCTGCGCTGCTCGACGCCGCCGGCGTCGACATCTTTCTCGTTGGCGATTCGCTGGCGATGACGGTGCAAGGCCATGACTCGACGCTGCCCGTGACCATGGACGACATGGTCTATCACACCCGCATCGTCGCCCGCGGCACCAAGCGTGCGCTGGTGCTGGGCGACATGCCCTTCGGCAGTTACCAGAAAAGTCCGCAGCAGGCTTTCGACAACGCCGCGAGGCTGATGAGTGCGGGCGCGCACATGATCAAGCTGGAAGGGGGAGAGATCATGGCCCCGCAGATCGAGTTTCTCGCCAAGCGCGGCATTCCGGTCTGCGGACATATCGGCCTTACGCCGCAATCGGTACACGCACTCGGCGGCTACAAAGTGCAGGGCAAGACCGACGACACTGCGCAGCAGTTGGTAAGTGCGGGCAAGGCGCTGCAAGACGCCGGCGCGAGCCTGATGGTGGTCGAACTGGTGCCCGCCGCCGTCGGCAAAATGCTGACCGAAGCCCTGGCCATTCCGGTGATGGGGATCGGTGCCGGGGTGAATTGTTCCGGACAGATCCTGAATCTTTACGACATGCTCGACATCTATCCCGGAAAGAAGCCGCGCTTCGTGAAGAATTTCATGCAGGGCGCATCGTCCATCGCCGATGCGATTCAGCGCTTCGTCGCCGAAGTCAAGGCCGGAACATTCCCGGCTGCCGAACACAGTTTCTAGAGGAGCAGGACTTAGGGGCTAGGGACTAGGGGTTTGGGGCTAGGGTCTAAAACAAACATGGCGGCGCCATGTTGTCTTTCCCTGCCCCCTACTCCCTAACCCCTAGTCCCTAGCCCCTAAAAAATGGAAGTCATCAAGACAGTCGCCGAACTGCGCGAACGGCTCAAGCGTGAAACGCAGGTCGCCTGCGTGCCGACCATGGGCAACATCCATGACGGGCACCTGAGCCTGGTGCGCATCGCGCGCAGCCAGGCTCCCGTGACGGTCACCACCATCTTCGTCAATCGGCTGCAGTTCGGACAGGGCGAGGACTTCGACAAATACCCGCGTACCTTGGAAGACGACTGCGCGAAGCTCGATGCCGAAGGCAACACCATCGTGTGGGCACCGGACGAGAAGCAGATGTATCCGGAGCCGCAAACCTTCTACGTCGATTTGCCGAAGGTGGCCAACAAGCTCGAGGGCCGCTTCCGGCCCGGGCATTTTCGTGGCATGGCCACGGTGGTGCTGAAACTGTTCAACACGGTGCAACCGCAGATTGCGGTGTTCGGCAAGAAGGATTACCAGCAACTGGCGATCGTGCGCCAGTTGGTCGACCAGTTCGCGCTGCCGATCAAAATCGTTCCGGCGGAAACCGTGCGGGCCGAGGACGGCCTGGCGCTGTCATCGCGCAACCGCTACCTGTCCGCCGAGGAAAGAAAGGAAGCAACGCGGTTGCGCGAAGCTATCCTCGGAGTCCGGGACGCGGTGCTCAGCGGCGACCGCAATTTCATTGCGATGGAATACGCGGCCGGTGCGCTCCTCGCGCGGCATGGGTGGAACGTGGACTACGTGGTGGTGCGCAACCAGCGCGCCGTATTGCGTCCCGACCCCAATGACAAGGCACTCGTCATACTCGGCGCCGCCAAGCTCGGCCAGACGCGGCTGATCGACAATATTGAAGTGCAGGCGCCGTAACTGCGAAAAAAAGCGTTGACGCGGAGGTCGCGGAGAAAAAAAAGAGGACGCAGAGGAATAACCGGAAGGAACGCAGTGAAAATGCGGACTATGCGACGACTCTCGCAGCCTTGCAGTGAGCGATCAAATTTCCCGTTTCAGTTTTTCTTGTTTTCCTCGGCGCGCCCCTGAAGGGGGTATTGAAAATAATTCTCTGCGGTTCAAGAATTTCCTTTGTGACGATTCTCTTCTGCAGTCAGTCCGAATCGCCCGAACCCTGGCGCCTAGCCTGTGCTCGTGCCTTTCCGCGCATGGCGTTTCGCGTTTGGCCGGATACCGGACAGCGAGACGCAATCCGTTATGCCCTGGCGTGGAGGCAACCGCCGGGTGCGCTTGCCGGATTGCCCAATCTGAAGGCGATCCTGGTGCTCGGTGCCGGCGTCGATTCGGTGTTGAGCGATCCCGGGTTGCCGGCCAATGTCCCGGTGGTGCGGCTGGTGGACGCGGGACTGCCGGGGCCGATGGCGGAATACGCGCTCTACGCGGTGCTGCATTTCCAGCGGCGCATGTCGGATTACTTCGGCCAGCAGCGGGCCACGATCTGGCAGCCTCGCGACGAATCGCTCGCCAGGCAATGGCCGGCCGGCGTGATGGGACTCGGCGTGATCGGTGCCGCCGTGGCGCAGCGAATCGCCGCGCAAGGATATCCTGTTGCCGGCTTGAGCCGAAGCGGCAAACCCGTCGAGGGCGTCGAAGTGTTTGCCGGAGCGGCAGGCTTCGAGCCGTTTCTTGCGCACACGCGGGTGCTGGTGAACGTGCTGCCGCTGACACCCGAGACACGCGGAATTCTCAGCGCCCGTACTTTCGCTGCAATGCCTTGCGGCAGCTACGTCGTGAACATCGGCAGAGGAGAGCACGTAGTCGACGTCGATCTGATTGCCATGCTGGACTCAGGCCAACTTGCAGGGGCGATGCTGGACGTGTTCGAGCAGGAACCTCTGCCCGCCACGCATCCGTTCTGGCGTCAATCGAAGGTTATCGTCACGCCGCACGTGGCGGCGCCGACACTTGCTTCGGAATCCGAAGCACAGGTCGTCGACAACATCAGGCGGCTGGAACGCGGCGAGTTCCCGCTGGGCCTCGTGGATCGCGCCAAAGGCTACTAGCTCACCTTGCACGCGCGATGGTCTGGATTGTTGCGTCTATCCAAGGCGGCGTGCGGAGTTCGCCAGAAAGGCAGGGCTTTACCTCGGGATTTGCGGCCTAATCTGGAAGCCGTTTGTGTACGGCATGCACAATGTTTTCAATCAAAGAAGTACACTGGCATTTACGTAAAGGTCGGCCAAGATAGGCCGCAAAAATTGTATCTGTATCTTGTTGGAGCGCGACTCCCCTCACACGGAAGGTTGGTATGGCGAACGAACTTGAAATGATGATCGATCAAACGCGGATCATCGAAACAATCAACGAGCTCTTCATAGGCACCGATAATCGAGACTGGGCTCTTGTGAAGAGTTGTTTCGCGTCAAGCGTACTGTTCGACATGTCTTCCCTTGGCGCGGGCGACCCCCAAAAGATGGCACCCGACGAGATTGTCGCCGCGTGGGATGCCGGGCTCAAGCCACTCAAGGCGATACATCATCAGGCGGGAAACTACATAGTCCGCGTTTCCGGCATTAAGGCTGAAGCCTTCTGTTACGGCATCGCGAGTCACTATCTGCCCAACAAGACCAACGTGAACACCCGTACGTTTGTCGGAAGCTATGACTTTGAGCTTCTGAAAACTGCCGGGAAGTGGAGAATTTCCAAGTTCAAATTCAACCTGAAGTACCTTGACGGCAATCCGAATCTCGAGAGCTCGTGAATACGTTGCGCCACAACCGGAACATTGGGCATAGGGAGAGGCACGGTCATGGGTAGCTTCTACGTAAACCTCACGGTTCGCAGCGGGAACCAAACCGCCGTCGCTGCAGCCGTTGAGGGCCGCTCTGCTGGTGAGATTACCGACGAATACGATTCCTCCCCAGGCTACTTTGACTCTGATGCGGAGCCCTCTCCGCCTGCTGGTGGTAACGCGGAAATTCTATGTGCAGCATTCGACAGTTCGGCTTTGGATCGCGTTGAAGAGGTTCTCCGAAAATCTGGTTACGATGATGACGGCTATGTCTTTGCAAACGAGCGCCACGCAGACCTGGTGACCGCACTGGGGATACCAAGCTTTTCTGTCGGCCTTGGCTTTGGATATGCCGCAGACGGCGACTTGCCAGAGGGTTTATCTGAGGATCAATTGATTCACGTAAGTTAAGACTATGCCCAACCCCGCAATCTGGAGGAGCGTCCGACAGCTGCGCTGTCGAGTTCCCGCCGCGCTGCGCGCGACGGCGCCCGGTTGACGACATCGCGTTAGCCTATGTACCGCGTAATCATCGGTGTCATTGTGGCGGTCGTGGTGGTGTACGTTGGCTTGTGCGCCGCTCTCTTCTTCTTCCAGCGTTCTCTGATCTACTTCCCGCAACACAGGGCCTTCGGCTCCGGCGATACGACGGCAAAGCTTCTCGTGCCAGGCGCAGAGCTGCAAATCTCCGTCAGGCCACACGCGGGTGCGAAAGCGTTGCTGTACGTCGGCGGAAACGCCGAGGACGTCTCGGCCAATCTTCCCTCCCTCTCCAACGCGTTTCCCGACTACGCGCTGTACTTGCTTCACTATCGTGGATACGGCGGTAGTTCCGGAAAACCATCCGAGGAGGCCTTGACCTCAGATGCCCTTGCCCTGTTTGACAAGGTTTACGCAGAGCATCCAAACGTCGTCGTTGTCGGCCGCAGCTTGGGTAGCTGTATTGCAATCCGCCTCGCAAGCAGCCGACCGGTGTCGCGGCTCGTGCTCGTGACGCCGTACGACAGCCTCCAGGAGCTGGCCGTGCAGCAGTTTCCGTACATTCCAGTGCGGTGGCTGCTCTTGGACAAGTTCGAATCCTGGCGCTATGCGCCTCGCGTAAGCGCGCCCACCGTGATCCTCGCCGCCGAATTCGACGAAGTCATTCCCCGATCAAGTACAGAGCTACTCTATTCTCGCTTCGCGCCGGGCGTTGCCTCCTATAAGGTCATCCCTGGCGTTGGTCACAACTCGATATCCGAAAGTGCGGCGTATTTACCGTCGCTGAAGGGCATACCATGAATGGGGTGACGGACCCGGAGCGCTCTGGAACCTTGTCCTAATTTACCGTCCACCAAATCTGTGGCTATCTCATCGTGACCCGGTTGGTCCCGCTGCGCCTGCTAAAGTGGAAGATAGCAATCCCCCTCATAGCGCCAATCAACGATCCTCCGGGTCGTTTTATCGATCTCGAAATAAATGTCACAACGATTGTTGTGACCACGCCGGAAATGATCCTCTAAATTGCCGTTAGGTAGTCCCTTCTTGGAAATGCGGTTCTCTGGATAACGGTTAATATAGGCATACGGATCATCGATGCTTAGGCCGACGTGGCTCCGCATCATGTTCTTAAAATTTTCATGCGCACTTACTTAAAGGAGCGCAGGCCGAAAGCTCAACGGATATAGAAAGACACGCAACTGCGCGCAAGAGGAATGTAGTCAGAAGCACTAACCTCATCTCCATCACCTCAAACGAGATTTTCCAAATGATCAATTACTACGGCCGATACTGATATTGAGGTGTGGAAAGCCAGTCGGTCAAAGCAGGAATAGTCACTGCAAAGGAAAGTGCAACCGTGACCTGGAGCGAAGGTTTCAGGCGGTCGGCAGCTTGTAGTCCTTGAAGTCTTCGCGCAGCTTGGTCTTGAGCAGTTTGCCGGTCGCGGTGTGCGGTAGCTGCTCGACGAATACCACGTCGTCCGGCATCCACCACTTTGCGACCTTGCCTTCGAAGAATTTCAGCAGCTCTTCGCGTGTGACTTGCGTGTCCTTTTTCTTCACGACCACCAGCAGCGGGCGTTCGTCCCACTTGGGATGGACGATGCCGATCACCGCGGCCTCGGCAACGGCGGGATGCGCCACGGCGGTATTTTCGAGATCGATCGAGCTGATCCACTCGCCGCCGGACTTGATCACGTCCTTGGAGCGATCGGTGATTTGCATGTAACCGTCGACGTCGATGGTGGCCACGTCTCCGGTGGGGAACCAGTCCTTGCCTTTCTCGTCTTTGCGCATCGGGTCGCCGCCCTCGCCCTTGAAGTATCCGTTGCTGATCCACGGGCCGCGCACCAGCAAGTTGCCGAAGGCCTTGGCATCCCAAGGCAGATCCTTGCCGTCATCGCCCACAATTTTCATATCCACGCCGTAAACGGTACGGCCCTGCTTGTTCTGGATCGCGTATTTCTGTTCCTTCGGCAGGTCCAGGTGCTTGGCTTTGAACGTGCTCACCGTGCCGATCGGGCTCATTTCGGTCATGCCCCAGGCGTGCAGGACTTGCACGCCGTAGTCCTCCTGGAAGGAGCGGATCATCGCGGGTGGACACGCCGAGCCGCCGATAACGGTCCGGTTCATGGTGCTGAATTTGAGTTTGTTCTGCCCCATGTACTGCAGCAGCGCGAGCCATACGGTGGGCACGCCGGCCGACACGGTGACCCGCTCCGTCTCGAACAACTCGTACAGGCTCTTGCCGTCGAGTTGGGCTCCGGGCAGCACCATCTTGGCCCCGACCAGGGCGCAACTGTAGGGCAGGGCCCAGGCGTTGGCATGGAACATCGGCACCACCGGCAGCAACACGTCGCGCGCGGAAACGTCCAGCGCATCGGGCAGTGCCGCCGCATAGGCGTGGATTACGGTGGAGCGGTGCGAATACAGCACGCCCTTGGGATTGCCGGTCGTGCCCGAGGTGTAGCACAGCGACGACGCGGTGCGCTCGTCGAATTCCGGCCACTTGTAATCATCCGAGTGCGCGTTGAGCAGGTCCTCGTAGCACAACAGATTGGCGATGCCGGCCTGCGGCATATGCGCTTGGTCGGTCATGACGACCCAGCCCTTTACACTTTTGCATGCCGGCGCAAGCTTCTCGATCAAGGGTACAAAAGTCAGATCGAACAGGACGTAAGCGTCTTCGGCGTGATTGGCGATGTAGGCGATCTGCTCCGGAAACAGGCGCGGGTTAATGGTGTGCATCACCGCCCCCATGCCTGAGATGCCGTAAAAGGCTTCCAGATGCCGGTAACCGTTCCATGCCAGGGTACCGACGCGGTCTCCCGTCTTCACGCCGAGCGCGGTGAGCGCGTTGGCCAGTTGCCTGGCGCGGCGATGGGCGTCGTGGTAGGTATACCGGTGAATTCCTCCCTCCACCAGCCGCGACACGATCTCGGTGTCACCGTGGTAGCGATCCGCGTGCCCGATCAACGACGAGATCAGCAGCGGAACGTCCATCATCAGGCCTTGCATGGCAGGCTCCCCCCTATTGTTCGATTTGCCCGGATTCTAGCAGCTTGACCCGGCAAAACGCGGCCGTCCTGCAACGCGGATGCGCTTGTGTTCGTTGCAGTGCAAAAGAGGGCCGGTGCATGGTTTCCCGGACTGGCAACGCGTTTACAACGCCGCTGCTTTGCGAATAGAATCCGGCCCGTACAGTCAGGCACCCTGGCAGTCGGTACGGCGCTCGAACCCGGTCGGCGAGCGGCTATGAGTGAAGCCGGACAGATCCAAACTATAACTAGACAGATGACGCCCACGACCGTGTCCCTGGTTCCCGTGCATTCATTCAAGGTCGCCGGCCGCGCGTTGTCCTTCCATTGAGGAGAAAAAACGATGAGATCCATGAAGGCCGCGTTGTTGCTGTCGATCGCAATCCTGGCGCCGATGCTGCCGGCCGCCGCGCGAGGCGAGGACACCATCAAGATCGCGTACATCGAGGGCCTGAGCGGACCGTTCGCGAACGTCGGTGAAATCGGGCTGAGGCACTTCCAGCTCGCCGCGGAAACCGTCAATGCGCGCGGTGGTGTGCTCGGCGGCGTCAAATTCGAAATCGTGCCCTTCGATCACAAGACCAGCCCGCAGGAAGCCCAGTTGGTATTCAAGCAGGCGGCCGACCAGGGCATCCGCTATATCGCGCAAGGCAACGGCTCGAGTGTCGCGCTCGCGCTGACGGACGCAGTGGCCAAGCACAACGAACGCAATCTGCAGAAGAGCGTCCTGTACCTGAACTACGCGGCGGTCGATCCTGCGCTGACCAACGACAAATGCAATTTCTGGCACTTCCGCTTCGACGCCGACGGCGACATGAAGATGCAGGCGCTGACGAATTACATGGCGCAGCAGAAGAACATCAAGAAGGTCTACCTGATCAACCAGGACTATTCGTTCGGCCAGGCGGTGACCAAGGCCGCGCGGGCGATGCTCGCCGCGAAACGGCCGGACATCGAAATCGTCGGCGATGACCTGCATCCGCTGGGCAAGGTCAAGGATTTCGCGCCCTACGTCGCCAAGATCAAGTCCTCGGGTGCGGACAGTGTCATCACCGGCAACTGGGGCAACGATCTTGCGCTGCTGGTGAAGGCGGGCAAGGAAGCCGGGTTGAAGGCGGACTACTACACGTACTACACCGGCGCGGCCGGCGCCGTAACGGCTTTCGGCGACGCAGGGGCCGGCCACGTCAAGCAAGTGACCACCTGGCACTCGAACATCGGTGGAAAACAGGCTGCCGATCACAATACCGAGTACCGTGCCCGTTTCCCTGAAGTCAAGGACGATCTGTATTACTCGTCGATCCGCGAGTCGGTCACTGCGCTCGCGCTGGCGATCGAGAAAGCAAAGAGTGCCGATCCGGCGAAGGTCGCGCTGGCGCTGGAAAACCTCAAGTTCGAGGATGATTCCGGCGAGGTCACCATCCGCGCGGACAATCATCAACTGGTGCAGCCGCTCTACATTTCCACGCTGGTCAAAGCCAACGGCAAGGACGTCAAATTCGACGTCGAGAAAACCGGGCTCGGTTTTCGTACCGACGCACGTGTCGAAGGCAAGGATACCGTGATGCAGACGACCTGCAAGTTCCAAAAGCCGTGATTGGTGATTGGTGATTTGTGATTAGGAGAATCCTCAATCTGCCAGTCACCAATTACTAATCACCAGTCACTGATCCGGCCATGGAATTCTTTCTCGTCACCCTGCTGAACAGCCTGTCCTACGGGCTGCTGCTGTTCATGCTGTCCTCCGGGCTGACGTTGATTTTCAGCATGATGGGCGTGCTGAATTTCGCGCATGCGAGCTTCTATATGCTCGGCGCCTACTTCGCTTACCAGACGGGCCTGTACGTGGGGTTCTGGCCCGCCCTGTTCATTGCACCGCTGATCGTCGGCGGGTTCGGCGCGGCAACCGAACGCTTCGGCCTGCGCACCGTGCACAAGTTCGGGCATGTGGCCGAATTGCTGTTCACGTTTGGTCTGGCGTATGTGATCGAAGAGGTGGTGCACCTGCTCTGGGGACGTGCGCCGGTGGATTACCGCATTCCAGCCCAGCTCGATTTCACGCTGTTCACGTTGTATACCACTCAGTATCCGGCCTATCGCGGTTTCATGATGCTGGTCTCGGTCGGCATGCTGCTGGCCTTGTATCTTGTGCTGACGCGCACCCGCATCGGCCTGGTGATCCAGGCTTCGCTCACCCATCCGGACATGGTCGAGTCGCTCGGGCATAACGTGCCACGGGTGTTCATGCTGGTGTTCGCCGGCGGTGCTGCGCTGGCCGGACTGGCGGGCGTGATCGGCGGCAATGCATTCATTACCGAACCCGGCATGGCGACCGCGGTCGGCAGCATCGTCTTCGTCGTCGTCGTATTCGGCGGCATGGGTTCGCTCGCCGGCGCCTTCCTTGCGTCGTTGATCATCGGTGCGCTGCAGACGTTTTCCGTCGCGATCGATTATTCGATGCTCGACATTCTCGGCAAAGTCGGTATCAATGTCGCCTCGACATCGGCGTGGCACGGCCTCTGGTCGATCACGATCTCGCAAACCGCACCGGTGCTGCCTTACCTGCTGATGGTGCTGATGCTGATCGTGCGCCCGCGCGGCCTCATGGGTACACGGGAGAGTTGATGTGCTGACCGACACGGGTATCCGGCATCTCCCGCGGAGCGCCAGCATGACGCCGGTGCTGACCCCACCCAGGATCGTGTTCTGGGTGGCGGTGGCGCTGACCTTCGCTGTGCTTCCGCTGATCTTCACCCAGAGCTTCGCGCTGTCGATGCTGTCGCAGATGGGCATTGCCGTCATCTTTGCGCTGTCGTACAACATGCTGCTCGGGCAGACCGGGCTGCTGTCTTTCGGACACGCCGTGTACTTCGGCCTGGGCGCGTTCTTCTGTGCGCACGCCCTGAACCTGATCGGCGCCGGCAAATTATGGTTTCCGGTCACCCTGGTGCCACTGATCGGCGGCGTGGCCGGGCTCGTGTTCGGACTGCTGTTAGGCTTCGTGACGACGCGGCGCGCCGGAACGCCGTTCGCGATGATTTCGCTCGGCATTGCCGAAATGGTGGCTGCGAGTGCATTGATGTTCACCGCCTTTTTCGGCGGCGAAGGCGGCATCGCCACCAACCGCGCCGTGGGCAAGCCCTTTCTCGGACTCAGTTACGGCCCGCAGATCCAGGTCTATTATCTGATCGCGGGATGGTGCCTCGTCGCCATGATCGCGATGTTCGCGCTGACGCGGACGCCGCTCGGGCGCATGGCGAACGCCGTGCGCGACAATCCGGAACGCGCCAAATTCGTCGGCTACAACCCGACCCGCGTGCGCTGGCTGATGATGTCGCTGGCCAGTTTCTTCGCCGGCATCGGCGGCGGCCTGGCGGCGATCAACTACGAAATCGTCACCGCCGAAACGCTCGGCCTGGTGGCGTCCGGCAACGTCGTGCTGATGGCGTTCATCGGCGGCATCGGCCATTTCTGGGGTCCGATCATCGGCGCCGTGCTCGTTACGCTGCTGCAATCGGCGCTATCCAACTACACCCAGGCCTGGCTGTTGTACTTCGGCCTGTTCTTCCTGGTGATCATCATGTTTTCGCCGGGCGGCATCGCCAACCTGATCGCACTGCATAAGCCGGTATGGAATGCGCGTCTGGTGCGGCGTCTGGTGCCTTCCTATGCGATCGCGGCGATTGCCGGCTCGGTCATGCTGGCGGGATTCTTCGCACTGATCGAAATGATCTATCACTTCGAGGCCAAGGAAACGTCCAGCAAGGCATTCTCGTTTTTCGGTTTCATGCTCGACCCGATGCAAGGCCGCTACTGGATTGGAACCGCGATCGTGTTCGTCATCGGCATAGCGCTGGTCTATGGCGTAAAAAGGGTGGTCGGCCGCGCCTGGGAAAACCTGACGGTCGAACTCCAGCAGAGGGGGGCCGTATGAGCGTGGCAGCCCTGCAACTGCACGACGTGCGCAAGAGCTTCGGACGCACTTCGATCATCAATGGCGTCAACCTGAGCATCAGCCCGGGCGAACGCCATGCCATCATCGGCCCGAACGGCGCCGGCAAGTCGACGCTGTTCAATCTGATCAGCGGCCGCTTCGGGGTCAGTTCGGGGCGCATCGATCTGCACGGGGAAAGCATCAACGGCCTCGAGCCCGAGATCATCAACCGCAAAGGGCTGGCGCGCAGCTTCCAGATCACCAACATCTTTCCGCGCATGTCCGTGTACGAAAACGTGCGCTGCGCGGTGCTGTGGTCCCAGGGCTACAAATATTCGTTCTGGCATCGCGTCGACGCATTGGAGGCGGTTCGCGAGCGTGCCGGCGAGATCGTCGATCGCATCGGCATGGCGAAGCGCCGCGACCGGATGGCCGGCGTGCTGACCTACGCGGAGCAGCGTGCGCTCGAAATCGGCGTGACGATCGCCGGCGGAGCGAACGTCATCCTGCTGGACGAGCCGACCGCCGGCATGAGCCGCAGCGAGACCGATGAAGCCGTCGAGTTGATCCGCAAAGTAACCGAGGGCCGCACCCTGATCATGGTCGAGCACGACATGAGCGTGGTCTTCAATCTGGCGGACCGTATTTCGGTGCTGGTCTATGGCGAAGTGATTGCCAGCGGCACGCCGCAGGAAATCCGCGGCAACAAGGCGGTCCAGGAAGCCTATCTCGGCACCGAGCAACACTAGAACTTACAGACGAACCACGGAGGGCACGGAGAACACGGAGAAGAACACCACTTGGAGAACGACGGATTCATGACTCGTCAAACGACCGCCAGCGGCTGGGAGAATGTGCCAAACATCTCCGCTTATTTGACTTTTCTCCGTGTTCTCCGTGTTCTCCGTGGTTCAATCGTTCTTAGCGCATGCTTGAAGTCAAAGACCTCCACGCCTACTACGGCAAGAGCCATATCCTGCACGGCGTGCATTTGCAGGTCGGGCAGGGCGAGATCGTCAGCCTGCTGGGACGCAACGGCGTCGGCCGTTCCACGACCATCAAGTCGATCATGGGTCAGGTCAATTCCACCGGCTCGGTGAAGTTCAAAGGCGAGGAACTCAATGGGCAGAAGACCTACATGGTCGCGCGCAGGGGCCTGGGCTATGTTCCCGAGAACCGCGACATCTTTCCGTCGCTGACGGTGAGGCAGAATCTGCTGCTGGGGATGAAGAACGCGCGCCAGAAGGGCCGCTGGAGCATCGACGACATGTACGCGCTGTTCCCGCAGCTCAAGGCGCGGGCGGATGCGCCGGCCGGCGTCATGTCCGGCGGGGAGCAGCAGATGCTGACGTTGTGCCGCACCCTGATGGGTGATCCCGACCTGGTGATGATCGATGAGCCGACCGAAGGCCTTGCGCCCAAAATCGTCGAGCAGGTCGCGAAGCTGTTCGGGGAGATCAAGAACCGCGGCGTTTCCATCCTGCTGGTCGAGCAGAAGCTGACGATCGCGTTGAAGATCTCGCAACGGCTCTACGTCATGGGCCACGGCCAGATCGTGTTCGAAGGCACGCCCGAAGGTTTGCGCGCGAACGAGGCCGTTCGCAAGGAGTGGCTGGAAGTCTAGAATTGAGTACAAGATACACGGCGCAAAAAGAAAACACGAAGTCTTGAACCACGGAGGACACGGAGGAAAAACAAAAACGAGGAAAAGAAAAGTGGGGGTAAAAACGAGGTCATTATTTGCTAACCTGTGCGGCCAATGTTCACTGCAATGGATCGTGATCCAATGAAATGTTTTCACCCCGACTTGTTTTCTTGCTCTTGGCTTTCCTCCGTGTTCTCCGTGGTTCAGCTCTTTATGATCCCGGAGGTTGAATGACCAATTTCGTCGAATACCAGAAGCAGGGCAGCATCGGCGTCATCGCGCTGAACAATCCGCCGGTCAATGCGCTGTCGGTGAACAAGGGCGTGGTGCAGGGCATCTTCGACGTCCTCAAGGAAGGCGACCACGATCATCATATCCGCGCCTTCGTGCTCATCGGTGGCGGGCGCAACTTCAGCGGCGGCGCCGACATCAGCGAATTCGGCAAGCCCTACGACCCGGGCAAGGCTACGCTGCCCGACGTGCTGGCCTACATGGATACCGTCACCAAGCCGATCGTCGCCGCGATTTCCGGCCCCACCATGGGGGGCGGGCTGGAGCTGGCGCTGGCCTGCCATTACCGGATCGCGCTGACCGGTGCGCAGATCGCGCTGCCCGAAGTGAAGCTCGGCATCCTCCCGGGCGCTGGCGGAACCCAGCGAGCGCCCCGATTGATGGGCGTGGAGAAGGCGCTGGATTTCATGGTTGCCGGCGATCCGGTCTCAAGCGAGAAAGCGAAGGAATCCGGTCTCGTGGACGAGGTCGTTACCGGCGATTTGCGCGCCGCCGCGATCTCCTACGCCAACCGGCTCTTGAAAGAGGGCCAGGGCGTGCGTCGCGCGAGTCAGTTGACCGCGGCGCTTGACCAGCCCGCCGAGGCCTTCTTTGCCGCCGCGCGAGAGCGCATCGGCAAGGCGTGGCGTGGCTACCCAGCGCCGCGGGCGATCGCCGCGTGCGTCGAGGCTGCGACCAACCTGCCGTTCGCGAAGGGTGTCGCCTTCGAACGCCAGCAGTTCGAGAAACTGGTGAAAACCGACGAATCGCGCGCGCTGCGCCATCTGTTCTTCGCCGAGCGCCAGGTCAGCAAGATCCCCGACGTACCGGAGGACACGCCGGTGCGCGAGATAAAGTCCGCGGCACTGATCGGCGCCGGGACGATGGGCGGTGGCATCGCCATGAACTTCGTCAATGCCGGCATCCCCGTGAAAATGCTCGAAGTGAACCAGTCGGCGCTCGACAAAGGGCTCGGCATCGTGCGCAAAAACTACGCGGCGACGGTGGCCAAGGGCCGGTTGACCCAGGAAGCCATGGACAAGCGCATGGGCCTGTTCACCGGCGTGACCCGCTACGAGGACATCAAGGACGTCGATATCGTCATCGAAGCGGTGTTCGAGGATATGCCGGTCAAGAAGCAGGTGTTCGAGAAACTCGACAAGGTCTGCAAGCCGGGCGCCATCCTCGCCACGAACACCTCGACGCTGGACGTGAACGAAATTGCCGCGGTCACCTCGCGTCCGCAGGATGTGCTGGGCCTGCATTTCTTCAGCCCCGCCAACGTCATGAAGCTGCTGGAAGTGGTGCGCGCGAAAAAAACATCCAAGGATGTGCTGGCCAGCGCCATGAAACTGTCGAAAGCCATCAAGAAGGTCGGCGTGGTCGCGGGCGTGTGCGATGGCTTCATCGGCAACCGCATGCTCCACGGCTATTTCCGTGAAGCGGGCTTCCTGCTCGAAGAAGGCGCGCTGCCTCAACAGGTCGACAAGGTCATCGAGGATTTCGGCTTTGCGATGGGGCCGTTCCGTGTCGGCGACCTGGCGGGACTCGACGTGGGCTGGTACATCCGCAAGCGCCAGGCGGCGACCCGCCCTGCGCACCTGCGCTATTCCAAGGTGGCGGACCAGATCTGCGAACTCGGGCGCTTCGGTCAGAAGACCGGTGCCGGCTGGTACCGGTACGAGGCCGGCAACCGCAATCCGATTCCCGATCCGGTCGTCGAAGAGTTGATCGTGAAAGCCTCCAACGAAGCGGGCATCCAGCGCCGCCAGATCACGGACCAGGAAATCCTCGAGCGCTGCCTCTACGCGCTGGTCAACGAAGGCGCGAAAATCCTCGAAGAGGGCATCGCGCTGCGGGCGAGCGATATCGACATCGTCTATATCTACGGCTACGGCTTCCCACGCTATCGCGGCGGACCGATGTTCTGCGCCGATACGGTCGGACTGGACAAGGTGCTGGAGTCGGTGCGGCGTTATCATTCAGCACATGGCGAATTCTGGAAGCCGGCAGCGCTGCTTGAGAAGCTGGCAGCCGAAGGCAAGAAATTCAACAGCTAATTCTTGAACCACGGAGGGCACGGAGAAGGGCAAAGTCGAAAGAGGTGTGAGCGAGATCGCTGCATCCACTAGGCGATTTCTTGCAGGTGTCCGGCGGTCCCATATCTCGTTCTCCTCCGTGATCTCCGTGTCCTCCGTGGTTCCGATTTGATTGGAGGCTTGACATGACCGACGCAGTGATCGTTTCCACCGCGCGCACGCCGCTCTGCAAGAGCTGGAAGGGCGCGCTCAACATGACCCATGGCGCGACCATGGGCGGCCACGCCGTCAAGGCCGCACTGGAACGAGCGAAGCTCGATCCGGCGGAGGTCGAGGATGTCATCATGGGTTGCGCGAATCCCGAGGGCGCGACCGGCCAGAATATCGCTCGCCAGATCGCGCTGCGCGCGGGCATGCCGGTCACCGTGTCGGGCATGACGGTCAACCGCTTCTGTTCGTCTGGATTGCAGACGGTCGCTCTTGCCGCGCAGCGCATTCTCGCGGGCGAGGCGGACATCTTTGTCGCGGGCGGCGTGGAATCCATTTCCTGCGTGCAGAACGAAGCCAACAAGCACATGTTGAAGGATGCCTGGCTGGAGCAGAACAAGCCGGAAATCTACTGGCCGATGCTGGTGACCGCCGAGACGGTGTCGAAGCGCTACAAGATCGGACGCGAAGCGCAGGATCGTTACGGCGTGCAAAGCCAGCAGCGCGCCGCCGCGGCGCGCGCCGCAGGCAGGACGAAAGACGAGATCGTGCCGATTTCCACCACGATGAAAATCGTGGACAAGAACACCGGCCAGGAATCCACCAAACAGGTGACTGCCGGTGAAGACGAAGGCATTCGCGCCGATACGACTTACGAAGGCGTGTCGCAGATAAAACCTGCCATCGAAGGCGGCGTCATCGCGGCCGGCAACGCCAGCCAGTTTTCCGACGGTGCATCGGCGCAGGTGTTGATGAGCGACCGGCTGGCTGCCAGCAAGGGACTCAAGCCGATGGGCATCTTTCGCGGGTTCGCGGTGGCCGGCTGTGAACCCGACGAAATGGGCATCGGTCCGGTATTCGCCATTCCCAAGCTGTTGAAGCAGACCGGCAAGAAAATCGCCGACATCGGTCTCTGGGAGCTGAACGAGGCTTTCGCGGTGCAGGTGATCTACTGCCGCGACAAGCTCGGCATTCCGGACGAGCGGCTCAACGTCAACGGCGGTTCGATCGCGGTGGGGCATCCGTACGGCGTGACGGGCAGCCGCCTGGTCGGACACGCATTGATCGAGGGCAAGCGCCGTGGCGTCAAGTACGTGGTGGTGACCATGTGCATCGGCGGCGGCATGGGCGCCGCGGGATTGTTCGAAGTGGCCTAAAGAAACGTCTCAACGCAACAGCTTCAGCTCCAAGTGTTCCCTTGAGTGTTTCACCTTAAGGCGCAGAGGACGCAAAGGACGCAAAGAAAGGCCAGATCGGAAAAACTGCTTTGGGGTGACCGGGTATGGTGACGCAGATATGCCGCAATATAGGTCCGCTCTCGGTTCCTTTGCGAACTTTCTTTCTTTTCCTTTGCGATCTTTGCGTCGGCGAATTTGAATTTTGATTCCCCGGCGACTCAAGGAACATCTGAAATGCAGTCGAAGCTGCTGAACCGCCGGGACCTCGATTTCATCCTCTACGAGTTGCTCGACGTCGAGTCGCTGACGCGGCGCCCGCGCTTCGGTGAGCATTCGCGGGAGACTTTCGACGCGGCGCTCGACACCGCCGCAAAAATCGCGGAAGAAAAGTTCGCACCGCACAATCGCAAGGCCGACCTGAACGAGCCGCGCTTCGAGAACGGACGCGTCGAGATCATTCCCGAAGTGGGAGAAGCGTTGCAGGCTTTTCGCGAGGCCGGCTTCATGGCTGCCGCGCAGGATTTCGAACTGGGCGGCATGCAACTGCCCTGGACTGTCGCGCAGGCTTGCTTTGCCTGGTTCAACGCGGCCAATATCTCAACCGCCGGCTATCCCTTCCTGACCGTCGCCAATGCCAATCTGATCCGGACCTTCGGTTCGGAGGCGCAAAAGCGAAAGTATCTGCCGTCGCTGCTGTCGGGCCGTTTCTTCGGAACGATGTGTCTATCCGAACCGCAGGCCGGTTCTTCATTGTCGGATATCCGCACCACTGCGCATCCGGACAAAGACGGCAGCTACCGGCTGGTCGGCAACAAGATGTGGATTTCCGCGGGCGAACACCAGTTGTCCGAAAACATCGTGCATCTGGTGCTGGCGCGCATCCACGGCGCAGCCGCCGGTGTGAAAGGTATTTCGCTGTTCATCGTGCCGAAGTACAGGGTTAACGATGACGGCTCTCTGGCCGGCCGCAACGATGTCGCGCTCGCCGGACTGAATCACAAGATGGGCTTTCGCGGCACGACCAATTGCGTGCTCAACTTCGGCGAGCAGGGCGGCGCGCATGCGGAACTCGTCGGCGAGCCGAACAAGGGGCTCGCGTACATGTTCCAGATGATGAACGAAGCGCGCATCGGCGTCGGCATGGGTGCGACCATGCTCGGCTACACCGGTTATCTGCATGCGCTTGCCTACGCACGCGAACGGCCGCAGGGGCGGCTGCCCGGCGGCAAGAATACGCAGCAGCCGCCGGTCAAGATCATCGAGCATGCCGACGTGAAGCGCATGCTGCTCGCGCAAAAGGCTTACGTGGAAGGCGCGCTGGCACTATGTCTGTATTGTTCTTTCCTGGTCGACGAAAGCCATACCGCCGAAGATCCGAAGGCGAGGCGCGAGGACGAACTGCTGCTGGACATCCTGACGCCGATCGCGAAGGCGTGGCCATCGCAGTACTGCCTTGAGGCCAACAGCCTGGCGATCCAGGTGCACGGCGGCTACGGCTACACGCGCGAATATCCGGTCGAGCAGTTCTACCGGGACAACCGCCTCAATCCGATCCACGAAGGCACCAACGGCATCCAGGCGCTGGACTTGCTGGGACGCAAGGCCGGCATGAACGATGGCGCGGCGATCCAGTTGCTGGCAAGGGAAATCAGCTCCGTGGTGCGCGTGGCTTCGGCCTGCGACTCGGAGGAATTGCATCGCTGTGGCACACTGCTCAACGATGCGCTGGACCGGGTCATGAAAGTCACGCGCAACCTGCTGTGCGTGACCGGACGCGGCGAAGTGGATCTCGGACTTGCCAACGCGTCCGTGTATCTGGATCTGGTCGGCCACACCGTAATCGGTTGGATGTGGTTGAAGCAGGCCCTGATCGCGGTGAAAAAGGTGGGCACGGCTCACGAGGCCGACCGGGATTTCTATCAGGGCAAGCTGCAGGCCTGCGCGTTTTTCTTCCGCTGGGAACTGTCGAAGACGAGGCAATGGGCGGAATTGCTCGACAGTCTCGATCCGACCTGCCTGGACATGCAGGACGCTTGGTTCTAGGTATGATTTTTACCACGAAGGCACGAAGACACGAAGTAAGACCAAGACAACGCGAACGGGTATTTTCAGAGGGCCGTCCCACCGCGTCTACAGTAATCCGATCAGGAAGGCGGGCAGGATCATTCTTAATTTCCGCATTTCTTCGCGTCTTCGTGCCTTCGTGGTGAGATTCGGGATTTTTTGAGGAAACGGTATGAACGTTAAGAAACTGTTTGATCTGACCGGAAAGGTCGCGCTGATCACGGGCGGGTCGCGCGGGCTGGGGCTTCAATTCGCCGAAGCCCTCGGCGAAATGGGGGCAAAGATTGCCATTACCGCGCGCAAGGCCGGTGAGCTGGAAGAAGCGAAAGCGCATCTGAAAGGCATGGGCATCGATGCGCTGACGGTCGTCAACGACCTGCAGAACACCGATTCAGTGCAGCCGATGGTGGAGCGCATCCTGAAGAGTTACGGTCAGATCGACGTCCTGGTGAACAATGCCGGGGCGGCATGGGGCGCGCCGGCGGAAGACCATCCGCTCGATGCCTGGTACAAGATCATCAACCTGAATCTGACGGCGGTTTTCCTGATGAGCCAGACCGTGGGCAAGCTCAGCATGATTCCGCGCAAGTACGGCCGCATCATCAATCTCGCTTCGATCGCCGGCCTGGTGGGTACCGATCCGCGCATGATGCCGACCATCGCTTATAACGCGAGCAAGGGCGGCGTTGTCAGCTTCACGCGCTCGCTGGCGGTGGAATGGGCACACCACGGCATCACGGTGAATGCTATCGCGCCGGGCGTATTTCCCTCCAAAATGTCGCAAGGAATGATAGACCGGGCCGAGCAGATCATCATGGAATTGACGCCGATGAAGCGTCTGGGCACGGACTACGACCTGAAAGGCCTTGCGGTGCTTCTCGCGTCGGATGCATCGGCCTACATCACCGGCCAGACCGTGGCCGTCGATGGCGGCCTGGTTTCGATGTAACGCCATGGCGGAGGCGAGAGCGGGGTTCTATATTCATGTGCCTTTTGTCGAGCACCTGGGATTGCAGATTCTCGAAAAGGGCGACGGCGTGGTCAGGCTGCGGTTCGATCCACGGCCGGAGTTCGCCAATAGCTGGGGCTCGATACATGGCGGTGCGCTGATGACGCTGCTCGATGTGGCGCTGGCGAGTGCGGGACGGTCGCTCGACGATCAATGCAACGGCGCGCTGACCGTCGAGATCAAGGTGAACTTCATTGCGGCCGCGCTCGGGCCAGTGTTCGCCGAAGGGCGCGCCCAGCGCGCGGGCCGCTCGCTGATTTTCTCGGAAGGCGAATTGCGCGGCGAGGACGGCAGCCTGCTTGCCAAGGCCACCGGCACCTTCAAGCTCCTGTACCCGTCCTCAGGCGAATAGGGACGGTCTGAATAGATCACATGTGAATCGCATCTGTTTTTCCGTTCTTGCTTTTCCTAAAAGGGTACTCCACGCTTCGCGAGGGTATCCGTGTCCTCCGTGTTCTCCGTGGTGGGAATTGTCTTGAAGTTTTGAGAGAGGGTATCCATGCCGCTTGATCCGCAAATCGAAATCCTCCTTGGCTTGGCCAAGAAGGCCAATCTGCCCGAGATATGGCAGCTCACGCCCGACCAGGGACGCGAGCAGTATCTGATGCGCGTCAACAAGCTGAAGGTCAGCGAGCCGATCTTCCGCGCCGAGGACCGGTGCATAGCCGGCTCCGGCAGCGACATCCCGATCCGCATCTACACGCCGCGCGAGATCAAGACCGCAGAGAAGCTTCCCGTGCTGACGTGGTTTCATGGCGGCGGCTTCGTGATCGGCTCGCTCGAAACCCACGATTCCGTCTGCCGCATGCTCGCCAACCGGGCGGATTGCATCGTGGTGGCGATCGACTATCGCCTTGCGCCCGAATCCAAATTCCCGGCGGCGGTGGAGGATTGTGAAGCAGCGCTGAAATGGGTAGCGTTGCACGCCGTCGAATTCGGCGGCGATTCGAACTGCATCGCTGTCGGCGGCGATAGTGCCGGCGCGAACCTGGCAACCGTGATCGCGATTCTGGCGCGCGATGCAGCGCATCCGAAGCCGGCGTTCCAGTTGCTGATCTACCCGTGCACCGCGCCCGAACCCGAGATGGCATCACATCACAAGTTCAAGGAAGGTTATGTGCTCACGCGCAATTCGATCACCTGGTTCTATCGCCAGTACCTGCGCAACGGCAAGGACGTGAACGATTTCCGCTTCGCGCCACTGATTCTCGACGATCTGTCGGGCCTGCCCCCGGCTCTGATCATCGTCGCCGGATACGATCCGCTGCGCGACGAGGGCGTGGAATACGCGAGAAAACTGATCGAGGCCGGAAACCGCGTGCGGCTCTCCAATTACGAAGGCATGATCCACGGTTTTTATCTGATGGGCGGCGCGGTGGATGCAGCCAGGCGTGCCGTGACCGAATCGGCCGAAGCGCTGCGCGAAGCATTTGACGGCGTGCGGGGGATCGACCGCAAGCTGTCCAAAACGGCGTGATATACAGGAGAAGAAGACATGAGCAAGCTGAAGGGCAAGGTAGCCTGGATCACAGGCGCGGGAACCGGAATCGGTCTGGCCGGCGCGCAGGCCCTGGCGGATGCCGGCGCAATCGTGGTGATGTCCGGCCGCCGCAAGGAAGTGCTGGCGCCGGAGGCGGACAAGATTCGTATCAAGGGCGGGTCGGCTGAAGTCGAGGCGCTGGATGTTTCCGATCCAAAGGCGGTCAAGAAAGCGGCCAACGGTATTCTTTCCCGTCATGGGCGCATAGACATATTGCTCAACAGTGCCGGGCTGAACACGACGAACCGCTACTGGAAGAACCAGACGGTCGAAGGCTGGAAGGAGGTCATCGGCATCAACCTCGACGGGTCTTTCTACACGATCCATGCCGTGCTGCCGGCGATGCGCGCGAAGAAAGACGGGCTGATCATCAACGTGTCCTCCTGGGCCGGCGTTTTCCATCCGAAATTGACCGGTGCCGCCTATAACGGTAGCAAGCATGCGGTAACGGCCATGACCGAGACCATCAACATGGAAGAATGTGCAAACGGCATCCGTGCCTGCGCGATCTGTCCGGCCGAAGTTGCCACGCCGATCCTGGACCGGCGCCCGGTTCCGCCGAGTTCTCAGGATCGCGCGCGCATGCTGCAGCCGGAGGACCTGGGCAATACCATCCGGTTCATCGCCGAAATGCCGGCCCATGCCTGCATCAATCAGTTGATCATCAGCCCGACCTGGAACCGGATGTATATCGAGAACCTGTAGATGCCGAAGCACCGGTCAGGGATTGCTCGACCATGAACGCGACGCTGTTCAGGAACGTCAGCGTTCTGGACTGTACCGGCAACCCCGCCTTTGCCGGTTCTGTGCTCGTCGAAGGCAACAGGATAACGGCGGTCGTTCCGGCCGACGCCTCGCCTCCGGCCGGCAACGCAAGGGTTGTCGACGGGCAGGGCGCAACGCTGATGCCCGGGCTCATCGAGGCGCATTCGCATCTTTCGTTCACCGACGTCGCCCAGTCGGTCGAGCTCGGATTCATTCCGCCCGAAGAGCATACATTGCGCACCGCGCAGAATGCGCGGCGCATGCTCGACGCCGGCTTTACCAGTTGCTTCAGCGCCGCGGCCGCCAAATCCAGGCTGGATATTGTGCTGCGCAACGCCATCGACAACAGCGATTTTCCCGGTCCGAGAACGCTGGCGGCCAGTCCGGAAATGACCGTCTCCGCCGGCCTCGGCGATGCGCGCCTCTATCACATGTACCGTGAGAATTTCGCCGTGGTCTGCAACGGCGCCGAAGAGTTTCGCCGCTTCTCGCGGGAGATGGTGCGCGAGGGGGTGGATACCCTGAAGATCAATGTTTCCGGTGATGCCGGCGTGCCGGCGTCACCGGCCGAAACGACCGTAATGAACGATGCCGAGGTCGCAGCCGTATGCGGCGTGGCGCAGGCGCACGGCAAACGCGTTGCCGCGCATGCGCGCAGCGCGGAGTCGGTGAGGATGTGCCTGCGCCATGGCGTCGACGTCATCTATCACGCGACGCTGCTGGACGACGATGCCCGCGACCGGCTCGAGGCACAGCGCGAACGCATTTTCGTCGCGCCGGTGCTTGGCCACCTCTACACGACGTTGAACGAGGCCGCGCCGTGGGGTATCACCCGCGAAATCGCCGAAGCGCGCGGTGTGGCGCACGAACTCGAGAACGGCATCGAGAACATGAAGGCCTTGCACCGACGCGGCGTGCGCGTGCTGATCGGCGGAGATTACGGGTTCGCGTGGAATCCGGTCGGAACGGACGCGCGAGACATCAGCCACTTCGTGGATATGCTGGAGTTTTCGCCGATGGACGCGATCGTGGCCGCCACGCGGCTGGGCGGAGAGATCATGGGCATGGGCGACCGGCTCGGCCAGGTCCGCCCCGGTTACCTCGCGGATCTGCTGTTGGTCGACGGCGATCCGCTTCAGGACGTCGGCATTCTACGGGACCAGGCCAAGTTAATCGCCATCATGCAGGACGGCCGGTTTCACAAGTGCCCCGCAGCTAGTCTGTAGGGAGACCCCCCGGCTCTGCCGGGGTGGCAGTAGAAGTTTGACGTTTCAAGGAGTCCATCGCGGAAACGCCTGATCGTGAACCGCCAAGCACACGACGAGGAGTTTCACGGATGGACAAGTACGAGAGCCTAAGGCAGACGAAGTGGCGGTGGAAGTGTTGTTCGTTCTGATGTGTCATAGAAGGCTCACGTACGCGTCACCCCGGCATTGAATCGGGGTCGCGAGAGCGACCCCGCGTAGCCGCTTTGAGCGGCTCACAACTTAAAGCCCCCGGCTTTGCCGGGGGATACTTACTTGAAAGGCAAGACTCAGTCCTGAGGCCTAAAGTTATGGGCGAATACCCTACGTGCGTAGCACGTCGGAGTACCCTTCTAGCCCGGAGTTATGGGCGTCAGCCCGGTTATGGTCAACGACCGGTTATGGCGCAGCCCGGTTATGGCAGCGCCGGTATCCCCTTGCGGGAATCCTGTGGAATCCCTTTTGGAATCCCTTGTGGAATGGCGTGATCGGCAACCCTTCTAGGCCTGTATCCCGCGGGCGTCCCTGCCCCCGAGGGGGCTCGTGGTGTTTTGCATCCGGTCGCGCCTGGCTTAACATGTCGAAAACGCTTACGTTTTTCGACATATTGTGGTGATATGTCGAATCGTTCGACATGTTCCGCCGACGTGTCGACAAACCGGGAGCATTTCGACACGTGGCCAGGTTCGACCCCAACCGTCCCTACAATGCGCTGCCCCCGCTGCCGCCCAAAGCGGACATCGAAACGCGCGCCATCCTGAAGGCTTGCATAGGTGCCCGCGCAGCGGTTGCGGCACTGAGACAGGCGGGAACGCTGATTCCCAATCAGGGCGTGCTGATCAACACGATCCCACTGCTGGAAGCGCAGGCCAGTTCCGAGATCGAGAACATCGTCACCACCACCGACGCGTTGTTCAAGTACGCGCAAATCGATCCGGAAAATGCAGATCCGGCCACCAAGGAAGCCCTGCGCTACCGCACGGCGCTGCGCCAAGGCGTCGAATCCCTGAAAGCGAAGCCGCTCAGCACGTCCACGGCGGTTGCCGTTTGCTCCACCATCAAAGGCCGGCAAATGGAAATCCGGCGCGTGCCCGGAACAACGCTCACAAACCCGGCGAAGAACGCAGTCATCTACACGCCCCCGGCGGGGGAGGCTTTGCTGCGCGAAAAACTCGCCAACTGGGAGCGGTTCATCCATAAGCAGACGGAGGTCGATCCGCTCATCCGTATGGCGGTCGCGCATTACCAGTTCGAGGCGATCCACCCATTCACCGATGGAAACGGCCGGACCGGCCGGGTGCTCAATCAGCTCATGCTTGTGGAGCAAGGTCTGCTGGACCTGCCGGTTCTGTATCTATCCCGGTACATCATCGGCAACAAGCCGGATTACCATCGCCTGTTGCTCGCTGTGACCCGTGATGCCGCCTGGGAAAAATGGATTCTCTACATGCTTGCGGGCATACGGGAGACAGCAGCCTGGACGGTAGAGAAGATACAGGCGGTTCATGATCTCATGACCCATTCGGCGGAATACGTCCGTGCGCGTGCCCCGAAGCTCTATAGCCGCGAACTGGTCGAGCTGGTTTTCGTGCAGCCGTACTGCCGCATCCAGAACATTGTCGAGGCGAAGTTGGGGAACAGGCAGACGGCGTCCGTTTATCTCAAGGCGCTGGCCGATATCGGAATGCTCAAGGAAGTCAAAGTCGGCCGTGAGAAATTGTTCATTCATCCGAAGTTTGTCGCCTTGTTGACCAGCGAAACACACCGATTCAAACCCTACGAGGGCGCGAGGCGCGGGTCTGCGGGTTCAAAACAAAAGGGTCCTGGAATAAAGAGCGCTACACGGCGCATCGAACGCTGAGATCGTTGCTAACCACTAATTCTAGAAATGACATGGCTAAACTGAAAAACATCCTGATCGCACCGGCAATGATATTCCTGGCGGTGAGCGCCCACGCGGCGGTGCCGGGCGATGGCGCCGAGGGCAAACGCCTGCACGATGCCAACTGCACGGCGTGCCACGATACTTCGGTCTACGCCCGTAAGGACCATAGAGTCCAATCGTTGGATGGTCTCAAACAGCAGGTCGAAGATTGCGCCCACATGGCACAAAAGGAATTCTCGCCGGCCGAGAGGCAGAACATCGTCAAGTACCTGAACGATCAGTTCTACCGATTCCAATAGAGCGCGGGCAAGGGCAAGAGGGGCGCATCTCGCTATTTATGCAACATACCAAACCGGACCCGCTTTACGTGCACAAAGACGAACGCAGCGAAGTCTTGAGGCTCGGGGTTGCGGCGGCAATCGACCAAGCCACAGGGGAGTCGTCTCGTGGACGACCACTACACCTATACAGTAGTATGACCACGTGCCGACAGTCCTGAGAAAAGGATCCTTTCGATTCCATTTCTATTCCGACGAGGGCGAGGAGCCCGCGCACATCCACGTCGATACCGGTGATGGTGAATGCAAGTTCTGGCTCGACCCGATACTGCTTGCGCGGAGCATCAACGTCCCTCCCGTGGAAGTGAGAAAGATCGAAAGACTCGTTTTTGAACATCGAACTTTTCTGATGGAGAAATTCCATGAATTCCACCGCCGCTGAATTCGAGGTGCTCGCCTCGCGCGCATGGGTAGACCGCCGGACGGTCTTCGTCGAACTGACAGACGGACGGCAATTGGGGTTTCCTGCGGACCGCTTTGACCGTTTGAGCCGGGCGACCGACGAGCAATTGCAGAAGTTCAAATTGCGTCTTAACGGCTGCGCATTGCGCTGGGAAGAACTTGATGAGGACATTACGGTTCGCGGCATTCTCGAGGGCAAATTTCAGCGCGCCTTGTCCACCGCGGCGTGATGTGCGGAGTTGTCTGCAGGGGATCGGTTCGCAGATCGACGCCACAAAACGGCCTTCTGCGTAACGGTGACCGGTTATCAGTCAGCGGTGCGAGGCGAAGGCTTTGGACTGTTCCTGTTCGCTGTTCCTCGTTCACAGTTACCTGTTTACGGCCTTTACCCAGAACCTGGCACTTTTGGCCGATTACCCGCGCGAATACCCTGGCGGATACCCTATGTGCGTAGCACGTCAGGAGACCTTTCTAGCCTGGAGTTATGGCCTCTTTTAGACCGGTTATGGGCGTAGCCCTGTACCCTTGTGGGTATGGTCAACGACCGGTTATGGGCACAGCCCGGTTCCCTTTTTGGGAATCCCGCAACGCGGGGCACACCTTCCCCCTTTATGGACGAAGTCCGGTATCCCCGCATGGGGGCACCCTTCACCGCATGATTTCATGAAAGGAAATCGATGAAACTCTACTACTCCCCCAGCGCCTGCTCCATGGCCCCGCACATCGTTTCCCGCGAAGCGGGACTCAAGCTCGACCTGGTCAAGGTCGACATCCCGAGCAAGAAGACCGAAGCCGGCGACGACTACTGGAAGATCAACTTCAAGGGCTACGTCCCGACGCTGCAGCTCGACAACGGCGAAACGCTCACCGAGGCGGGCGTCATCTGCCAGTACCTGGCCGACCAGAAGCCGGAGTCCGGGCTCGCGCCCAAGCCCGGCACGATGGAACGCTATCGCCTGGCGGAGTGGCTCAACTTCGTCTCGGCGGAAATGCACAAGCAGTTCGGCGCGCTGTTCAATCCGAAATACACGCCGGAGATGCGGGAAGTCCAGCTCGGCGTCATCGGCCGCCGGCTCAAGCCCCTCGAAGAAAAGCTCGGTGACAAGCGGCAATACCTGATGGGCGACAAGTTTTCCGCGGCGGATGCTTACGCCTTCACGATCCTGAACTGGAGCAAAGGCCTCAAGATCGATCTTTCGCCCTGGCCGAACATCAAGGCGTACTACGAGCGCGTCGGCCAGCGCCCGAAGATCCAGGAAACGATGAAGGCGGAAGGGCTGGCCTAGCGCCAGGGACGAGGGCGCCCGACTTCGCTGGATACCGGACTTCGCCCATAAGGGACGAGGGAGAGGCTTGGAGGGCAGTTTCTCGTTTCCTCTCAGCACTCAGTACGTAGCACCCAGCACTGCTTCTTCGCTTTTACCTTTCCTTCGACCGGGGGCAGCCCGGAAGCTGGTTACTTTTCTTGCGCGGCCAAGCAAAGTAACCAAAAGAAGGCCGCCCCTGGTGTCGCGCCCCTTATCAGGGGTAACCCTGTGCTGCCTGACCCGACAAGGCGGCTGCGGAACTCGACCTGGCAGGGCACACACAACGTGCCCTGCCATGGGACTCGAACAGTCCTCGCCGACAACCCCTTGTCGAGTCGAGCTGCTCGGCGCGCCACAAGGGGGTTCAACGGCAAGCGCGGTAGGGCGAACTAAGGCTCCAAGTCTCTATTCAGCCCTTTCTCAGCACCCAGTACGCAGCACACAGCCACTTGGCGGATGCGCTGCCCCTTGCAGCGCCATGCCGTCTGCGTAGAATCGCAGACAGGCACCGCCCGATCTCACCAAGAAGTACGCCGCAGTAACAATCCAGAATTTCACGCACAGCCGCGATCGTCGCGTGTTCTAAAAAGTGACGACGCCGGGGGTATTTGTGGCCAGGAAAAGGGAGAGGCTCTTTGAGCAACTCACCACGATGCCGTGGTGGGTGAGTATCGCTTTCTCTGGCTCTGTTTATGTCGGCATCTTACCCTCAATTGAATCCAAGAACCCTTCTGTGGAAGAGTCCGCTCGTGGCGACTTGCCAGTGGCAGCAACGCCTCGGGTAAATTTGGATTCCAATATCCAACCGAATTCCGCGACGCCATAGATCCGTCTACCGAACTGACTATTAGCTCCGACTGGTGAGTCAATATGTTCGAACCGTCAACGCAAACGCAGCTCAAGCAGGCCATCGCCGAATGTATTCACAGCGATCAGGGGATACTTGACGCGCTGCGTGAAGAGATTCGCCCCCTAAAGCAGCAGACCAAGCGAATCCAACCCCGTGCTACTACGTCGATCTCTTTGGTAGGTACCGATGGTGGAAATAATCAGCTCCAGTTTGATCCATTCTTGATTCAGCTCGTTCGGGTTGTCGATTCGAGCAACAATGAATACTGCCTGGAGGCACTGTCTCCTACTACACCTGTCGATGCTCTTGTGCGGAGACATCTCGATAAAGACGGCACATCGAAATCAGCACTCGGCGAGATGATGAAATTCCTCGGAGTTGACAGCTTGCCGAGGCTTTCTCACATGATTCGTCCGAAAGACAAGGGTAAGCCTGTGTCACCAAGTTGGGTCCAAGTGTATCGGGAATTAGTCGAGTGGGCGGTCTTGTTCTCTATTTTGACCAAAGACTTTGGCACAGACACACTTATTATTTGCGACGGACTGCTGCGCAGCAAGATTTTTGCTGGAGATAATTTCCAACGGCTACTTCAGGAGATAAAGGAGCGAATTGATCAGCAATGGCGGCGGAACCGCCGTCGAATTTATTTGGCAGGCGTCGCAAAGCACAGCAAGGTCCTGGTGCGTTATCGCTTGGCAATGGCGCTTGAGCACGTACTTCAGACGGACTATCCGGCATATGTCGAAGTGCCACGAGAGGTTGAGGAAAAAGCGTACATCTGGTCGGAGTTCGCGCGTGGCGATGATCGGGCTGACGAAGGTGGAGAGATTAATAAGTTCGTCGGAGGGAAGATGTTTTTGGTCAAATTCGGTTCGCATCGTCGGGATCCAATCTGGCCGATTGATATTTTCACGGAGCAAAAAGAACACGCTCAAATCATTCTTGGGTCGATGCTTGCCGATGCCATCAACGGATTCCCGGTTCCTCACTATCCGCGCTGTCTCCAGAAGGCGCATGAAAACGCAGCTCTCGTCGACTTTGATTTTGACATCTTGCAGGACTACATCTATGAAGGCATTCGAGGCACGTTAGGCGAGCAATCACAGACTTTGGATGTGTTCGAATTACAGGATGCGGATCCGGCGCAAAAGCGCTACGGATGAGGGAGAAACCAATGGCTGATCTCGAATTGTTTCCGCGCGAACAAATCGTTGGAATCTTCCGGGGCTTCCAGCAAGGAGGGTTGGAATTTCATGCCGACCTGGTGCTTCCGTATAGAAGTGATTTCCAGAATATCCCGATGCACGGCCAGTTTGTTCTCGTACAGCTTGAAACACCCGACGAAGCGGTATTGGGACGAATCACTTCCTTTTCGTCAGAAGGAAAATTATCTTTTGGCTCAGGCGAGGAGTTCAACATTCGAGCTGTTCAAGAGGACCGCGCTGTTCCGGAGGATCTTCGCGAGCAATACCTCAAGTACAGAGTGAATATTCGCGTGCTTGGTGTAGAGCGGCGCAATGGTGCCGGCTTGACCTTCGTGCCATCGCACCGGCGGTTGCCTCATGTGGGAAGCCCGGTTGCGTTTCCGTCTTCTGCGGTGCTACGTGAAATCGCTGGGCACAACATAAAATGTGCTCCGATTGGACACCTTGCATTTGGCGAATACATTTATGCGGGCGACAATAAGCAGTTGGAAATTCATGACTGGATGCAAGTGTTGAAGCCGGAGACCCAAATCTGTTTTCCGGTTGAGTCGTTGGTTTCACGGCGCAGCTTTGTCTTTGCTCGCGCGGGGTTCGGGAAGTCCAACCTGACTAAGCTTCTTTTTAGCAGGCTATATCACGACACGCCAACCGTCGAAAAACGTGCAGGGAAACGTGTGCCCGTCGGAACGGTGATCTTTGACCCGGACGGCGAGTACTTTTGGCCTGATGATAAAGGGCGCCCCGGTCTTTGCGATGTTTCGGAGCTAGCTGACAAACTTGTTGTATTTACTTCACGGCACAATCCGAGCCCGTTTTATCAGTCCTTCGTGGCTGGGGGTATCAAATTGGACATTCGGCGCCTCCGTCCGTCGGACGTAATCGCGATCGCAATTGGCCCGGAGCGACAGGAGCAACAGAACGTCCGCAAGTTGCGCAGCTTATCGCAGCAGCGTTGGGAAGCTCTTGTGAATCTGATCGACGCAAACAGTAATGCGACGCCGCTCGAAGATGTCTGTCATTTGCTCGATCTCGATGTAAGCAAACAAGAGGCGGAGGCACTTGCCGCGCGCGCTAACATGACGGCGGTCGTCAAAATGTTGCACGATCGCAGCAGCCAGCTTATGGACATGCTCGTTCATGCACTGTCGCAGGGAAAGCTTTGTATTGTGGATGTGTCCCAGATGCGTGGGGGCCAAGCCCTCGTGCTCTCCGGACTGATCCTACGTCGAATATTCGACCGAAACCAGCAAGAGTTCACGAGCGCCGATCCAAAAACCATTCCGACAATCGCAGTAGTCGAAGAAGCCCAATCTGTCCTGAATGAAAATGCGAGCGCTTCGGAACCTTACATAGCGTGGGTAAAGGAAGGGCGAAAGTACGATCTTGGCGCTCTCTTGATTACCCAGCAACCTGGAAGTATCCCCACGGAGATTCTCAGCCAAGGCGACAACTGGTTTATCTTTCACCTTCTCTCGGCTGCCGACTTGGTTGGTCTAAAAAAGGCCAACGCCCACTTCAGCGATGATTTATTGAGCTCGCTCTTGAACGAACCAATTCCGGGACAAGGCGTGTTCTGGAGTTCGGTGGGCGGCAAACCCTACCCGGTGAGCCTTCGGGTATTGTCGTTCGAGAAGATGTACAAGATGCTAGACGAGAGGTATGCACGCCCTGCGGCCCATACCTTTGCCACTGAACTGCGGACTCTGTTCGGAGGATCGTCCACCCCGACTCAACAGCCGACACAGATTCCGACTGCGACGGTCCCTGACTCTCCGCTAGCTATCGATCAAGGTGACACTGAGGGAATTGACCAGGCTGTAGATGTTCTAGCCGATTTGGAGAAGAAAGCGATAGATGCGCTGGCACGTAATCAAGAACTCATGGACAAGATTCGGTCGGATTTCGGTGCCGCCTGGGGAAGCGTCAAAGCCTTTCTTCTTACCGAACTGCCTGAGCATCTTGATGATCGGGAAAATATCGCCTATCACTTGGTCAGAAAGGCGATGGATAAGCTTATCGGTGTCCAAAATCAAGCGTGGGAATCGTATCGAAACCCAGTGCGTGGAAATAAAACATACGTTCGAGTGAGGCGTTGATGAGCGGCGCAATTGCCTCGCAGACGATGCTTAATGCGATCTGCCCGTATTTCACGATGTTTCCTCTTGAATTTCCGATGGGGATATTGGAGAGATACGCAAAAAATGGGCAGAAGCTTCTCGACCCGTTTTGCGGGCGGGGAACGGCCAATTTTGCGGCTCGCGTTTGTGGCTTAAGTACTTTAGGCGTTGATAGCAGCCCGGTTGCGGCGGCTATCACTGCAGCAAAACTCGCAAATACAGATACCTCGCAAGTGCTGCGCGCCGCCAGTAGGATTTTAGGAACGGTGCCGTCCGCAGACGTACCGACAGGAGAGTTCTGGGACTTGGCATTTCATCCGACGGTGCTTCAAATGCTATGTCGTCTCCGAGAGGGGCTCATAACTGATTGCTCATCCGATGCGCGGCGGGCGCTGAGAGGAATATTGTTAGGTGCGCTGCATGGGCCAATAACTAAGGACGTCCCCAGCTATTTTTCCAATCAATGCATGCGGACCTATGCGCCAAAGCCAGCATATGCCGTGAAGTATTGGCGCTTTCACGGGCAGATGCCTTCCTACGTGGATGTACTGGCGTTAGTACGGCGTCGCGCAGAAAGATATCTTAGCGGCGAATTGCCTATAAGTCGTGGAGAATCGAGACTTGGCGACAGCCGCGATCCTTTCTGCTTTTCGTTAGATTTCCGGGCGGAGTTTGATTGGATAATCACATCACCACCTTACTACGGCATGCGGACGTACATCCCTGACCAATGGCTCAGATACTGGTTTGTTGGGGGTCCGAGTACAGTTAGTTATTCTTCGGATGGACAGTTGGATCACGGAAGTCCTCATGACTTCATAGTGCAGTTAAAACAAGTCTGGGAGAACGCAGCAAAGGTGTGTAAAGACGGCGCACGACTGGTAATTCGATTTGGAGGTATAAGTGACAGAAAGGCGACGCCGTTAGAATTGATCAAACAATCCTTTAGCGGTGCATCCTGGAAGATCAATACTACGTTAAGCGCTGGAACTTCAAAATTAGGTAGGAGACAGGCTGATTCGTTTCTGACGACATCTAGTACGCCGATTCAAGAATACGATGTGTGGGCTGAACTTCGCTGATTGAGATTTGACACTCGTTGTGACGTTTCGACGATATTTCTAGAGGAATCACGTGACTTCAAAAAAAAGAACGACAGCGATTTCTCCTTGAAAGACATCATTGCCCGGCACGCACGCAGCGGGTTCCGGGTCGGTTCCGGGTCAGGTCGGTTCCGGGTCAGGCCTGCATAATTGCATAAAGAAGAGTTTCAATGAGTACGGCGTGGTCTCGTGAAGAAGTTGAAGCGACGGTTGTCGACTATTTGCACATGCTCACTCAAGAGCTTGCGGGCCAGGTCTACAACAAGACCAAACATCGTCAAGTATTGAGACACAAGCTTGTAGATCGTAGTGACGCGGCGATCGAGCTCAAACATCAGAATATCAGTGCTGTTTTGCTGGCCCTTGGATGCCCGTGGATTTCTGGATACAAGCCTCGTAGCAATTTTCAAAACCTGCTTTTTCAAGTTGTTCAACAGGCGGTGATTGGCAACGCGCTCTTCGATCAGGCTGCTCTGAATGCTGCGGAGCAGCCAGCGACCGCGCCGCTCTTGACGGACTTAGGGAATATTCTGGTTGCACCACCAGAACTCCGTCGGGCAGTGAAGGAAATTGCGGCGACCTATATGCGGCGCGAGATGGGCGTAAAACGCGACTATTTGGCTCGTGAGGCTCGGAATGCATCGCTTGGAATGGCGGGTGAAGATTTCGTATTGCAATATGAGCGGGTACGTCTTCACAAGTTAGGAAAGAAACAACTTAGTGATCGGGTAGAACATGTTTCTGCGACGAAGGGTGACGGTCTTGGATTTGACGTATTGTCGTTTGAGGGAACGGGAAAGGAGCGATTCATTGAAGTCAAGACCACGGCTTTCGCTAAGGAAACCCCGTTCTTTGTAAGCAAAAATGAAGTGGAGTTTTCGGAGTCCTTCGCTTCCCAATTCCAGCTGTACAGATTATTCGAATTCAGAAAAGAGCCGAAGATGTTCACTTTGAGTAGTGCAGTTGCTAAAAACTGCATCCTCGACCCTATTAGTTATCTTGCGCGATTCGGGTAACCACGCAGCATAGACTTGGCCTACGATGAGCCTCACCTGACGTCATCGAAGTAACATCCCGATTTCCTGGGTGCGCGGTTCTGCGCCACCGGTACCCGTGCCTGCGCAGCGTTCTTTGCCTTCAGCGGTATTTGTTCGCGCACTTGCTGATTGCTTCGTTCTTCCCCGCGTCAAGGCAGCGGCGTGCATCCTTGTGGCGATCGGTCGCTGGCCGGGTATTGCGGACCGAAACGGTAATGTCCCGCTTGCTGTTTTTCGCTATACCGTCTTCCCCAAACTTGGTGTCTTCGGCCATCGCCTGAAAGCTGAAAATTCCACCAGGCAAGCAGGCCAGGGTACCCACTGCGGCAAGGAACAATTTGATCTGCATAAGAGCGTGCCTCCTGTTGAATTGCACGCAATGATGATCCTGCCCGGGCAGAGGTTCGTCAAGCAGTAAGACTTCGCGCAACGGCACGACTTATGCGGATGGCGTTTTAACGCGTCGTCGCACAGCGACGGGCTTTCGCTTATTCGCCATCGATCGATGATGCGATATCGGGGCTATTTCAGGGAAAGTTCTTCAACACCTGAACCCGTATTGGCCGCACAGCTCCACTGGGTTTTCCACTGGGTCATCCCCGAATCACAGTTGTCGGGGGTGCTTGCACGGCGATAGCAGAGCCTGTCCGGTTTGGTTATCGACCAATTTCTCGGCACATCGGAATAGTATTCAACGGGCGTGCCGTTCGGGGCATCCGGGCCCCACGTGATTTCCACGCGGCAGACGCTGTCCCAGGTGCCTGACACGAGTTTGACGTCGCCTGCCAAGGCGTTCGCTATGGAGGCTAGCGCCAGTATGCAAGCGAATATCCCAGGAAGAAATTCGGTCTTCTTCAGCATTGCAGTTTCCTTTGCGTATCCACGGTCAAAGGGGTTGTTACAGTACTTTCACCAACGACCAACAGACTAACGGGGAAAAGTATATGCGAACCCTGAACGTGGAGAAAAATCGGGTCAGGCTGAGCTAGCCCGGATTTCGTGGACACCGAATTGGGGGAGAATAAATCCCAATGGAGGTGATCCATGGCAACGCAAGTATTTCACCCAAGAGTTCCGATCACCAATGCCCGACGGCATGTAGGCGCACCGCCAACCACGGTCAATCGCAGTCCCGAGGTCGTGCATACGATTCTCAACCATGCGGCGCGAGCCCATGATACCGTCGCCACAGGAGGCTTCTGTCATGAGACATCCGACTCGAATCGCAAGCAGCGCTTCACATCTTCGGACGTTTGCGTTGACGCTCTTCCTCGCGACGGCTGTGGCGCCCCTCGAGGCCAGCGCCTGCGACAACCAGACCAATGGCTGGGTGAACGGCGCCACCAACTACTGGCACGGCGCTCTCGGCAAAACCGACTTTTGCAACAATGCGTCGGTGGGTGCCGATCGGCAGAAGGCGGCCGATTGTGCGTGGAACTTCACGATCGCCAGGTTTGGCTCCTCGCCGGACGACACCTGCGCACGGAACAAAATCGAGACATCGCCGCAGGGGAAGGCGGACCTCGATGACTTCCTGCAGAAATGGCAGGTGGCCACCGGCGCCGATTGCTCGCAGTCGTCCATCAATCTCTTCTTTCCGTACTGGCACGGTGCCCTCGGGAAAGCGGAGTTCTGCAACAACGCCGCCATTGGCCCGGATCGCAACAAGGCGAAGGAGTGTGCGTTCCAGGCGCTGGTGCGCGACAAGGGCGTGGCGCCGACTTCGTGCCTGAAGGATGCCATCGCCAATTCGACGGACGGATCCAAAGACCTCGACGACTTTGTGAAGATCTGGCAGTTGGCCAGCGGCGCCGATTGCTCGCAGGCAACCATCGACTACTTCTTTTCCTACTGGCACGGCGCCCTCGGCAAGCCCGAATACTGCAACAACGCCGCCGTCGGCCCGAATCGACAGATGGCGATCGACTGTGCGTTCCAGGCTTTGCGCGACATCGGCGTCGCCGCCAATTCCTGCCTGCGCGATGCCATTCCCAACACGCCCGCCGGAACCCAGGACCTCGACGACTTCGTGGCGAAGTGGACAGTCGCGAGCGGCGCCGATTGCTCGCAGTCGTCCATCGACTTCTTCTTCAACTACTGGCACGGCGCCCTGGGACGGGCCGACTACTGCAACAACGCGGCGATCGGCCCGGACCGGAACAAGGCGAAGGAGTGCGCGTTCCAGGCGCTGGTGCGCGACAAGGGTGTCTCGCCGACGTCGTGCCTGAAGGACGCCATCGCCGATTCGCCGAGCGGAAAAAAAGACCTCGACGATTTCGTGAGCAAGTGGCAGACGGCCAGCGGGAACGATTGCTCCCAGGCATCCATCGACTTCTTCTTCAACTACTGGCACGGCGCCCTCGGCAAGGCCGAGGTCTGCAACAACGCGGCCGTCGGACCCGATCGGATGGAGGCGCAAGACTGTGCGTTCCAGGCGCTGGTGCGCGACAAGGGCGTCTCACCGACGTCCTGCCTGCGCGATGCCATCGCCAATTCGCCGGAGGGAAAAAAAGACCTCGACGATTTCGTGCGCAAATGGACGGCGATGCAGAGCACGCGTCCACCGGGAACGGTATCGGCGAACATGACTTCGCTGACGCCTGCCGACGCGGAAGTCTGCGACCCCACCAAGGCGCTTGCGGAGAACTTCTTTCCTCCCATCGCCGCTCTCGATTGGTCGCCCACCGTACCCGGGGAGTTCAAGGTAAAGCCGATCGGCTTCACTCTACCCGGGGATCTGGTATTCGACGCCACGCAACACGTCACCAATGCGTTGGGTGCGAACGAAGGCCGGCTGCGACCCGAGTTGCGTGCGGCCGCCAAACGCGCGGACCCCCGGTTCGACTTGTGCGAATCGGCCAAGGCGTTCGCCCACGACGACACGGTGCTCGGCAGGGCATTCGCGGATCTGAGCGTGACGGGCAAGAGGTCGTTCGCGCAGTTTCGGCAAATCAAGCCAACCGAAAAAAATCTTGTCGGGTGCACCGGCAACACCCAGGCGGTGGCCAGCGCATTGAACCGGGCCTACAACGTGGCCAACGCCATTCGCTTCGCCAACTCTCCCGATCGGCGCCGGCTGGGCTGGATCGCCGTATCCGGCGAAGACGATCAACCGCATCGGCCGGTGAACGTTCCCGCAGGGGAATTCCCGCAGTACGACCTGTCGGTCACGGTCCCGGTACGGGGATACAACGGCATGCCACCCCCGCCTTCAATCACGCTGAACACGCGTTACATGATGGCGCAGCCGGCGCCCGCCGGGCTGGCGAAGCCGCCGCATGATGTCGGTCGCTTTGTGCCCGACGACCCGACACCCGTGCTGGATCCCGACGCCGAAGTGATCCTCTTTATCCACGGGATGGATTCCCGGCTCGAGGAAGCGCTCGACCTCACGCATGCGCTGCATAAAATCGGCGCAAAGAGCGGCAAGAAATACGCGGTCATCGCCATGGACCTGCCGACGAGCGGCTACGCCGACAACATCGATCACCTGCGGATCGCCTCGCTCGAGACCACCGGCGTGGCGAAGTTTCGTCCCGTGGGAGCGAGGGACGTCGAGATCACCGACCTCAAGATCTTCGACGCCGGCGCCAGGAACAACGTCCCCGTCGTCGATTTCATCGAAGACTTCATCGTGGCGTTCGTGGATAAACTCGATAGCAAGCAGCCGGGCCTGAAGCAACGGGTGCGCGCGGTCGTCGGCGGCAGCCTGGGCGGGAACATGTCGATGCGCCTCGGTCGCCGGGCGGGCAACGGGTGGATCATGAACGTCGTGCCCTGGTCCCCCGCCGCCATCTGGCCGTCGTATGTTGAGGGCTCCAACTTGATAAACCATATTGCCGTGGCGGTACCGTGGCTCTGGGCCGGCGGCGATCCCAGGATGGTCGCCGAGAGCGATGTCATGCGCCGGCTCTTCTTCTATTACGCGTTCGACTGGCGGATGGGCATGGCACGCCAGAAGCCCCAGGCGGAAGAGTGGTACCGGGACGACTGGAACTGCAAGGAAGCGCATATGTTCGGCGCACGGCTCGACCGGCACGAGACCTACGATTCCACGTTCCGGTTGTGGCACTGGCGGCTCGGTGCCGAACAACTGGTGTTCAGCCAGCAACTCATCGCGTCCGACACGAGACAGCCGCTGTACATGCAAAACACCACTCGAATGCTGCTGGCCTGCGGCTACGATGACGCGGGCGGAGATCTCTGCAAGTACGCGCGCGCTGTTGCCTGGAAGATGACCACCACGCCGGGGAAGGCCGTCTTCTTGCGCGATACCGGGCATTCGATTCACAACGAGCGACCCAACTGGCTGGCCAGAGCGATCGTCGATTTTATCGAGGGCCGATAGGGCAAAAAGCGGCGCCGATCCGTGCGGCCCGCAGCACTGAACTGCGGTGAAGTAATGCGCAATGCGGGGGTCTGGGAAATACGCAGGAAGTGCGAGGTCAGGATGAGCTGACCCCGGTCAGTCCCCAGTCCGGCCAGCGTATGGTCGGCTTATGCGTCGAAGCGTATGATTCCGCAACCCTCTTCGTGGAGTGCCCAGATAGCGCGGATCGGACGGCCGATGGCGCGCCCGCAATCCCGATCGGGCGCGATGCCCGAACTGAATTTTCTTCGTCTCTCGGAGAAGCCCATGAAACCCGTCACTCGTTGGGTACTCTTGGTTCTGGTCGTGGTGGCGATCGCCGCCATTCTTTTTGTACTCTGGCCCCAGCGCGAGAAGGCCCCGCCCGATAGCGGAGTTGCCAAACAGTCTGTCGCGCCGCCCGCTGCCCCGGTCACACCCAAGGCGGAGCCGGTAACTGCATCGGTGCTCTTCGACTTCGATCGGTCAGTGCTACGATCCGCGGAAACCCCGAAGCTCGACGAACTGACCGCCAAGTTCAAGGGCGGCGCGTTCGATCGCGTCGACGCCGTCGGCCACGCCGATCGGATCGGCTCGGACGCGTACAACCTGCGCCTTTCCGAACGGCGCGCCGAAGCGGTGCGAGCCTACCTGGTCGGCAAAGGTGTGGACGCCGGCCGCGTTCGCACCGAAGCCAAGGGGGAGAAGGAGCCCATAACCGGTGAAGCCTGCAAGAAACTGGGCGCCGAAAGGCGAAAGAACCAGAAGCTGATCGAATGCCTGCAACCCGATCGCCGCGTGGAGATCACGCTCGCAGCCACGCGCTAAGCTCACTCCGGCTCGATCGAGACTGGCGTGCCAATGGCGAGAGCGCAGCTTGCCGCCGCGCTGCCCTGGTTGATGGCCAGTTCCGCGAGGCCGTTGGAGTTTTCGTACCAGATCGCAGTGCCGGGTGGCGCGTCGGCAAAAATGCGCACGGGCTGAAAACAGCGGTCCCGCGCGCGCAGGAATGCATCCGGCGCCAGTGCTCTCGCCCGCAAGCCGGTGGCGGCATTGCCATACGGGTCCAGGTAGATGATCTCGGCCAGATCGGCGAAAGGACAAGGGGACAGACCACGATTATCTGCCAGGCTTAGCGTCGATTCCTCCTTCTCCTTCCCTTCGCCGAGGAGCTTTTTATGCGCCACCGTGCACCTGAAAGTCCGAAAGGCTCATAATCGATCGAGGCATTGGGGAAATCGTGATCTGTCTGTTTCCCCTTTTTCTTTGGAGCCGTGCAATGCGCAGAACTATTTTGATGATGCTATTGCTTGTGGTGAGCGGTGGTGCGGCCGCAGAGTGGGTGCAGGTGGGTGGAAATGAAAGCAGCACCTCCTACGCCGATCCCGCCACCATTCGCAAAACAGGCGACATGGTGAAAATGTGGAATCTGCTTGACTTCAAGACGGCCCAGGCACGTCCCTACGGAACGCCTTATCTGTCGCAGAAGACGCAACAGGAATACGACTGCAAGGAAGGGCGGGCGCGAATAATCGATTTGCTTCGTTACTCTGAAAATATGGGCACGGGCGAAATAACCTCTTCAGAGTCTGATTCCGGCAAGTGGGAGCCAGTCCCGCCTGGCACCGTAAGCGAAGCGCTGTGGGAATTGGCCTGTGACAAGCGGTAGGGGCTTGTGACTTTATCGCGGGCTATTGTGCGGCCCGCTTACTGTAATTGTTTTCCCCCTGTTAGACTTCCCGACGAATTTTCCAACAAACCCATAACTCAACATGAAACTCGAATTCAA
The DNA here is from genome assembly GCA_016194905.1 of Betaproteobacteria bacterium. Classification (NCBI taxonomy): domain Bacteria; kingdom Pseudomonadati; phylum Pseudomonadota; class Betaproteobacteria; species Betaproteobacteria bacterium. The sequence continues at coordinate 229,233 of JACQAP010000008.1, forward strand.
AGGTGTGTTCCCCGCGCCCCCTACGCCGGTTGCGGAGGATGGGCGGATCAACGAGAAGGCCTTGCGTGCGCTGCTCGACGACAATATCTCGCACGGCTGCGGCGGGTTCTGGATGGCGGGCAGCACCGGCGAAGGGCCGATCCTCACCGATGAGCAACGCGACGTAGTCGCAAAAATCTCCGCGGAAACGTGCAAAGGACGGGCACTGGTCATCATGCAGGTGGGCGCCATGAGTACGGCCAGCGCGGTGAAGGCGGCACGGACCGCACGTGCGACGGGTTGCGCCGCGGTGTGCTGCCTGCCGCCGTTGTTCTTCCGGAGCAGCGAGCGCTCCATCATCGAGTACTACAAGGCCGTGGCCGACGCAGCGGGTGAACTTCCGTTTTTCGTCTACAACCTTCCGCAGCTCACGCAGATCGAGTTCCTCCCGGCGATGATGGAAAAACTGGCGCGCGAGATCCCGACGCTGAAGGGTCTCAAGCACTCGGCGCCGGATTTCACCCAGATCCGCGCGTTCGCCGACATGGGCCTTAGCTGCTTTTCCGGCAATGGGGCGTTGCCGCTGCCGGCGCTGACCATGGGCGCGGTGGGCACGATCGATGCGCCACTCTCGCTTGCGCCGTGGCACTACGCGCAGCTTTTCGCTGCATGGGAAGTCGGCAACCTGAAGCTGGCCCAGTCGCTGCAGGACGAGGTGCGCAAGTTTGTCGACCTGGTGTGGATGTTCGGTGCGCCGGCCGATGTGTGCAAGACCGTGCTCTCGGCCAGGCTCGGCGTCGATTGCGGACACTCCATCCCGCCGGTGAATCGCCTGACCGAGGAACAGCGACGCGAAGTGCTGCGTGCCGCAGAGGCGCTGGGCGTGACCATGCCGCGGCGCAGTAGGGCGGTGGGGTGATAGAGGCAGGGGCTAGGGACTAGGGGTGTCCCACTAGAACCGGTCATCGACCATAAACCCGAGTTAGCTCAGGTCTTGTTTCTCGCATCCCGATCGGTACAAGAATACGGGGCTGAGCTAAAGCAATATGCTTTGACTATTTTTTGCGTAGCCCAACAAGGACACCCCCACATATGATCGAACGCCACCTTGTGCCCGGCCAGCCAAAACCTTTCAGCCACTACTGCCACGTCGTTCGCGCCGACCGGCACGTTTGGATTTCGGGCGCGGTTGGCAGCAAGAAGGACGGGACCATCCCGGAGAGCACCGTCGATCAATTCCGTGTTGCGCTCGACAGTGTGGACGCGTGCCTGCGCCACGTCGGCGCGAAGGCCTCGCATGTCGTCAAGGTCACGATATTCATGACCGATATCTCCGAGCGCCCGTTGATCAATCCACTGCGAATCGAATACTTCGGCGAGAACCGGCCGGCCTCCACATTGGTGGAGGTGAGTGCGTTGGTCGATCCGCGGCTGAAAGTGGAAATCGAAGCCGTTGCGTATATAGACGGCTAGGAACTGGAGGGTCGAGCTTGGCGTGCTGGATAAGTAACGCAATATGCCAAGTCCGACCCGCTAAGCTTCGAACAGTGAACAGCGATGAATACGGAGCGCAAGGTACCGAAGCCGAGTTCGAGGCGGGATCGCGCGGCAGGGTGTTGCGCAATCTGCTTGGAATCCGTTCCACGCGGGAAATGGCGCGGCGCGAGTCGGAAGCGCTGCTTGCGGCTACGCAACAGCTCATCGACGACACGGACGTGGATCAACGTTTCGTCGCGGATGACATATGCCGCATGCCCCGCACATGGCTGAGCGGATGACGCGTGTGTTTCGGAAAGTAATTGCCCGCACCTTGCGGGCGCACGCCGGAATCAGGCGCGGGTGAGTCGGGACTTGCCGTTCGATTTGGTGCGAGATTTAGAAGCGGATTTGGCGGGGACACGAGAGTCCTTCGCGAATGGTGCGCAGATACCTTCGATTGCTGACGAGCTGGCGACGGACCGATACACCGATTCCTGCCGGGTGGCGGGATCGAGTAGATAGAAGTTAATGGTGGAAAGCTTCTTGCCCATAGACGAATTATAGCAGTCAATGTGAACCCCGATCTTTTCCGAGCTTTGCGCCACCGCGCAAAAGACAGTGGGGCTGGCCGGGAACGGAGAGGGTCGAACGGAGATGGGTCAGACTTGGCATGCTGGATAAATAACGCAATATGCCAAGCCTCACTCCCTCCAATAGGGGCGCTACCCGATCCGCTAAGCGGCTTTCTTGACGGTCATCTTCACTTGCATGCCGGCATGGGCCAGCATGTTGACCAGCGCATCCAGGCTGAAATCTGCGATTTTTCCCTTGAGCAAGGCGTTAAGCCTGGGCTGGGTAACGCCAAGCGTTTTGGCGGCCTGTTGCTGCGTCATGCCGCTCTCCTGCACCAGTTTTTCAATACGGATTATCAGATCGGAACGCAAGGTGAGGTTCTGTGCTTCACTTTCAGGAAAGCCCAGATCGGCGAAGACATTGCGGCTGCCTTTTTTGAGTACGGTTCGTGCCCTCATTTGTGATGAAAGGCCGTGACTGTCGGAAGAAATTCTTTGACGATTTCGAGGCTATCAGCAAGCCAGACGAGCGACTTCATCAGGGAATTATATTGGTTTCGATATAAAATGCAACGATGCCGACGAGGTAACGAGTGGGCATTCTCAGGGATAAAAGGGCCCAGACTCAGGCTTGGTATGTTGTAATCGCGATTGCGGTCCGAAAATAAAAAGCCCGGAGACATCTCGGGTAGGCAACCGAAAGCGCTTCGCGCTGCCACTGAAGACGGAGCCATTCCATCGCAATCCCACGGTGAAGGAGGCAAGCCATGAAAGTCTTCTCCCGACGCGAAGCATTGAGCGTGATCGGTGTCACGGCACTAGGTGTCGCATTTCCGGCCCTCGCAGCCGCGCAATCTCCGCGCTTGCAATCCTGGCCGCTGAAGACGCCTCGCCGCACCGGTATCCACGACGTCGCGCCTGCTCCCGATATCGGCGTCTGGTTCACCGCGCAGGCGAGCGGCCATCTCGGCTATTTCGATCCCGCGACGGGCCGCACCGAACTCATCCCGCTTGGGCCCGGCTCCGCACCGCACGGTGTCATCCAAGGGCCGGACAAGGCGGCCTGGATCACGGACGGTGGCCAGCAGGCGATCGTGCGCGTCGGCTGGCCGGATCGCGCCATCAGGTTGTTCCCGCTTCCGGAGGGCACGCCCTACGCCAACCTCAACACCTGCGCCTTCGATGGCGACGGGGATCTCTGGTTCACGGGGCAGAGCGGCGTGATTGGCAAGGTCGCGATGAAGAGCGGCAAGACCAGCGTGTGGGATGCGCCGCGCGGCCGTGGACCGTACGGCATCTGCAGCACGCCGAATGGAGACGTATGGTGGTGCTCGCTCGCGGGCTCCTTCATCGCGTCCATCGACCGCCGCACCGGGCAGTCGACCGTGGTGGAGCCTCCGACAAAGAACCAGGGCGCGCGCCGTGTCTGGGGCGACAGTCGCGGGCGCATCTGGGTGAGCGAGTGGGTGAGAGGCAACCTCTCGATGTACGATCCCGCATCAAAGAGCTGGCGCACCTTCAAGGTCCCCGGCGACAACCCGCAGGTCTACGCTGTTTACGTGGACGACCGCGATCACGTGTGGGTGAGCGAGTGGACCGGCAATGCGGTCTATCGCTTCGATCCCGCTACCGAGAAGTTCGAGCGCTTCGGGTTTCCTCGCGACGGCACGAACATTCGCCAGATCCTCGGCCGCCCTGGCGAAGTGTGGCTCCCCGAGAGCGGCACCGAGACCATCTCCGTAATCCGGACGGCGTGAGGCCGCGGTGGAATCACTGCTCGCGCGGCAATTCGGGAAGGTTATCGGCCGGACTTTGAAGAACGCTGCTTCCAATAGTCGATGAGGGCTTGGGAGGTTGGCGGTTTCCAGGCATGCGGACCGGAATCAAAAGGACCCTTGATGCCCTCAATTGCGGAAGAGGATTTCGCGGATACCCAGAGCATGACCTCCCGCACTTTTCCGGACTTGAGGTGCGGATTCGAGCGTCGGTGATCCACTCCACATGCTGCTCGATCGCAACCGGCATATTGCAAAGCACCGATGGACTGCCGGGTCCCGTCACGGTGAACAGGTTCGGGAAACCCGCTATCTGCAGACCGAGATAATTGCGCGGTCCCGCTGCCCACACTTCACTTCGATCTGGCTGGAAGGTCTATCTCCGATTGAGCATGGGCCCGGACCCGGGCGGCCATACCGGGGCCACCGTCACGCCGGAGACAACCAAGACAGGCCAGCCCGCCGTGGATAGCGCGCGCGAAGCTGCTTCCGGCGGCAGGACCGAAAACAGCGGACCACCGATCAACGGCTCCCCGCAATCCAAGAAATAATGAACTCGCAACCCGCCTACTTTTTGGCGGACTCCGTGTAGGCGAGATCCGCCATTTCTTTCTCCGCCTCGTCCGCATTCACGAGTTCCGGGATGATCCGCCCAACGAGAACACCCAGCCCCACGTAGGTTCGCACATATTTGGTTTCCCCTCCGCTCAGTGCAAACGTCACCTTCTTCTCGGTTTCGGTGGACGAGGCGACCTCATAGTTGCCAGTAGGGCGGTCGACAAAGAAGAACGAGCCACGCGTGGAGCGACCCACGACATCTCCATTCACGCGCAGATCCGCGGTGATTGCGGCCCCGAAGATGCTCTTCGTTCGATAGAAATAAATTCGGCCCTGGTCTTGGCCGAGAGCAGGAATCGTAGACTTGACTTCGCTCATCTTCGGCCCTGAGGCTGCACAGCCCGCCAAGAAGGCCATTAATACGAACAGTCCGATACAACGCAGCATTCTCACAATCGTTTCTCCTTTTTATTAGTGAAATTTCAGAGGCACCTTGTGCTTCAGCCAACTGACTGCACTTTCCCCCGGCAGAAAAAATCCGACCACCGTGTTTCCGTCCAAAAGCAGATACGCCTCGTGCACATGCGTGCCTTCGATCGTGAATACATCCTTGATCGCTTTGTACACGTCACGGCCTTCTACGGTTCCGCTCTGTTTCCAAATGGATCCGGCCCGAATAGAACGGGAATAGCCGCTCGGCAGTCGCACATCCGCATCCTCATCCACTTGAATGACCTTGCTTTGGCCATCGCCCTCCGCAGAAGGAATCAAGGTTGTCGGTTGGCGCGGGATCTCGGCCGCACAGCTTGCAAGCAAAACCATCACCACACTAAACCATAACTGTTTCACTCTTCACCTCTACGCGACCGATCGGGCTGGAAGTCGATCTGCTACCGTGAAAATGATCACGAACACTAGTCATTGGTGTATCCCGGATCGTTGGCTTGATAGCAGATTCCGGGTTCATGCGCCGCGAATAGGAATTTCAAACGCTGCTTTTCGTCGACCATCAATCTATCTGCGAGCCGTCGAGTAGTCAATCGGAGTAGCCCGGATCTCTATGACACTGGATTGCAGAGGTAGGTGGAATGTCTCACGCCGCACGGCGAATATCTTGCGTTGGGCGCCGAAGAGACGAAAAGACTTGCCGCGTATCAAGGACTGTTTGCAACCGATCCGGACGCCGAGCTGCTGCGTGAAATCCGGACTTCGACGCACGGAGGCTACGCCATCGGCAGCGAGCGCTTTCGAGAGCAGATCGAGCACGCCCTTAACCAACGTGCTACACCCCGCGGTCGCGGCAGGCCGCCCGTTACGGCGGCCGGGCGATAAGTTGCGCCGCCGACTCGACGCGCTGGCCTTGCTGCGCTACCGGGCGCGGGTAGAGCCACTCCGGATTGCGTCCGCGGCTCGCGTTGCGAGTCTGACAGCCAATTGGGCGAAGTCTCTTAGCGCGCCATGCCTTCTTTGCCAGGTGCGCGCCACGATCGGGTTCGATCCTATCCGAGCGGAGCAAGGCTCGTCGTCCACATGCCCGCATCGGTGGCACCGCCCGATGTGGAATACCGCTCTGGTTTCGTCAATCCGGATTCCCTCTGCCTGACAGTCCGTGCAGAGCGTCGTAAAGGTCGACTGCCCGCAATGCGGGCAATGAAACTCTTTCATGCTTCCTCCCTTTGAAAGCAACCGTGCGACAGAGCCAATCTATGGTCTTTTAGTAGCGAAATTTTCGGCTCGAAGAGAGCGTACCGCCGTCAGTCTTGATGAGTCAACGCCTCGGACAACACTCGCGCGCGGGGCGCTTTCCACACGAAAATCCGCAGACCATCAAAAATCGCAAGGGCTCAATAGACTGGCGGAATTTGTTAGAGCGGAGTCTAGGTCTGCCAGGGCACTGCGTCGAGCGCGACGACAATCGGCAAGTGTGCCCTCCGCCGGGGTGGCCAGCGGAGATTGCTGAACCACGCGAACCTCATCAGGCACAGACCCCTTTCAAATTCCGGACTACGCCGCGCGGGAGGGTAGGCCATTTGGGAATCCCGCGGACGTCACGAGGGTGTTGCTGGAAGCTGCAGGGAACAGGGCGGATGCGGCACTGTAAGGCCTGGGTTAATATGGGTTCCCATACAGAGAGTCGCAAATGAACGAAATCATCTTTGTGGTCGAGGAAGCGCCCGAAGGCGGGATGTCAGCCCGCTCTTTGGGAGAGTCCATCCATACACAGGCCGACAGCGTGGAGGAGTTGCACGCTCGAGTACGGGATGCCGTCCGCTGTCATTTTGAAGATGGCAAGGCGCCCAAGATGATTCGCCTTCACTTCGTGCGGGACGAAGTTATTGCGGGATGAAACTGCCTCGCGATCTTTCCGGTGCTGAACTGGCGAAAGCGCTTTCCAGAATCGGCTACCGAATTACTCGCCAGAGTGGTAGCCACCTTCGTCTAACTCTCGACACCCCTCCACGGCACCACATTACGATTCCGGCCCACGACCCGCTCAAGGTCGGAACCCTGTCAGCCATCCTTGCCGACGTCGCGGGCAATCTGAAAATAAGCCGTGAGGATTTGATCCGACAGTTGTTCGATTGAGCGAGGACGATCTCGCGGGGACTCTAAAAGTACACGACCTATTCCGCACTGCCGCTATGCGTCGCACCGTGTCGCGCGTAGCGGAGTGTTCAGCGCGTAATGAACGTAGCGAGCAGCACCAGACCCGCAATGAGCAGTGCCGCTCCAATAAATGCCACAATGATCAATCGAGCCGGGCCAATCGTTGGCGCGTCCGGCCCGTAATCGCGATTGCGGCCGATCATGAAAAGCCCGGAAACAACGATCCGTACCACTTGCAACAGAGTCGCTTTTTTCGGTACCGGCCGGGCATTGGGCTCAGCATTTCCAGGCAAGGGCGTCATGCAAATATCTTTCGCTCCTGATTTAAACGCGTTCCAGCCGGCAGTGTAGTTGAATACTGCACTGGCACGCTCACCAACGGTCACGGCGGACAATGGAATGATGGGGCCGCTGTTGATTCTAAAAGACCACGAAACCTTGCGCGCTGCCGCGCGCGCCGGTATGCCCACCGTCGAGTGCTCGCTTGATCTGGATCGTTCGACGACGACGGTCGAGGTGGGCGATGCGGGATGGATCTGGCAAGGCCGGCGATTCCCCTGGCTGGAGAATTGTAAGGACCGAACCATCTATCACTGGGATGGCGAGGCCTTTCAGCCGGTGGCGCGGTTCACAACGTCACTGATCAAGTTGGTGCCGACGCAATGGGGACCGCCGACGTTCGAAATCGACGGCATCAAGATGTTACCCACGGCGCAAGTCTCGCCTTACGCGGATGCCGAACGCAAAGTCGGATTGATTCAACCGCGCGGCAAGGTGATTTTGGACACCTGCGGCGGCCTTGGCTATTTCGCCGCGTGGTGCTTGCTGGGCCAGGCCGCGCAAGTGCTTTCCTACGAAAAGAATCCCGACGTGATCTGGCTGCGCAGCCTCAATCCCTGGTCGCCGGAGATCGGCAATGGATTGACGTTAACGCAAGGCGACATCGCCGAGCAGATCGCCACGCTGCCCAGCGGGTCGGTCGATGCGATTTTGCACGACCCGCCGCGTTTCGGAATCGCCGGTGAACTCTACTCGCAAGTCTTTTATGACCAACTGGCCAAAGTGCTCAAGCGCAAAGGCAAACTGTTTCATTACACCGGCACGCCGAACAAACTCACCAGCGGACGCGATGTGCCCAACGAAGTGGCGAAACGGTTGCGGCACGCCGGGTTTGTCGCGGAGTTGAGTGGGGATGGAGTGATGGGGGTCAAGAAGTGAACGGTGACGCGGGCCTAAACTCTCACGCCTTGGACCAGTGGTGCCACGGGTTGCATGGAATGGAGGCCATATGAACGAGAAGATCGAGGTTTTACTCAAGACGCTGGGCAACGCGTTTGCCGGAGCATCGGTCGAGCACAAGCATGCCGAGGGTCGCCACCAAATTTTCCTGACATCGCCGAACGTTGCTCATCGGGTGGACTTTCTGGATGAAGTGGTCGCAAGCAAAGACGCGAGCCACCTCAAGCGTCTCTGCAAGCAGGTTTCTGCCCACCTGCAACATGCCCCTGACGGCAAGCCCAAACATCTGCTCGTGAAAAACGACGGGATACACGAGGGGTTTTAAGGAAAGGATTCGCCATGCCACTAAGCCGTGGAAAATTCCCGAGCCTCGCCGCTGCCGGCGCGGCAAGCAGCCTGGTAGCCGAAAAATCGGTTCAGGCGCGGACAGCAGCGCCGTTCAAGGCAATCGCCTTCGATAGCTTTCCGATTTTCGATCCCCGCCCGGTGTTCCCGGGGCGCTTGCTACATTGAACAAGGCGGGCATCCGGCTGGCGATCCTGTCCAACATGACCCAGCCAATCACTGCCTGCTGTCGTCCCGAGAGGGGAGGACGATCCCGACGCTAGCTGATGCCGCCCTCCACCGAGTAGCCTTCCGCGCGCCAGCGCAGCATGCCGCCCGCGAGGTTCGCGGCATCTTTGAGCCCGGCTTGTTGCAGGATCACGGTGGCCTGTGCCGAGCGCGCGCCGGATCGGCAGACGGCAACGACCGGGCGCTCGCGGGCGAGTTCTGTGCTCCGTCTGGTCAGTTCACCGAGCGGGATCAAGACCGCGCCGCGGATATGTCCCAGCGCCCCGTTGTATTCCGACGGTTCGCGCACGTCGAGGATCTGAACCTGGTCGGCGGCTTCTTCCAGTGCTTGCGGCTGGATTTCCCAGATGCCCGCGAAGGTGTAGGTGAGCGCTGCCCAGGTCGGCGCGACGAGCGATATGTCCCCGGCCTTCGGTTGCCCGCACTTGAGGTTGGCCGGCACCGCGACATCGATCTGCTTCGGATGCGGCAGGTGCAGGTTGTCCATGTAGCCGGCGAAGTCGGCTTCGCCGATTTCACCGCCTAGGCGCGGATTGAAGCGCTGCTCCTCCGCCACGCTCGTCACCGTGAGACCACGATAGTCATGCGCTGGGTAGAGCAGACAATTCCGTGGCAGCGTGAGAATCTGGGTATGCACCGAACGGTAGAGGGCGTGCGGGTCGCCTTGCTGGAAATCCGTGCGCCCGCTGCCCCGGATCAACAGACAGTCCCCGGTGAAGGCCATGCTTTCGTCGTCGAGCACGTAGGTCAGACACCCGTTTGTGTGACCCGGCGTGGCGCGCACCTGGAGATGGCGTTTGCCGAATTCGATCTTGTCGCCTTGCGCCAGATAGCGGTCGGCCCCCTCGGCGCCACTGCTTTGCGCCGCTGCGATCCAGCTGCCGAATTGCCGCTTCAGAATCCATGCGCCCGTCACATGGTCCGCGTGGACATGGGTTTCCAGCGTGCAGTTCAGGCGCAGATCGAGTTCGCTCAACAGCGCCGCGTCCCGGCGTGCCTGCTCGAAGACCGTGTCGATCAGTACCGCCTCGCGGCTGCGGACGTCGCCGAGAAGGTAGGTATAGGTGGAGGACTGCGGGTCGAACAACTGCCTGAAAATCAGCATTCCACGCCCCGGCGCCTGAATCTGCAATCGTGTTCACGTTAATCGATGATCAGGAAAGGGACTGCTGTCGTCCCGCAAGCCGATCCCCGATCCCGAACATAGTTTAGCCTTACGGCGGCGAAGGGGCGAATTGAGTAGGGCGAAGTGATCTCCAGTCACCAGTCACCGTTCCCCCATCACCGCCACGACGAGACTGCGCGAGTGCGGCGCCTGGCGATGCTCCCAGAGGTACAGGCCCTGCCAGGTGCCCAGCATCAAACGGCCGTCCGCTGCTCGATCATCAATCTTCCTGCAACGCCGGGGCGAGGAACCGGTGAACGGAAGGCGCTGCGCCGGCGCGGCCAGCGTCGCCGCGTGTGCCGGTCAGTGCTCCCCGACCAGGCGAGCCCGCACCCAGCCGATGTGTTCGCGCAGTACGTAGAGCTGGTCCGCGAATGCAAGCGGCGTGCGCAGATTGTTCACCGACTCCTCGATGTCGTCGAGCCGCTTGAGGATTTCCTGTTCGCGCTCCGGTGTCGGGTCGGCGAGCATGTCGCGCTCGATGGCCATCAGCGCGCCGTACCATCTGTAGATGCGCGATCGCACCCGCCAGCGGTACAGCGGCGGCACGATGCGTGTGGCCGGGATCAGGATCACCACCAGCGGCACCAGCACCACCAGCATGCGGTCCACTAGGCTCGCCAGCCAGAACGGCAATTTCTTGTACAGGAAGGGCGCCCCCGAACGGTAGAAGCGCTGCGCATCCTCGCTGATCGGAAAATCACGCTCCAGCGGCGCCGGGAATTCTCCGGCCTTCCGGTACATGCCCGCGGAGCCATGAATCTCCCGCGCGGCGCCGATCAGCAGGTCCGACAGCGCAGGATGCAAGTCCGTGTGAGCGATCAGTTCAACGGTCGGGCCGACCAGTTCGACGTCGTGCGGCGGAAGATCCTGCCCCAGATCGAAGGCGCCTTCCGGCAGCGTGAGCCGCGACAGGAACTTGAGGCGCCGCATATAGCCGTCGGCCTGCCTGAAGTTCATCAGCCTGATCCCCGGCACCTTCAGCAAATCGCGTGTCACCTGGCCGCGCACCAATTCGCCCATGAGGAAAGTGGCGTCGATCTTCCCCTGCTTGAGCGCCTCGACTGCATCATCCCCGTCCAGATCCAGCAGGCGACTCGGGCCCTTGTCCATGCCGTTTGCGACCAGGAACTTCATCGCCAGCGCGTGGGTTCCGCTGCCTTGCGGGCCGACGGCGATGCGCTTGCCTTTCAACTGGAAGAGCCGATCCACCGATTCCTTGCCACGATAGAAAACCAGAACCGGCTGAACGAACACGCTGCCCAGAGACATCAGGCCGCCGGTTTCAGCGCCTTCGGTCACGCCGCCCAGCACGAATCCCACATCGGCGCGGACCTTGCCGTCCGCGAGCCGCCGCAGGTTGTCCTGCGCGCCCTCGGTTTCGACCACCTGCACTTTCACGCCGCTGCGCGCGATGATCTTCGCGTAGCGCTCGGCGGTGCTGTAGTAGCTGCTTTCCTTCGGTCCGGCGAGCATCACGATCGAATCCGGCGGCGCCGGACGGATGAATTTGACCGCCAGCCAGGCGCCGAGCGCGGTGACCAGCAGCACGGGCGCGACGATCACGAGCAGGTCCCGCCAGGAGACGGTCACCAGTTTGGCCGGCAGCCGCAGGCGGCGCAGGCGTTTGAATCTTTCGGAGTTTACTATTTCTTTTCTCCATCAATGGCGCAGATGGCAGCGTACGTGATGTCGGTCAGGCTTGCAGTGCCCACGAAATCCGGGCTACCTCGGGCCTGCAGCACCCTGTCAGAGGTACGGCTGCGCCAGGCGGACGATACCGTCCCGCAATTTGATCGGAAAGCTGCGTCCGTCGAGGTCCGCAACCGTGAGACGCCGGGCACCGGCGATCTTGGCTCCGAGCACTTTCCCGAGCCGGGAAACGAGTTCGGCCGAATAGCATTCGACTGCATATTCGAAGTTGAGGCGCAGGCTGCGGGGGTCCCAGTTCGCGGAACCGATCAGGCCCCACACGCCATCGACGAGAAACAGCTTCGAATGATCGAATGGCGGCGGGGACAGGTGCACGCGGCAGCCCCACCGTACGATCTGCGACAGTTGGGCGGTGGCGGCCCACTCGACGAAACGCAGGTTTCCGCGCGCCGGCAACAGGATGTCGACCTGCACGCCGCGCAGGGCCGCGACCCGCAGCGCGTCGATGAGCGTCGCGTCGGGCAGGAAATACGGCGTGACGATCTGGACGGACCGCGTGGCCTGGGACAGCGCACCCAGGAAGGTGATGAGCAGTGTCTCGTAATCCTCGTCGGGGCCGTCAGGGATGCCGCGGGCGAGCACTGCGCCGGCAGGCCCGATAGGAGGAAACCAGGCAGGGCCCGCAAGTTCCTCCGCGGTCGTGAATGTCCAGTCGAAAGCGAGAGCCTTCATCAACTGGCCGACCGCCGGCCCGCGAACACGGAAGTGCAAGTCCAGAACCGGTTTGTCCGGTTTCAGCCCGAGAACGCAGGCGTCGCGGATGTTGAGACCGCCGCAGAAACCGATCGTACCGTCCACGACCATCAGCTTCCGATGGTTGCGCAGATTGAAGTAGGGGTGCCGCCAGGGACTGGTAGGCGGCAGGAAGCGCGCAACCGTAATGCCGTGCGCGCGCAACGTCCGCACGATCGGTGGATGGCTGTAGCGGGCGCCGACGCCGTCGACCAGCACGCGTACGGCCACGCCTCGCTGTTCGGCCCGGGCGAGCGCGTCGATGAACCGGTCGGCGACGTGACCCCGGTCGAAGATATAGGTGGCCAGCGCGACGCTGCGCGTCGCGCCGTCGATCGCCGAGAGCATGGCCGGATAGGCTTCGTCGCCGTTTACGAGCGGGTCCACCGCATTGCCGGTCACAAGCGGTGTTCCGGTGATGGCGCCCACCAGCGTGGCAAGCGGCCGGGCAGCCGATGGAACACCGTCCGGGAGCGCGACCTCATAAGGCGATCGTACGAGCGGACCCGGAGACTCCGTCCACTGCATTTCCCGGCCGCGGCGTATCCGCCCTGCGTGGCGGCGAAGGCGGTTGATGCCGAACAGGGCGTACAAGGCCGAACCGACGACCGGTGTGAGCCACACGAGCCCCACCCATCCGATCGCTGCGCGCACATCCGGCTTGGTGAGCACGATGTGCGCGGACACGGTCGACGCGAGGATCAAATGGACCGCACTGACGAAGAGACTGACAGCCCAGGGTTCCATTTGAATCACAGCGGCGACGCGCCTGTTACGTGGGTTGCCCGCTTCAAGGTCCGTCCCTTCGCTTCATGATGCGGCAAACGCCTGGTCGGCCCGGTAAAAAATGTCCGCAGGGTATCAACGTACACGAAAACCGGAAAACCCGGGTCAGACTCGCCGTGAGAAAGGAAAATAGGGACATGTCGATCAGGAACGGTGAGTGCTGCGTGCTGCGAAAGGGCGAGAGGAAAGAGGAAAGATAAAAGAGGAAAGAGGGAAAGGGAAAAACAGAAAAAGCAGGACCGGGGGACGAGTAAAACTACGAGGCTTGAGCGCCCCAGGATCTCACTCGTCCCTCGCCCCTGTACCCGGTCGGGTGCCGTGACATCTTCCCGCAACAATGCGATCATAAATCGTGTCCGTCCGTCCCGCCCTACTGGTCATCGCCGACATCGGAGGCTATGCCGCCTTCATGAAGGCCCACAGAACAAGCCTCGTGCATGCTCAGGACGTGATGGCGCGCCTGCTGGAGGCGGTGATCGACACGGCGCCGAACCTGACACTGATCGAGATCGAAGGCGATGCCGCGTTTTTCTATGCGTGGCCGCGGGATGGCCGCGATGCCGCGTCCGCACAGATGCTTGCCGACCAGATCCTCGCCATGCATCGTGCCTTCCATGCGGTCCGCCAGACAATTTCGATGCTCAATTTTTGCCGATGCGAGGGATGCAGGGGGTCGAAGTCGCTCAAAGTGAAGTTCGTGGCACACCTGGGCGATGTCACCATGCAGCGTGTGAAGCACGTCAGCAAGCTCGCCGGGGTGGAGGTGATCCTGGTTCACCGCATGCTCAAGAATACTGTGCCGTTGCCGGAGGTCACCCGCGCTGCCCGATTCCGGGAGACCTTCGGCGTCCTCGCTCGGTCGCTGCCCTATAGGGTCGGCCTGAAGAAGCTGCGCTTTGTGCTCGGGTCGTGAAGATGGGGGGGCCCGCCCACGGGATTCCGGAGGATCCCTAAAGGGTTCCAGGGGATTCCCCAATAAGAGACGAGGGTGATGGGAAAGAGCCGTCGCAAGAGGTAAAGTAAAGCAATGGCGAGCCCGCTACTCCAGGTGAGCTGGGACCAATGCCTGCTCGAGCCCGCGCCCGATCGGCAGGCCGAGGCGATGTTGCGCCGCGAAACCGGCGCCGCCCCGGGGTGGGTACGCTATTTCCTGAGTTGTCCCTGGTTGCCCAGGGCGGCAATCCGCCTGGGGATAGACAACAAGCTGCTGGTGGACCTCGATTTCCCGACCGTCGACCTGATTGGTCTGGTAGTGAGCCAGGAGAACTCCTGTCGCTACTGCTACGCGGTCACGCGCATGGCGTTGCGCGTCCTCGGCATGAGCGAGGAACGCATGCAACAACTCGAGCAGCGCCTTGCCAGCGGCGAACTGGAGCCGAAAGCGGCCGCCGCCGTGCGCTTTGGGCGCCGCATGGCGCGCTCCACCCCGCTGGTGACGCCGCAGGATCTCGAGCCGCTGCGCGCGGCCGGATTCAGCGACATGGCGATTCGCGAGATCGCGTTCTCCGTCGCCTGCGTCGCGTTCTTCAATCGCATTTCCACCATCCCGGCGCTGCCACCGCAGTCCTGGGAGCAACTCGCCGACCGATGGTTTGTGCGCCTGTTCCGCCCGCTGTTCGCGCGCACGGCACGCGGCTGGCGCAAGCGCGGGGAGCCGACTTCGTTCGCGCGGCGCCCCGAGGGACCGTTCGCCGGGCTGCTGCTGCAGTTCGAGGGCTCGCCCATCGGTCCCGTGCTCGCTTCCGCGCTCGACGACCTGTGGGCCTCCCCCATCCTGAGCCGTCGCTCCAAGGCGCTGATGTTCGCGGTCATCGGCCGCGGTCTTGGCTGCCAGAGTTCCAGTGACGAGATAACCGGCGTCCTCGAAGCCGAGGGCCTGACGCCAGCCGACGCGGAGCAGACCCTCTCGCATCTCGGCGGCCCGGGCATGGGCGCAGACGAGGCCGCGCTGCTCGCGTTTGCTCGCGACACCATCTGGTACGAGCCGATCCAGATCCAGCGGCGCGCACGCGAGCTGCGTCAGCGGCTGTCGGCGGCGCAGTTCGTCGAGGCGGTCGGTGTCGTGGCGCTGGCGAATTCCCTGTGCCGTCTGTGCGCGGCGCTCCCGCGCCGGTCGTGAGCTACGCCTACACGCTCGTTGTGATCGTGTCGGTGGCCGCGGCCGGACTGTTCATCCGGCAGCAATATCGGCTGCGCGAGTTGCGCGCGCGCGTCGAGTCGGCCTCGGCCGAACTGCAGCGCCTGCAGCAATCCTGCGCGCTGCTCGCGCCCGCCGGCGTGGTCGAACGCCTGTTTTCCGACGGGCCGGAAAGCATCGCCGAGCACAAGGTGTTTACCGCCATGTTCACCGACCTGGTGGGCTATACGGCGCTCGCCGAGCGGCTCGATCCGAAAACGCTGGCGGGTGTGCTGAACGGCTACTTCCAGCTTGTCAGCGACAGTGTCGCCGAGCACCGTGGGCGCGTCGGCACTTTCCTCGGCGACGGCATTCTCATCTTCTTCGGCGCACTGGAGCCGAACCCCTGGCAGTGCGACGACGCGGTGCAGGCGGCGCTCGCGATCCGTGCCGGGCTCGAGCGCTACAACGCCGAACTCGATCGCACGGGATTGCCGCGCATCGCAATCGGTGTCGGCGTCCACCGCGGGCCGGGACTTGCCGGCCTCATCGGCAGCCGCGACCGGCGCGAGTACACGGTGGTCGGCCCCACATTGAACCTGGCTGCGCGCGTGCAGACGCTCACGCGCGAGCATGGCCGCGACATCCTGCTCACCGAATCGGTGCGCGAGCAGCTCGATCCGCGCTTCGAGCTGACGCCGATGCCGGCAGTGCCGGTCAAAGGTATCGCCGAGCCGGTCGTCACCTACGCCGTGCTCGGTCGGAGGGACGAACAAGTGCGAGGACTCGCGACTCGATAAACCCGTGACTGGTGACTGGAAAAAGCGGGACGCGGGCCTCGGGACTCAGGGCCAAGAAGGCGAAAAGCGGATGTCCTGGTTACCGGAGACGGCGATTTGCTCGCCTTGCGCGATGGACATGCAATCCTGACACCCGCGGAATTTGTCCGTAGGTTATGAGCAGGAAGCCATGGCTGACGCCAAACTGAGGGATCCCCCTTTGTGCTGCGCCAATCCGCTGCTTTAGCAACCGTACGCAAACCCCGAAAAAAACGCAGGCGTCGCTTCGGCCTCTCAAGGTTTTGGCCGGGCGCGCGTTTGCGTCGACGTGGGTTTCGGGCGTTCCGGCGCGCGCCGCCTATTACGCAGGCTGTCGTTGCGGTGGCCGTCGTCCTCACTCTTTGGCTTGCGTTCAATTGGGCCTATCAGGTCATCCGCAAGCCGTCGGAGCTGTTCTTTCCGGTCAGCGGCGCGCTTTACAAGACACCGTACGAGACGTGGCAGGAGTACGCCCCCATCTTTCGCGAGCATGCAACTAATACAATCACGCCCGACTTACTCGCCGCGCTCGCGCAGGTGGAAGGGTCGGGCAATCCGGTGGTGCGGACGTACTGGCGTTGGTCGTTACAGCGCAAGCCGTTCGATGTTTATCGGCCGGCGTCGAGCGCGGTCGGGATGTATCAGATCACGGATGGGACCTTCGCCGAGGCTAAGCGTTACTGCATCCATGATCACACTGTCGTCGACGATGGGCCCTGGAACGAACCGGATTCGTGCTGGTTCAACGGCCTCTACACGCGGACCGTGCCGACGCACGCCGTCGAGCTCACGTCCGCGTACCTGGATCGCGGCGTCGCGAATACGCTGAAGCGACTTCGCATCGCCAATGTGACGTTTCAGCAAAAGCAGGATCTGGCGGCCGTGATTCACTTATGCGGTGCGGGAGCGGGTGAGATTTACGCCCGGCGCCGGTTCCGACTGATTTCCGGCCAGCGCTGCGGTGATCACGATGTCCAGGCGTATGTTGCGCGAGTCAATGCGATGAAGCGGGTGTTTGTGCGCCTGGAGTGAACGGGGAACAATGAACGGCAGGCTCTGCCAGAGCCTAAGGCTTCCTGCTTTGCCTGTTCACTGATCACCGTTTACTGTTCTGCGCAGAGCCGGCAGTCGTACAAATCCGACCGCTGGATTAATAAGGGCATTATAGTGTGCGATTATTGGAGGCTTGGTCATGGCAAAGGCGGCGGCAGTCAAGAAGGCAGCGGTCATAGGGTTCGTATCACGCGAGGACTACGTCGAATTCCGCGCCGCGTGTGTCGATGGCGCGGCGCTGCCGAGTGACTATGGCGCCTTCATGAAGGACTACAACCAACAACTTCAGAGCCTGCGAGCAGAGGGGATCTCCCCCACGCAAATGCATTTCAAGCCCGCCGAATTGGTCGCCTGGTGCAAGGCCAATGGCCGTGCAGTCGACCGCAAGAGTCGCATCGAGTATGCGAACTTCCTTTTCGCAAAATTGAACTTCAAAAAATAAGGCAGCGTCCGGACGAATAAACCGCGTCATCCCGCAATTCGCCCTGACCAGATGGAGGGGGCGCTGCCTGAGCATCGATATGAGTTCCTTGCATCCCGGCCCCGGAGAAGGAAAATCATGATCACCATCCAGCATGAAGGCAGTCTGACGGTCATCGGTGTATTCGCCCGACTCGAGATCGCGGATTTCAGGCGACTCGAAGAGGAGATCGAAAGTCAGCTACGGCTTCTGGGCAAGGTCGATCTGCTGGTGGATCTGCGCGGGATGCTGGGTTACACCCTGGACGTTGCGTTCGAAGACCTCAGGTTCACCCGCGAGCACGCCCATGACGTGGGGCGCGTCGCGATTCTCAGCGAAGACCATGCCGTGGTATGGACGGCGCTGTTGTCCGAGCTTTTCGTTCGCGCGAACATCCGCGTATTCGACGACGAAACGCTTGCGCGGGAGTGGCTCGGCCCTGAAAGGAGGGTAGAGGAAAGGTGAACGGTACACGGTGATCAGTGAAGAGTAAACGGTGAACGGAGGTTCTGCCAGAGCCTGAGGCCGCAGGATCCCATCTCTCTTCACCGTTCACTGATCGCTAGATTCTGCGGCCGAGCCTATACTGCCGCGGACACGGTCGGAAAGCCGCCAAAGAGCCGTGATGCCAACTACGTCATTCAGAGAGGAGATCAGGGTCATGAAGAAACTCGTAATGTGGGCGATGTGTACCTTGTGCGTGGCGAGCTTTCCGGTTGCCGCGCAAAGCTTGCTGAATTCCCATCAAAGCGTCGAGATCAAGGCGTCGATCTGGAAGGTTTGGGACGCGGTCAAGGACTTCGACGGTGTGCACAAGTGGCACCCGATGTTTGCGGACGACGTGCTCAAGTCCGGCGCCAACGACGAAATCGGATCGGTGCGTACCCTCACGGTAAAGGATGGTCCCAGCTTTGACGAAGAGTTGCTGTCCTTCGATGCGCTCGACAAAAAATTCAGCTACAGAGTCATCGATCCGGCGCCCGTGCCGGTTGCCGATTATGTTTCCACTTTCCAGGTCGTCGAGGGCAGGCGCGGTTACACGACGATCCTGTGGCGCAGTTCCTTTCGGAACAATTCCGACGGCAAGATGAAAGACGAGGAGGTCATCGGCTTCATCGATGGCGCGTACCGGGCAGGCCTGGACAACCTGAAAACCATGTTCGAATCAAGATAAAGCCCGGCGGCGCCCGTCGTGCAATGCGCGACGGGCGCCATCGATTCGTCCCGACCCGTCACGCCGGCAATCGGCCAGCCATGGCCAAACAAACCAATCCCGATCAGGCACGGCTCGACCGCGTGGTCGCCGAGGCACGTCGGCATAGCAGTGAACGAGAGGCAACCTATCGCGAGCGGGCGCTCAAATTATTTCCATGGATTTGCGGGCGCTGCGGTCGCGAATTCTCGGGTGTACGCCTGCGCGAATTGACGGTGCACCACAAAGACCACAATCACGACAACAACCCGCTCGATGGCAGCAACTGGGAACTACTCTGCATCTATTGCCACGAAAACGAACATGCGCGTGTTGCGGATGAAGCGGTCAGGGGAAGAAGTCCTGGTGATCAAGGGTCCGTGGCAACCCATAATCCATTCGCCGACCTGCAAGCGAGGCTGGAAGAAAAAAAGGTGAAAGGGCCGCGATGACTCGGCGAATGGGGGTTGGGGGTGGGGCGGGAATCGTGGCTAGGGCGCGCTACCCGCAAACGGGTGACTTCGTCACTAACGAGTTCGCGCGCCAACCGGAAATCCTTATTTACGGAACCAGGGTGAAGTTCTGTGTGGCGTCCGCCGCGGAAATGTCCTTCGAGAAGGATTGGGTCTGATAGCCGGTCGCGGAAGCTTCCACCGCGTACTGGCCCGCCACCGCGGATTGTGCGGCCAGCGCAATCGGCAAGGTGCCCGAACCGTACTGGCCCAGCAGCGGCGCACTGGCAGGCAAGGCCAGGCTATACGCGCCGGATAGGAGATCGGCACCCTGCGATTTCACCGTCACGGTCGGCCCGCTCCCCAAGGTCTGCTTCGCCGCCACGAATACGACCTCTTCGGATGCGCTGACCGGGTTCAACGTTACATTGCCGCTGATGCTGTGCGAAGCGGACACCGGTAACAAAACCGGCGCGGCATTGGAACTAATCGAAACGATGCTGTTGTCGTTCGCGACCGGCACGGCAGCGATGGCTGCCGTGGCATGGTCGTCCGCGGTGATCACGACGTCATAGGTTCCAGGCGGAATGCGAGCGAGAAAGAATTCGCCGGTTTGCGGATCCGGCACAGTGGAATTGACGACCCCACCGTTTACCTCGGCCGAAACCATGACTTGATTGCCGAGCAGCGACGCATCGACAAACCCCTTGATTCCGTTCAGTGAGGTGGGAATGACCTTGATCACGGGTTTCAGCGCATACATGCCGTTGCCGCGGGTCACGATCGACTTGCAGGCATCGAAATCCAGCACCACATCCGTCCGCTGTCCTGAAGCCACATCGAACGAGTTGACCAGCTTGATTCCTGACTGCACTGCGCTGGGGGTAGCCAGCGGGATCTCGGTGGTCGTTCCAGACAGGACAATCGAGTTCGCGATGGGCTGTCCGGTGTTTGCCGCCAGCACCAGACGCAGTTGGGTGTAATGTCCAACAGTCAGCGGCGTTTCGCCCAGGCTTTCGAGCACGCCATTGTTGAGATCGAGCAGATTGATTTTTCTGGCGGGGTTGAGGGTGATGTCGGTCCAGCCATCGCTGGAGTCCGGCGCAACGGAACTTTGGTGTATGCGTACTTTGCGCACGGTCACATTGACCGCGTCAAAACCGCATGCCGGCGCATCGGTCAGGGAGACCCCCATCGTTCCAGAAGACGAACCCGAACCACCGCCGCATCCGGTCATCAGAACGGCCACCGTAAACAATGCCGGTAGCCAGCGAAATCGTTTGGTGATTTTCTCAAGTCTATTCATGCGCTTCTCTCTTCATCTTTACGCAATATCCGATGGCGACGAGACGCCGGTATGCTGCCCATTGCATGGGACCGCATTTTAGCGAATAGATTGCTTGCCTTGCGTCGTACACCGCGTGTGTCGGCTTGCCCGTCCCTTCCAATGGCCCGTCGCCACCACGGCCAGCGCCGAGTGCTACCGCGCTTTGGCTCCGCATCGCTCGATCATCCCTCGGAATCCGGCATTGTGTTTGTCCTGCCCGTCGGGGTGTTATAAGGGCCTGACTTACGGCCGGATAACCAGATGTCTCATCTATCACGAGGAGAGCCACATGCAAATCAGATCATGGTTCGGCGCAATCGTTGCGATCCCTGTGTTGGTACTCACCGGGTGCGCCGACACCCACACGCCGCAGAATGCGATGACCTCAGGGTCCGGTAAGGCGCAAATCACCCTTCTCTACGATGCCTTCGGAAAGACCTCCGACTTGCAAAAGGACTGGGGTTTCGCGGCATTCATCGAATACGGCGGCAAGCGAATCCTGGTCGACACCGGTAACAACGCCGATATTTTCGCGCATAACGTCAAGGCCAAAGGTATCGACCTCACTCGACTTGATTTCGCGGTCATTACCCATCGCCACGGCGACCATACCAGCGGCCTGAATTACCTGATGAGCGTCAATCAGAAGGTCAAGCTTTACGCGCCCAAGGAGAACTTTGGCGTCTTCGGCGCGGAATTGCCGGGGACGTTCCTCAAGTCCAATGATGCCCTGCCGCCTGAGATGCGGTACTTCGATGGAAAGGTGCCGGAGAAGATGCGCTTTGGGACCCCTTGGCCGCAAGGCAACTTCGAGTGGGTGACCAAGACAACCGAAATTGCTCCGGGATTTCATCTGATCCTGTTGAAGGGGAGTTGGGGCGTAGATCTGGACGTGATGGAAATCTCTCTGGCGATCGATACGCCCGACGGCATCGTCCTGGTGGTCGGATGCAGCCATCCCACGATCGAAAAAATCGTGGAGGCGGCCCAGGCAGCGATCAACAAGCCGATTCACCTTGTCATTGGTGGTACGCATCTACTGCCTGCGAAGGACACCGAAATCGTTCGCATCGCCACCGCGCTGCGCGACGAGTGGCGAGTTGAATTCGTCGCGCCGGTTCATTGCACCGGAGAAGCGGCCTTTGCAGCTCTGCAACAGGCCTTCGGCGATCGCTATGTGTATGCCGGTCTCGGCACCACGATTGTGTTGGGTCCGACGGTGAAGACACTTGCAGCGGACGGACAGCCCCGGATGCAAGCCATGGACGACGAAGACCTGCGCAGCTACCGCACACTCCTGGCCCAAAGCGACGACAGTCGGGAACAAATGCTGGCGCAAAACGAGCCGTAAACTCCACGGACCTGTCAAATCAAGTCCGCGCTACTATCGATGAAACCGGTTTCCTACTTTCACCTTTCCTCTTTAACCTTTAATCTTTCCCCTTGTTTCTCCAAGAGTACTTATGACCATCCAATGGTTCCCGGGCCACATGAGCCTGGCGCGCAAGAAGGCAGCCGAGACCATGGAGTGGGTCGACGTCGTCATCGAAGTCGTCGATGCGCGTCTGCCCGAGGCCAGCAGCAACCCGATGATCAAGACGTTGCGCGAACATCGTCAGCGTCCTGCCCTCAAGCTGCTCAACAAGGCCGACCTGGCCGATCCCGCGGCGACCAGGGCCTGGCTCGATTTCTATAATCGGCAAAAGAGCATCAAGGCGGTCGCGCTGTCGTGCAAGAAGCCGTCCGACGTTGCGCGCGTAACCGGCTACTGTCAGTCGATTGCGCCCCATCGCAGCGACAATACGAAGCCGCTGCGCATGCTGATCATGGGCATCCCCAACGTCGGCAAATCGACGCTGATGAACGCGCTGGTGAAGCGCCGCGTCGCGGCGGTCGGCGACGAACCGGCGGTGACCAAGTCGCAGCAAAGCTTCGACCTGAGCACGGGCATGACGATCACCGATACACCCGGGCTGCTGTGGCCGAAGATCCAGTACCCGAGCGACGGCTACATGCTGGCGGCCAGCCACGCGATCGGCACCAACGAAGTCATGGAAGAAGAAGTCGCCGCATTTCTCGGCGACATCCTGCTCGCCCGTTATCCGAAGCTGCTGACCGCGCGCTACGGCTTCGCACTCGACGGCATGGATGGCCCAGGCCTGGTCGAAGCGGTCGCCAAACGCCGCGGCTGCCTGATCAAAGGCGGCAGACCCGACCTCGAAAAAGCTTCACTGATCCTGCTCGACGACTATCGCAGCGGCACGCTAGGGCGGATCAGCCTCGAAACGCCGGAGACGCGAAATGAAATGATGGCGGCCGCTAAAGAGACAGCGAACGGAGAACAGTGAAAGGAAAGAGAGGAAAGACAGAACTGAGTAGGAACTTGAAAGACAAACCGGTTTCCGCCGTTCACCGTTTATGATCGAATACCCGTGCGAAGCCAGGAGTACCCTTCTAGATCGGTACCCCGTGGGCGCTTCTCCTCCCTCCGCCTGTCACGCGGCATCGTGAAAGATGATGCCCAGCGCATGGCGATGGCCGGAGCGAATCCGGCTTACGCCGTGCCGGAGCTTGACGCGATAGCTGCCGCGCGTGCCTTGCACGGGTCGATTGTTCACCGCGAAGACGACGCCGCTTCCCTGATCCAGCGGCACGACCGTGGCACGCGACTGCATGCGGGGCCGCTGTTCCGTGAGCACGAATTCGCCGCCCGTGAAATCCCGCTCCGGCTTCGAGAGCAGGAAGACCACCTGCAACGGGAATACGTGCTCTCCGTACAGATCCTGATGCAGGCAGTTGTAATCGCCTTCTGCATACTGCAGCAGGAGCGGCGTCGGCCGGATCTGGCCGGCGCGATGACAGCGGTCCAGGAACTCCGCATGATTGCCCGGGTAGCGAACGGCAATGTTCATGGTTTCGTTCCAGCGGTTGGCGATGCCGGAGAGGCGCGGATACAGCGCAGTGCGCAGGCTGGCGATCAACTTGGGAAGCGGGTAGGCGAAGTATTTGTATTCGCCACGCCCGTAGCCATGGCGAGCCATCACGACCCGGCTGCGGAACTGCTCATCGACTTCGTAGCCCGCGGCCAGGGACGCACATTCTTCCGGCGAGAGCATCGAATGCATGACCGCGTGGCCCTCGGCATCCAGGCCCGCGGCCACGCGCTGCCAGTCGACCGCCGCCATTCGCTCTGCCACGATCGATGCAACCATGGGAGCTTCCGAAAGCGAAAGCCGGCGCTGAGTGGCTGCTCTCATGCATGACATCGCTTCTCTCATGACTGGGCTTCACGATCGAGCAACGCCCGCTTGCGCTCCACGCCCCAGCGGTAGCCGGAGAGTCCGCCGTCGTTGCGTATCACGCGATGGCAGGGGATGGCGACGGCAATCGCATTCGATGCACAAGCCTGGGCGACTGCGCGAATCGCTCTCGGCGCGCCGATGCGTTCGGCGATTTGCGCATAGCTCGCTGTCGAGCCCGCCGGTATCTCGCGCAGGGATTGCCACACCCGTTGCTGGAAAGCCGTGCCGCGCACATCGAGCGGCAGATCGAGCCCCAGCGCCGGCGCTTCGACGAAGCCGACGACCCTGGCCACGAATTTTTCGAAATCCCTGTCACCGCCGACCAGACGCGCTTTCGGGAAGCGGTCCTGGAGGTCATGCAACAAAATGTCCGGGTCGTCTCCGAGCGCGATTGCGCAGATGCCCTTGTCGGTGGCTGCGACGAGGATCGAGCCCAGCGAACATTCGCCTACCGCGAAGCGGATCGATTCGCCCGCACCGCCGGCACGAAAACTCGCGGGCGTCATGCCGAGCACTTCGGCAGACTTGGCGTAGAAGCGCCCGTTGGAATTGAACCCGGCGTCGTAGATCGCTTCCGTCACGGTGCCGCGCTTGGGTAATTCATCCCGCACGCGCTGGGCGCGGCGCGCGGCCGCGTAAGCCTTCGGCGTCACACCGGTGATGCTTTTGAACACGCGATGGAAATGGAACCGGCTCATCCCCGCGGTTTCGGCAAGCGTGTCGAGATTCGGCATCTCGTCGGACGTTTCGATCAGCCGGCAGGCCCTTGCGACGCCCGCCGCGTGTTGCTCGACGAGCCCGGGCGCATTCGGCCGGCAGCGCTTGCACGCCCGGAATCCCGCCTGTTCCGCTTCTTCGCAGCTTGCGTGGAAACGGACATTCTTGCGCAGCGCCGGCCGCGACGCGCAGGACGGCCGGCAATACACGCCGGTGGTCCGCACCGAATAGTAGAAAACGCCATCGGCACTGCGATCACGGCATACCACGGCTGCCCAGCGCTCCTCTTCGCTGGAAAACGATGCTGCATTCAGTGCTTCGTTCGTCCTCATGAATCCCATGATAATGCTCCTGTCGGGTTCGACGGGCCAATGGCGCGTCCGTGACCGGATAATGGAAGATGATGGACCTGCGAACACTCCGGTCCTTGCTTTTGAATTCACCAGAAACAGCCTTGGCCGGGACCTGCTGTGTTCAAATGGGACCGTTCCGGATGTCTTTCCAGCTTATGCCAACCATGACCCAATCAGACCGCCCGCTCAGCACAGCCGAACTCGATCAGCTCGAGCAGTTGCTCATGTCGGACATCTTCCATGAAGAAGCCATGCCGCTCGACATGCTGCAGGGACTGTTCTGCGCGGTGGCCAGCGCTCCCGACCTGATACCACCCAGCAGTTGGCTGGCTGTTGCGCTGGGGGAAAATCCTGACTATGAGACAGCGGAGCAGGCCCGCGAAATCCTCGATCTGGTGATGCGCTTCTACGGCCAGACCGTGCTGGAACTGGACGACGGCCGGGGCATCACGTTGTACGTCTTTCCCGATGAGGAGGGCGAGGACGACCTCGCTATCTGGTGCGAGGGTTATCTCGAAGGGGTGGTGCTGTCGGAAGCGGACTGGTACGAACACGGAGACCCGGACGAAGTGGAAGAACTGCTGTTCCCGTTCGTGCTCCTCTCGGGCCGGATGCGGGAGGCCGCCGAGGAGGCGGGGGATGCGGTACCGAGCTTGGAAGAAGAGCGCGACATGCGACGCGAAGCGGCCGACTCCATGGGGGATTCGGTGATGGCGATGTATTCCTACTGGCTCGACAAGCGCATCTCCCACGCGCCGATCCGGCGGGACGGCCCGAAGGTGGGGCGCAACGACCCTTGCCCCTGCGGCAGCGGGAAGAAGTACAAGAGTTGCCATGGCAGCAGTGACACGAACTGAATGAAGAACAGTGAGCAGTGAACGGTGAACAGTGAACGGTAAAAGGAAAGAGAGGAAAGACAGGGCTGAGTAAGAACCTAGAAGACAAACCGGTTTCCCACGTTCACCGTTCACCGTTTATTATTCACTGTTACTATCCCCGATCCAATGAAGCGATCGCGAAAGGATGCCGGCCATGGCGATGAATACCAAGAAAATCGAGAGTCTGGTCCGCGAGCTGTTGATCGAAATCGGCGAGGATCCCGAACGAGAGGGCTTGCTCAAGACGCCGCATCGCGTTGCCGCCGCGCTGGAATTCCTGACGTCGGGCAGCCGCACCAATCCCGTAACGGTCATCAATGGCGCGATCTTCACGCAGAAGACCAACAGCATGGTCATCGTGAAGAACATCGAGGTCTACAGTCTGTGCGAGCACCACATGCTTCCGTTCTTCGGTCGTTGCCATATCGGCTACATTCCCAACGGCAAGGTCTTTGGTCTCAGCAAGCTGGCGCGGCTGGTCGACCTGTATGCGCGACGCCTGCAGATTCAGGAACGTCTCACCGAACAGATTTCGCAGGTGGTGATGGATTCGATCGGCGCGCAAGGCGTCGGCGTGATGATCGAAGCGAAGCACCTGTGCATGATGATGCGGGGCGTGGAGAAACAGAACTCGGAGATGATCACTTCGTCCGTGGTCGGAAGCTTCCGCGATTCCGCCGCGACGCGCGAGGAGTTTCTCGCTCTGGTCGGAAATCGCGGCGCGTAACCACGGGCAGCGCCGGGCCAACCGGGTTTCAGATGTAGAGAGTTGGACTTGATCGGATAGACGCAGTTGGCCAAATGACGAGTCGTTTCTCTACGTGTCTTCGTGCCTTAAGGTGAAACACTTACGGCTGAAGCTGTCGTGGTGAGATTCTAGGGTTCCTCAGCGTCTTTGCGGTCAGCCTTTTGCTGGAAACACACCGCGATTCAGTCCGACATTGGCTAACCCACATGGTGCACAAGGGCATTCGGTCACCGGCGCGCGAATAACCTTCCTTCGCGTTGATCGCGCCCACACGTTGTAGCTCGGGACCGTGCCCGAAAAGCGCCGAACTCCCCGGCTCGGCTGCGCCGCTTGAATCCCGACTGACCGCCGCCATCTAGGGTCCATACGGAGACCCCCTGATGACTTCGCGTGACCTTTCCCGCCTGATGTGGAGCGAAGCACTGTCGCTCCTGGAGCAAGCCGACCGGCTGCACCGCCAGTTCTGTCGTCCCGCTGCGGCGAAGGCCCCCGCTTGGGAGCCGCCCGTGGACGTCCTTGAAACCGCGGACGCGGTCCGGGTGCACGTGGCGCTGCCGGGTGCGGCCGCCGATTCCGTCGTAGTGGAACTGGAGCCCGGTGCCATCACCATTTCCGCGCGCAGGGGTTTCCCGCTCGAGTCCTCGGAAGGCCAGCCGGCGCGCATCCACGCGCTGGAGATTCCGTACGGGCGCTTCCAGCGCCGGATCGGCCTGCCCACGCAGGCGCTTACGCTCGCCGGCAAAAAATTGCAGGACGGTTGCCTCACGCTCACTTTCAGCAAGAAGGAGTCGACATGAATTACTGGTCCACGATGCAGGACATGCTTTCGCCAGAGGAAGCCGGCAAATCCGCAAAGGCGCCCAATCCCGCGCGCGGCAGTACGACGTTGAAGCCGTTGCCGGAAGACGCGCTGGTCATCGTTCCGCTGCGTAACGCCGTGCTGTTCCCCGGCGTCATGTCGCCGATCACGATCGGCCGCGCGTCCTCGGTCGCCGCGGCCCAGGAAGCGGCACGTGCCGAGAAGCGCGTCGGTTTCCTGCTGCAGCGTGATCCGGAGAAGAACGAACTGACCCCGGACGACCTGCACTGGGTCGGTACGGCGGGCCAGGTCGTGCGCTATCTCACCAACGAGGGCGCCCATCACCTGGTCGTGCAGGGGCAATCGCGTTTCCGCGTGCTCGAATTCCTCGAAGGCTGGCCCTTCCTGGTGGCGCGCGTGGCGATCGTCGAAACCCCGGAGGAATCCAGCGCGGAGATCGAGGCGCGCTTCCTGCAATTGAAGGAGCGTGCGGTCCAAGCCATCCAGTTGCTGCCGAACGTGCCCGACGAACTCGCTGGCGTGGTGCAGGCGATGACCTCGCCCGCGCTGCTCGCGGACATGGTCGCCAATCTGCTGGACGTGAAGAACGAGGAAAAGCAGGCCGTGCTCGAAAGCTTCGAATTGAAGGGCCGCCTGGATAAAGTGCTGGCGCTGCTGAGCGAGCGCGTCGAAGTGCTGAAGCTTTCCAAGGAGATCGGCGACAAGACCCGCAAGGAGTTCGACGAGCGCCAGCGCGAGCACGTGTTGCGCGAGCAGATGCGCCAGATCCAGAAGGAACTCGGCGAGGACGAGGAGGGCGCGGCGGAGATCGAGGACCTGAAGAAGGCCATCGACGAAGCCGGCATGCCCGAAGAGACGCTCAAGCATGCAAGGAAGGAATTGAAGCGCCTGCAGCGCATGGGCGAAGGCAGCGCCGAGGGTTCGATGCTGCGCACCTATCTCGAGTGGCTGAGCGAGCTCCCCTGGAAAGTCACCGGGACGAAACCGATCGACATCGCGCAAGCGAGGACGGTGCTCGACGAGGATCACTATGGTCTGGAGAAGGTTAAGCGCCGCATCCTCGAGTACCTCGCGGTGAGGAAGCTCAATCCGGAGGGAAAAAGCCCGATCCTGTGTTTCGTCGGCCCGCCGGGCGTGGGCAAGACCTCGCTCGGGCAGTCGATCGCGCGCGCCACCGGGCGCAAGTTCCAGCGTGTCTCGCTGGGCGGCACCCATGACGAGGCGGAGATCCGCGGCCACCGGCGCACCTACATCGGCGCATTGCCGGGCAACATCATCCAGGCGATCCGGCGCGCGGAATCGCGCACCGGCGTGCTGATGCTCGACGAAATCGACAAGCTTGGCGCGGGAGGATTCCACGGCGATCCGTCGAGCGCGTTGCTGGAAGTGCTCGATCCCGAACAGAACGCCAAGTTCCGCGACAACTACCTCGGTGTGGACTTCGACTTGTCGAAGGAGATGTTCATCGCCACGGCGAACGTGCTCGACACGATTCCCGGGCCGTTGCGCGATCGCATGGAAGTGATCCAGCTTCCGGGCTATACCGAGGAAGAAAAGCTCGAGATCGCCCGGCGTTATCTGGTGAAGCGCCAGCTCGAGGCCAACGGCTTGAAGCCGGAGCAGGCCACGGTAACAGATGCGGCCATCCGCGCGATCATCGGCGACTACACCCGCGAGGCCGGGGTACGCAACCTCGAGCGCGAGCTCGGCTCGGTGCTGCGCTCCGCGGCGATGAAGGTCGCCGCAGGGCAGGCTGACTCCGTGACGCTGGATACAGTGGACCTGCATACCATTCTCGGCGCGCCCCGGTTCGAAAATGAACTCGCGCAACGCACCGCGATGCCGGGCGTGGCGACCGGACTGGCCTGGACGCCGGTGGGCGGCGACATCCTGTTCATCGAGGCGACGCGGGTGCCGGGTTCCGGAAAGCTCATCCTCACCGGGCAACTTGGCGACGTGATGAAGGAGTCGGCGCAGGCGGCGCTGACCCTGGCCAAGATGTACATCGGCGAATCCCTCGACAAGACCGACCTGCATGTGCATGTGCCCGCGGGGGCGACGCCGAAGGACGGTCCGAGCGCCGGCGTGGCGATGTTCCTGGCGCTGGCGTCGCTGCTGGCCGGCAAGCCGGTACGCGCCGATGTGGCGATGACGGGCGAGATCTCGCTGCGCGGGCTGGTGCTGCCGATCGGCGGCGTGAAGGAAAAGGTGCTCGCCGCATTGCGCGCCGGCATCAAGACCGTGATGCTGCCGAAGCGCAACGAGAAAGATCTCGAGGACGTGCCCGCGGCCGCGCGCGAGAAGCTCGAATTCGTATGGCTGGAGAATGTCGAGGACGCCGTGCGCTGCGCGATGGGTTTGGAAGTGGCGCAGCTTTTTGCGCCGACCGGCAAGAAAGCGGCGTAAAAGTAAGGGACGAGGTTCGAGCCTCGTCCCTACGTGTCAATGTGTCACGCATCACGTTGTTCTTTAGTCCTCGCGTGTAAGTCCTTCTGGCCTCGAAATCTCTTGTCGTTTTTTACAAGCGCTTGTCATTCGGTGCCGGCGCCGGAGCGGCGAATCACTCGATTGCCGATCAGGATGCAGGTACGATAGCGGCACACGCAGAACTACAGAGTCATAACGACAAGAACCGTTCCAACGGCCGTGACCCTCCAGCAGAGGCGCCTTGTTGCGCTCGTCGACTATGCACAACAATCGATGCGCACGCGCAGCCGGGTGGTGTCGAATGTTGCCGATCACGGGAGTTTCCTGCTTTCCGACCACCAGGCCGGCGCCATCGAAGGTATTCGGCTGAATGACGGCGGCGCGGACGGCGACGACGAAATCTGGCTGTCGGTCCCTCATCCCCCGGGACCGGAAGTTCCCCCGCAAGCCGACAGTCCCTGGCTGGCGCCTTGGCTCAACGTGGGCGCGGCGATGCTGGTCGCTCCACAACTTGCCACCGAGATCGAGGGCGCCGCGCTCATCGCCGCCGGTACGCATCGGGACGCCGGCAAGCCGGCCGCAAGCCTGGCCGAGGCGGCCGATCCCACCGTGGACCCGCACTCGCGCGTGCGGTTTGCGGATTACGGGTTTCGTGCGGAAGTCGTGGCTCAGCACGCCCGCTATCTCGAAACCGTCTGGACACGCTGGGCCGAAGCCGAGCGCAAGCGTCGGCGGCTCTCCAATCTCTACGTCAAACTCTTTACGTTGCAGCAGGAGCTCGCCGGTGCCCTGATCGAGGGCCAACTCGAACTGGTTTGGGGCATGGGCCTCGGTGTCGCCAGGAAATCGGGTACGGCGTTCGCCTACCCGCTGGTGACGCGCCTGGTCGACCTGAGCTTCGATGCCGGGTCGCAGGCGGCCGAAGTGCGCCCGCGCGACCTCGACCCGCGGCTGGAACTCGAACTTTTCGCGCAGGCCGAAGGACCCGCCACGGCGGAAGCGGAGAAAGCAGCCGAGGATTTTCTGGCGAGCGCGGCTGAACCGCTGTCGCCGTTCGAACCCTCGACCTACGAACCGCTGCTCGACATCGCCAGGCGTTGCCTCGGTGCAAGCGCGGCCGCAGCCGAATCGTCGAATTCGCTCGCCCCGATCGCGGCAAATGCCGACGAAGAGCTGAAGATCACCGCTGCGTGGGTATTGTTTGCCCGGCCGCGCAGCACCAATGTGACGATGCAGGACCTGGAGCGTTTCCGCGAGGTGCTGAACGGGCTCGACGAAGACGCCCAGCTTCCCGAGGCGGTCGCCGCGCTGGTGACCGAACCCGCGACCGAAAATGCACCGCTTCGGCTGCCGGCGTATCGCGGCGTGAGCGCGGTGTACCACGAGAGCGCCGCATCCGAATCCGCGGATGCAAGGGATCTGTTTTTTCCGAAGCCCTTCAACGATGAGCAGGCTCGCATCGTCCAGTTGCTCGAGACTTCCGACGGCGTGGTGGTGCAGGGGCCGCCGGGCACGGGCAAGACCCACACCATCGCCAACATCATTTGTCACTGGCTGGCCAACGGCCGCCGCGTGCTGGTTACCTCGATGCGCGATCCGGCGCTCTCGGTGCTGCGGGACCAACTTCCCGAAGCCATCCGGCCGCTGGCGATCTCGCTGCTCGCCGCCGAGCAGGACGGGGTGAACCCATTCGAGCATTCGATCCAGAAAATCGCCACCGAAGTGCAGAGCCTCGATGTTCTCGCGCTCGGCCGCGAAATTGCGCGGCTGGAGGAGACCATCGATGCGTTCCATGGCCGTCTGAAGCGCATCGATACCGACCTGGGGCGCTGGGCGAAACTCAATCTCTCGCGCATCGAACTGGGAGGCGAGAGCATCGACCCGCAGGATGCCGCCGCCGAAGTGGTGCAAAAAGCGGGACAGTTCGAGTGGATTCCGGATGCGCTCGGGGTCGGGCCGCAGTATGCGCCACACTTCACCGGCGACGACATTGCACGTTTGCGTGAAGCGCGCAGGCAGCTCGGGCGCGAGATCGACTACGCCGGCAACGTGATTCCGGTGCCCGCCGACTTTCCCGACACATTGCAGTTGGTGAAGGCGCATGACGAACTGCAGCGTTTCACACGGCTCATCGCGCAAGCGCGAGCCAGCGAACTGCCGGCGCTGGCGGGCTCCGGCACCGAAGCGATCACCCAGGCACGGGCGCTGGGCGAACACATCGCGCGGGTCAAGGCGCTGCGCGGCGACATCGCCGCGCTACGCCTGCCATGGCCGGACGAAGTCGTCGAACGCATGAAGCGCGGCGAGCCTGAGGAGGCGTTCGAAGTACTGGATGCGCTCGCGTTCGAGATCGAGCAGGCGGCCACGCAACGCATGAAGTCGCTGGCGCGGCCGGTCATCCTGCCCGAAGTGGCGGAAACCGATGCCGGATTCTTGCAGGCGGTCACCAACCTGGCCGAGGGCCGCCGCGCCTTCGGATTCTCGTCCCTGTTCGGCAAGCCGGAGGCCGGGAAACTGCTCGACCTGGTGCGGGTCAGCGGCGCACCACCGACGGAGGCGGGCGACTGGCAGAGCGTCCTTGATCATCTCGCATCGCAGAAAAAAAGACGCGCGCTCACTGCGCGCTGGAATGCGCTTGCCCCGGAACTCGGATTTCAATCCGTTCTCTCGATCGACGCGAAAGGGCGTCTGTCCGCGGATTCCCAGATCGCCATGTACGCCAAGGTCAAATTGCTCGCGAGAGAGGAGTTCGAGCTTTCCCACGAAGCGATGGATCTGTTCCCGGCGTGGCCGCGCGCGGCCTTTGCCGGACTCGACGCGGAGGCGCTTGCCGAAGTGGAGCACGCGCTTTCCCATCATTTGAACAAGCATCAACTAGGACAGATCTCCGGTGTACTGGAGGGACTGCATCGCGCACTGGAAGGAAAGCGCGGCAAGATCGTCGACGACCTGCGCGATTTTCTGGCACGCGCGCTCGGCAATCCGGCACTCGACGAATCCGTGCTGCTCGCGCAATGGGGCGTGCTCATGACGGAGCTGGCGCGCCTGCATGTGCTTGCCGTGCCGCTGGGAATCGTCAACGAGATCACCGCAAGGATCGCCGAATCCGGTGCACCAAAACTGGCGCGGGGGCTGAGGCAGGCGGCTGAGGGCGACGAAGACAAGGCGCTGCCCGAGACGCTGCTGCGCGACTGGCGGCTGCGCCGTCTCGCCACCCATCTGCAGGCGATCGATGCACAGGAGGAGTTCAAGAAGCTCTCCGCCGCGCGAGCCGGCATCGAACACGATCTCGCGCGTGCCTACGACGACCTGGTCGTCAAGCGCACCTGGCTGAAGCTCGCGGAGAACGCCACCCCCGGCGTGCGTGCGGCGCTGCAAGCCTATCTGAACGCCATCCAGCGCATCGGCAAAGGCACCGGCAAGCGCGCGTTCCGCTACCGTCGCGATGCGCGATTCGCGGCCGCGGAAGCGCACCGCGCGGTGCCGTGCTGGATCATGCCGCACCATCGCGTCTCCGAATCGCTGCCGGCGCAACTCGGCTGCTTCGACCTGGTCGTCATCGACGAAGCGTCCCAGTCCGATCTTTCCGCGCTGCCGGTGCTGTTGCGCGCGCGCAAGCTCCTGATCGTCGGCGACGATCGGCAGGTGTCGCCGCAGGCGATCGGCCTCGAAGAGGAAAGAGTCAAGGCGCTGATGCAGCGCTATCTCCCGGAGCAGGTGCCGCTCTACCGCGCGCAAATGTCGCCGGATCGTTCGATCTACGATCTGGCGAAGGTGGTGTTCGCGCGCAGCGGCGTGATGCTGAAGGAGCATTTCCGTTGCGTGGCACCGATCATCGAGTACTCAAAGCGGGAGTTCTACGCCCACGAGTTGCGTCCGCTCCGGCTCGCCCGGAGTTCGGAGCGCCTCGATCCCCCGCTGCTGGACTACCTGATCGGCGATGCCCGGCGCGACAACGGCGTCAATCGCGCGGAAGTCGAATTCATCGTAGGCGAAATAAAAGCGCTGGCCGCCGATCCGAAGATGCGTCAGCGTTCGGTCGGCGTGGTTTCCCTGCTGGGCGAAGAACAGGCAGTGCGGATTTGGGACCGGCTGACGGAAGAACTGGGACCTGATGTGATGCGCCGGCACGCCGTCACCTGTGGCGACGCCCGGCTGTTCCAGGGCCGCGAGCGCGACATCATGTACCTGTCGATGGTCTCCGCGCCGAACGAGGTCGGTGCACCGCTTTCCCGGGATACGTTTGCGCAGCGGTTCAATGTCGCGGCCTCGCGGGCGAGAGACCGGATGATCCTGGTGCGCTCGGTCGAGTTGCATCATCTTTCGGAGTCCGACCGGCTGCGCCGCAGTTTGATCACTCACTTCGCGCGGCCGTTCAGCGAGGAGCCGGTGCGCGTGACGGATTTGCGCGAAGTCTGCGAGTCCCCGCTCGAGCGAGAATTGTTCGACTGGCTGAACGGGGAGGGTTACCAGGTGACGCCGCAAGTGGCTGTCGGGGCCTATCGCGTCGATCTTGTGGTGGAAGGACGCGACGATGCGCGCCTTGCGGTCGAGTGCGATGGCGACAAGTACCACGGGCCGCAGCAGTGGATCGAGGACATGCGCCGGCAGCGATCGCTCGAGCGGGTGGGTTGGGTGTTCTGGCGCTGCTTTGCGGCGGCACTGCGGCGCCGGCGCGAAGCGGTGCTCGAGGATTTGCGCCAGGCGCTCTCGGCGCAAGGTATCGAGCCGATCGGGCGCGGCGGCTGGGGGCGCAGAAGAATGACGGAAACCAAGCGGGTTCGTGCGGCGGAGACGGTCGAGGCGGCCTGAATGAGGGACTAGGGGCTAGGGGGAGAAGCAGGGGCTAGGGCTTAGAGATTGAAAATGCAAAGCGCCTTCAATCCCTAGCCCCTAATCCCAAGCCCCTACTTTTCCGTGAGGAAAAGTCCCGGATCGACCGGCACGGAGTTCAGGTAAACACTGAAATGCAGATGCGGCCCGGTGACGCGACCGGTCGCGCCGACCTTGCCGATCCGTGCGCCAGTCGCAACCCGATCCCCCGGTGCCACTTCGACTGCACTGAGATGCGCGTACAGCGTCAGAAAACCCCGGCCGTGGTCGAGGATCACGGTGTTTCCGGAAAAAAAATAGTCGCCAACGTCGATCGTCCTGGCTTCGCCCGCGGCGATGACCGGCGCTCCATCCGGGGCGGGGATGTCCATGCCGTTGTGAGGATTGCGCGACTGCCCGTTGAAGAAGCGCCGCTGTCCGAACGTATTGGAGCGCGGTCCTTCGCAGGGCTGCATTAGCGTCAAGGATTCCGGCGCCGAATCGGTAAAGGTTTTACGCATCTCGGAAAGATGCGCGCGCTCGATCTCATAGCGGGCCAGATCCTCCGGCGAAAGTTCGACCTGACCCGGTTTGACCGTCAGACGTTGTATTGCGTACTGCTTCGGACCGATGGCGAACCCGAGGGTCGACGGTTCGCGACCGGCACGCTCGATGACGAGTGGCAGCTTGCTGCCGGCCTTGGCTTCGAGTGGAATGCCCACGACTGCGAGCCATTCGCTTTCGTCGCCCGCGACCAATACTCTGTTGCCATTGAAACGCGCGATCGGCGGTGTCGGGTCGGGTCCGAGTTTCACGACTGCGACTCCGCCCGGCACTGCCGCGGGCTTCGGCAACGAGGCCGCGATCGCAAGACAGGGGAATGATGTGGCGGCAGCCAGGAACTGGAGGAAGCGGCGGCGTAGCACGAGCGTTATCTTTGAGTCCGTGAGTTGTTCGAATGATACGGGAAAGCAGGGGCTAGGGATGAAGCAGGGGCTAGGGTTTAGGAACCAGTGCATCTACTGCGAACTAACCGATTTGCTTTTTAATTTTTCCCTAGCCCCTAGCCCCTGGCGCTCGGTATACGCGCCCAGTGCCTGTAGAATCACGCCGTCACCTGCCAATCCCGGATTCATGACTACCTCTGCCTTGCCATTGCTATCTCCGCTGGAAACTCGCGTACTCGGTGTCCTGGTGGAAAAGCAACTCACCACGCCCGACTACTACCCGCTGTCGCTCAATGCCCTGGTCGCCGGCTGCAACCAGAAGACCAGCCGCGATCCGGTGATGAATGTCACCGAAGAGGAAGCGCAGGGCGCGCTCGACGAACTCAAGGAACGCAAGCTGGTGACCCATAGCTGGGGCGCTTCGCGACGGGTGGTGCGTTATTCCCACAATCTCCCCCAGGTCCTCGGGTCGGACGCCGGTACGACCGCGCTCATCGCGACGCTGATGTTGCGCGGCGCGCAAACGGCGGGTGAGCTGCGGATCGCATGCGAGCGCCTGTACCGCTTCGCCGATCTGTCCAGCGTGGATGCTTATCTGAGCGAAATGACCGGGCGTCCGGGCGGCGCGCTGGTCATCAAGCTGGCGAAGCAGCCCGGGTCGCGCGAACATCGGTGGATGCATTTGCTCAACGGCGCGGTCGATGCCGCCGCGGCCGAATCCCCCGCACCGCACTCCGAGTCCACGGGCGGTGCAAGCCTCACCGCGCTTCAAGCCGAGGTCGCCGGTTTGCGGAACGAAGTAGCGGAACTGAGGCGGCTGGTCGAAGAACTAGGGGCTAGGGGAAATGCAGGGGCTGGGGGCTAGGGGGTTAGTAAAAAGTGCTTTGCAATTTCAATCTTAATTTCTGTAAATTCCGCAGTCCCTGTTTTTCCCCTAGCCCCTCAAAAATGTGGTTTGTTTACATTGTCCGCTGCGCGGACGACACCTTGTACACCGGCATCGCCAAAGATGTCGCGCGGCGCGTCGAGGAACACAATTCGAACAATCTGCTGGCTGCCAACTACACCCGCGCCCGGCGGCCGGTGGCAATGGTTTACGAGGAGGCCGTGGAGACGCGCTCCGCGGCAGCCAGGCGCGAGTACGAGATCAAGCAGATGACGAGGCAGCGGAAGGAAGAGCTCTTGAAAACACGACTGAGGTTAAAGCGCCGGGTCAATGCGAGGGCTTGAAACCCGCCGGTTTTGGATTGCCCGGATAATCGACATGCGGTGCCTGATGGAGACCTGATCATGCCCACGCCAAAGAATCCCGAAGACGATCTTCCCGAAGACCAGCCGGAGGATGAAGATGAGGATGACGAAGGTCCCGCGGGCGGACACTGCCCGATCTGCGAATTGCTGGCGGGCGAATGCGATCACCTGGTCGCGTCGATCGACCTGACCTATTCGGAATTCGTCGCCGGCGCGATCTTCGTGCACGAGCGCGAGCTCCTCGATCTGCTGGAGCATCTCGCCGCCAGCGATCCCGATGCTCTCAAGATGGCGGGTGCGGGACCCGTGCTCGAACACGTCGCGACCCTCGTCAAGGCCGAAACGGAAGCGGGGGCCAGTGCCGGCGACGCGGTCGCCATTCATTTCCCGCGGATCATGGCGGCGGCGAGTCAACTGCTGCAGGAGGATGAAGACGTCACGGTGACCGAAATCGATGCGGCTTCGGAGGATCACTCTGCGGTCGAGAACCTGTGGGCTCAGGAACCGGAATGGATCATCGAACGCCTGATTGAACGATTGGAGGGGTTGGTGGAGGAAGTGGACGAGGGGTGAGGGAATACCTCAATCGAAGGTTTGTTGACCTGGTAACGCACACATGAAAATTTATTCCGGATTCGCGCGTGTTTTCGCCATCTTCCTGCTTGCCTCCAGTAGCATCGCTGCGGAGTCCACGCCCCCGGGACAAGCGGTCACGGCTATCTTTGCGGGCGGATGTTTCTGGTGCGTGGAGGCGGACTTCGACAAAGTGCCCGGCGTGATCGCCACCGAATCGGGCTACGCCGGCGGCAAACTGCAGAACCCGACTTACGAACAGGTGAGCGCCGGCGGCACGGGCCACGCCGAGGCGGTACGCGTAACCTACGATCCCGCCAAGGTCACCTACGAAAAGCTGCTGGACTATTTCTGGCATCACGTCGATCCGACGGTGAAAGATCGGCAGTTCTGCGATATCGGCAATCAGTATCGCACCGCGATTTTCTATCGGGACGATGCGCAACGTAACGCGGCGCAAGCCAGCAAGGCGGCACTCGAAAAGAGCGGTCGTCTTTCACACCTCTACACCGAGATTGCGCCGGCCGGCATGTTCTATCCCGCCGAGGAATACCACCAGGACTATTACAGGAAGAATCCGATCCGTTATAAATTCTATCGGACAAGTTGCGGTCGCGACGCACGGATCGACGAAGTCTGGGGAAAGTAAGGCGGTAACCGGCTACACTCGCGGCAGGCAGTCATTTTGCAGAAAGGGAATTCATGATTCGCAGCTTAGGCAACGCCGTCGCGCTGATGTCGCTCGTCGCGGGTTGTTCCACCCTGGAGAAATTGAAGGAGGAGCCGGATACGACGCCGGCGAATGCCACTGCCGTGATGGAAACCCATCTGGTCAGCGATGGGCTCAAGGGCTTTTTTCCGTTCGAAGGCACGACGAAGACCTATACCCGCGCGGACATGCACCGGGGCGATTCAAACATCAAGGGCACGGGGACGGTCACGCGCTTCCTGATCGGTACCAATGCCAGCTCGCGCATCGAACGGCTGGACAAAAAGCTCGTTTATACGCTCGATGCCAAGGAAAAGACTTACATCGAATGCCCGCTGAAAGGCTGCGGCAGCGGCGTGGCGGAGAAGCCGGCCAAAAAGGAACCGGAGGAGAAGAAGGCGGAAAAGCCGCGCGAGGCTGATTGCAAGATGAAGATCGCGAGTGCGACTTTCACGGTCAAGCAGACCGGGCAGAAGAAAAGCATCAACAGCTTCGACACCGAGCAGTATCAGGCTGCGTGGATCGTCACCATGCAGGATCCGACCGCGCGCAAAACGGTCAGCACGCTCAGCGTGGACCTGTGGACCACGCCGACGACGCCGCAACTCAAGGAAGCGTTGGCCGTGGAGCAGGCCTACGCGAAGAACCTGGCAAACAACCTGGTCAGCATCGCCACCGACGGGCGCAAGACCCAGGTTGTGCCCGAAGAAGCGGCGAAGGTCATCAACACTTATATCTCGCAGTTGCTCACGCCCGCGGACAGGTCTGCGTTCCTGAAAGCGGGGAAGGAGCTTGAGAAGATCAAGGGCTATCCGATCCTGACGCAACTGGCGTGGAACCTGAAGGGCGATGCCTGCGCGGGTTCGCAATCCGACAGCAGTTCCGACAAATCGTCGACGCCCGCGAGCAAAGGCGATCTTCTGTCCAGTGTGACCGATTTCTTCGCGAAGAAGAAGGCTGACGAAACGATGAAGGACATCGCCGACAAGCCGATTTTTTCCTTCACGTCCGAAGTGAAGTCGCACAAGGTGGAGCCGGTGCACGACTCGGTGTTCTCGCCGCCGAGGAACTACACGCTGGCGAATCCGAAATAAGAACGTGACGGCGTGACGCCGTGACGACATTTAACCTTCGATGATCAAACGCAAGTTCAAAGATCTCAGCCGGCGTGACCTCTTGCTGACGATCGTCCCGGTCGTCCTGCTGGCGCTGGCGATATTCGTCTTCGCTTTCCGCTTTGTCGAGCCCGCGCCGCCCGACACGATCGTGATCTCGACCGGTGCGATCGATAGCGGCTATCACATGTTCGCGCAGCGCTACCAAGAGATACTGGCCCGAGACGGGGTCAAGCTCGAACTTCTCCCCTCGGCCGGATCGCAGGAAAACGTCAGCCGTCTGCTGGATGAAAAGTCCGCAGTCGAGGTGGGCTTTCTGCAGGGCGGTTCGGCTTTCGCTACGAATGCGCCCGAGCTGGTTTCGCTTGGCAGCCTCTACTACGAACCGCTGTGGGTTTTTTATCGCGGGCCGGAAATCCACGACTTCGGCGGGCTGCACGGCAAGAAGCTCGCGATCGGCCCGGAAGAAAGCGGCACGCGCGCACTCGCGCTGCAGTTGCTGGCAGTCAATGCCACCGTTATGCCGCCCACCCTGCTTCTGCCCGAGAACGGACAACGGGCAAGCGAGATGCTCCTGCAGGGCAGGATCGATGCCGTGTTCATGGTCGAGCCGCCGGAGTCCCCGCTGGTCGAGCAACTGGTATCGGCACCCGGCATCCGGTTGCTGAATCTCGATCGCGCGGAAGCGTATACGCGGCGCTTTCCCGCGCTGACCAGACTGACGTTGCCACAAGGCGTATTCGACTTCGTGAAAAACGTGCCGGCGCGCGACGTCACGCTGATCTCGCCCACCGCCAACCTGCTGGCCGTCGATGGTCTGCATCCTGCACTCGCCTACCTGCTCATGCGTGCCGGCAGCGAAATCCACGGCGGTGCCGGTCTGCTGCACAAGGCGGGCGACTTTCCTGCGCCGCTGAATTCGGAATTTCCGCTCAGCGCCGAGGCGAAGCGTTATTACAAATCGGGCCCGCCGTTCCTGCAGCGTTACCTGCCTTACTGGGCAGCGGTGCTGGTGGACCGGTTGTGGATCACTTTGCTACCGGTGCTGGCCCTGCTGTTACCGCTGGGGCGCATCGCTCCGGCGGTCTATCGCTGGCGCGTGCGTTCGCGCATCTACCGCTGGTACGCAAAACTCAAGGAAGTGGAGCTGGAACTGGAACTGGATGACAATTCCACACCGGAAAAATTGACGGAACTGCTCACGCGACTCGATCAGATCGAGCGCGCTGTCAACCGCATCAACACGCCGCTGGCCTACACCGACAACCTCTACGCGTTCCGCCAGAACGTCGACCTGGTCAGGCAGCGCGTGCGCGCCCAACTGGGTAGCGGGGGGCGCGGACGGAGGCAGGACGACTGCCGCCCGGCGGTGCCGGCCTGATCCGCCTCCGCCGCTAAGGCGTGAACACGGCCGCGTCCGCGCGTTGTGTTCCCCGAATGCCGGGCAAGGTGCCATCTGCCGGGACGACTCCGCCCGGTGCCGGGTGCGCCCGCTATGATGCGATGTCGGATCAGGAATCGAGGGTTGCGAGAAATTTTTGCAGAAGGTCGGTGACTTCGGCCGGCCTTTCCTGCTGGATCCAGTGGCCGGCGCCGTCGATGAGCTCGCACACGCGCAGGTCGTCCACCCAACGCTTCATATTTTCGACGAGGTCGACGTTCGGCACGAACTTCAGCACGCCGTCGCGTTTGCCGCCGATGAAGCACGCCGGCCGCGTGATGCGCGCGCCGCTGAGCGCGGTGAGCCTTTCCCAATCGCGCTGCTGGTTGCGGTAACGGTTGAGCGGCCCGCGGAATCCGCTCGTTTCGAATTGCGAGACGAAGTAGTCCAGATCGCGTTCGGTCAGCCAGTCCGGCAGCACGGCGGGATCCGTCAGACCTTCGAGCATTCCCGCATCGGGCGATTTGTCGGTACGGAACATGCCCCTCGGCGCATCGCCCGAGCCGCAGAAATAAATCGTGCGCAGCGCCTTGCGGATATCGGCTTCGAATTCGGCTTCGGCGACGCCGGGTTGCTGGAAATAGACCTGGTAGAAAAAACGGCCGGCGTAGATTTCCCGCCATAGGGCGATCGACGAGATCCGGCCTCGCGGCGAATAAGGCACGCTCAGCGCCGCGACTGCGCGAATCCGGTCGGGATGCAGCGCCGTGGTATTCCAGACGATCGGCGCACCCCAGTCGTGGCCGAACAGGATGGCCTGCTTTTCGCCGAAGTGATCGATGAGGCCAAGCACGTCGCCGATCAGGCTTTCCATGTCGTAAGCCTCGACCGGGCCCGGCTTGTCGCTTCCGCCGTAACCGCGCACATCGGGCACGACGACGCGATATCCCGCATCCCGCACCGGTTCGATCTGATGGCGCCACGAATACCAGGATTCCGGCCAGCCGTGGATCATCAGCACCAGCGGCCCTTCGCCGTCGACCACGCAACGTAGGTTTACGCCATTGGTGCGGATGATCCGGAAATCGGGTGGTTCAGGCGCGGGACGAGGCAAGGTAACGCCTAACGGACCGCCAGCAATTCCACTTCGAAGACCAGTGTTGCATTCGGCGGGATGACGCCGCCGGCGCCGCGGGTGCCGTAACCGAGATCGGAGGGAATGGTGAGCTTGCGCCGGCCACCGACCTTCAAGCCCTGCACGCCTTCATCCCATCCGCGAATAACCTGGCCCTGGCCGAGCCCGAATGCAAAGGGATCGTTGCGGTCTTTGCTGGAGTCGAACTTGCTGCCGTCGGTGAGCCAGCCGGTGTAGTGCACCGTCACGCGTTGGCCGGCTGCGGCGGTGTCGCCCTCGCCGACGACGAGTTCTTCGATGACCAGGCCACTGGCCGTTTTGGTGGAAGACATGGGGAACCTCGATGGATTCAGGAATGAAGAGCGACGCATTGTAGCGAAAGAATCAGATGCCGGTGCCCGAGGCAAAGTGCTCTAATTCCACTCGGTCCTCGCTCCTCGTACCTCGGACCTGTCCTTACGTTCCTCGTAAGGACGGTCGTCACGTTCTTCAACACAAATCCCGCAGCTTCGGCGACAATGCCGCGCA
Source organism: Betaproteobacteria bacterium (assembly GCA_016194905.1). Classification (NCBI taxonomy): domain Bacteria; kingdom Pseudomonadati; phylum Pseudomonadota; class Betaproteobacteria; species Betaproteobacteria bacterium. The sequence continues at coordinate 271,525 of JACQAP010000008.1, forward strand.
GATGGTCTGCCGATCGGAGGAAATGCCATGGTCGTAACTCCGCTGTATGCCGGATTGCTGGCGCTGTTTTTTCTTGTCCTGAGCTGGCGCGTCATCCAGTTCCGCCAACGCGGCATCCCGCTCGGCGACGGTGGCGATCCAAAGATGTTGCGGCTGATCCGCGGCCACGCCAATTTCGCGGAGTACGTGCCGCTGATCCTGCTGATGATGGGTTTTCTCGAAGTCGGCCATACCTCGATCTATATCCTGCATGCGCTCGGGTTCGTCTTGCTGGTTTCGCGATTCCTGCATGGCTACGCACTGAGTTTTACGGACCGGTTCAGGTTCGGTCGCACCTGGGGCGCGGGGCTCACTTTTGCAGTGCTCGGTCTCTGCGGCGTTCTCTGTGTGTTGCAGGGATTCAGAGGGATGACAGTAACTTAAGGGCAGTGACTGGTGACTGGTAAAGGCAAAAACATCCGCAACCGGACGAAACTAAAGCCACCCGACCCTAGCCTTGTCACCAATCACCAATCACCAATCACCAATCCCAATCACCAATCACCAATCACGGCGCGCCTACTTCCACATCACTTCCGCGCCTTTCGCGGCGGCGCGCGTCAGCAGATCGATGAGCGGAAAGGCGCGCTGCCGCATTGAAATTCGATCTTCTTTCTGGTCCTTGTCTTCGCTGCTCGACGATTCGGTTGCGGTCCTGGGACTGGTATCCACGGCGGCCTTGAGTCGCGCCAGCGCGCCGGGGATGTCGCCGGGCAGGATCGCGCTCGGCACCGTGCCGCTGTGGCCCATGGCCTTGAGGAGTTGCACGGCAATATCGCCGGCCATCGAGAAACCACCGACTTCGCTATCGAATTTTATGAGCATGATGACGAGAGGGTAGCAGTGATTGGGTTTGACGGTTAGTTTGCGAATGCCGGAAAAAGGTTCAATGCGGCCGTTTCGCGCATGTCGGGTTTGTTTGCCGCAGCGATTTAGACCATCGGGATGGCGATTTATAGGGTAAATTAGCTAGCCGAGCCGCGTTCAATTGGGGGAGTCGAGGTCAGTGGCACTGCCGCGGGAAATCGAATCGATTGTGGATGCTATTCCGGGGTTTTTCCACACCCTGCCGGGACTCCTCCACTCCCTGCTTACTGAAAATCCCGCCGGCGCGGGTCTCGCGGCCCTGGTCGGTGCACTGATCGCCGGCCTGGTCCATCGCAGGATCCGTGCAGGCGAGACGCGAGTCATGGCGAGTTCCCTGGCGTCCAACGACGAAGTCTCCAAACTGGCGCAAGAGCAGTACCAGACGCTTTTCCAGAGCAGCCCGGTTCCCACCTTCATCTGCGATACGCGCAAGTGGCGTTTTCTGGAGGTCAACGAAGCCGCGGCGCGCGAGTACGGCTATTCGCGTGAAGAGCTGCTGAAGATGACGCTCCTCGACCTCGGCCTGCCGGAGGATGCGGAGCGCGTGACGGAAACCCTGATGGCTCTCGGACCGGCTTCCGGAGAAGTGGGCGCCTGGCGGCACCGGAAAAAGGACGGTGCGGCGATCGAAGCCGAGATGGTTTCCTTCCGCATCCAGTTTGCGCGGCAGCAGGCGCGCGTCGTCATTGCCAGGGACGTTACCCGCCGCAAGCATACGCACGAGGTGATGTGGCAAGATCTCGAACGATTCGGCCTCGCTTCGAAAGCGACCAGCGACGCCATGCTGGACTGGGATCTCGTGACCGACCAACTTTGGCGCAGCGAGAACTATGAACGACTGTTCGGGCACGGCGAGCCGGGCGTCGGAACCAACATGGCTGCCTGGTTCGAACACATCCATCCGGACGATCGCGCACGCGTTCAGGAGCAGCTCCTGGCCCTGATCAAATCAGCCGACAACCAGTGGAGCGACGAGTTCAGGCTCGTGCGCGCGGACCAGAAGGTCGTGCATGTCTTTGCGCGCGGTCACGTAAGCCGCGCCGAGGACGGGTCGGCGCGCCGCATGAACGGCGTGCTGCAGGACATCACCGAACGCAAGGAGCAGGAAGAACGCACGCGCTTCCTCGCCGACCATGATGAACTGACCGGGTTGCCGAACCGCAGCCTGTTCCGGCAGGCACTGAGCAAGGCGCTGCAGCGCGCCGAGCGCAGCGGAAAAATGCTGTCCATCTTGTTCTTCGATCTGGATCGCTTCAAGAACATCAACGACAGCCTCGGCCACGACGCGGGCGATGAAGTATTGCGTGCGGTTGCGGAACGGCTCACCGCCTGTGTGCGCAAGATCGACATGGTCGCGCGATTCGGCGGCGACGAATTCGCGGTGCTCACGGAAGGACTGACGGCGGAAGATCAAGCCAGCACGGTCGCGCGCAAGATCCTGGAAGCGCTGTCCAAGTCCATGATCCTCGCCGGCCGGCAATACCGCCCCGCGGCCAGCATCGGCATCAGCACCTATCCGACCGACGGCCGCGACGTGCAGTCGCTGCTGAAGAATGCGGATATCGCGATGTATCGCGCCAAGGAGGAAGGCCGGGGTACTTTCCAGTTCTACTCGGAAATGCTGAATACGCATTCGGTGCAACGGCTGGAGTTCGAATCGAACCTGAGCAACGCACTGAACAATCACGAGTTCGTGCTGTACTACCAGCCGAAAGTGGATCTTGCGACAGGCCGCGTGACCGGCCTGGAAGCGCTGATCCGCTGGATCAGCCCGCAACTGGGTTTCGTATCGCCCGGCGATTTCATTTCCATCGCCGAAGAAACCGGACTGATCGTGCCGATGGGGCGCTGGGTCGCGCAGACCGCGTGCGTGCAGAATCGTGCGTGGCAGAAGGGCGGCCTGCCGCAATTGCGCATCGCCATCAATATTTCGGCACGGCAGATGGGGGACAAGGGGCTGGTGGAGTTCATTTCCGACACGCTCAAGAAAACGGGCCTGACCGCCGAGTCGCTCGAACTGGAAATCACCGAAAGCGCGGTGATGAGCAACCAGGAGCACGCGGAGAAAGTGCTGAACGAACTGAAAGGATTGGGTTTCCATCTTACGATGGACGACTTCGGCACCGGCTACTCGTCGCTCGCCTACCTGAAGCGCTTCCCGTTCGACAGCGTGAAGATCGACCAGTCCTTCGTGCGTGGTATCCCGGAAAGCAAGGACGATTCTGCAATCGTCGAGGCGATCATAGCGATGGCGCACAGCCTGCAACTGAAAGTGGTGGCCGAAGGCGTGGAGACGAAGGAGCAGTTCGATTTCCTGCGCACGCTCGGCTGCGACCAGATCCAGGGGTATTACTTCAGCAAGCCCATCCCGGCCAACGAAGTCGTCATGCTGCTCTACAAGACCATGACGCGCGAAGCGGCTGCCGCGGCTTCGGTCCCGGGCGCGGAGCTCAAGCCGGTGTCGGAAATCAAAGCGGAGACAGAAGTCGATCCGTTAGCAAGAGAGGAGAGGCGGAAATCGATCCGGTAGCAAGAAGGGAAGCACGGCGGGTGGATGAATGAAGAAAGGTGAGGAGTGAAAGGCGAGTAAAAAGGACCAGGTGGCCTGGGGTCATCTAGATAAAAAGCCGAGCGAGAACCAAAAAAACGAATCGATTTCCTACCCTTCACCCTATTTCGCATGCCCGGCGCAGCCGTAACGGCGGACCCACAGGACAAAGCGCTGAATGTGCTGAGCACGGTGTTCGGCTACCAGACGTTTCGCGGCGCCCAGCGCGAGATCGTCGAGCATGTGGTGGCGGGCGGCGACGCGCTGGTGCTGATGCCGACGGGTGGCGGAAAATCGTTGTGTTATCAGTTGCCGGCGCTGCTGCGCGAGGGCACCGCACTGGTGATTTCGCCGCTGATTGCGCTGATGCAGGACCAGGTGGCGGCACTCCGGCAACTTGGCGTGCGAGCCGCCTTTCTCAATTCCACGCTGGATGCCCGCGAAGCCGCCGCGGCAGAACGCGCGCTGCGCGCTGGCGCGCTGGATCTGCTCTACGTTGCACCCGAACGGCTGGTCATGCCGCGCATGCTCGAAGTGCTGGAGCAGTCGCGGATCGCCTTGTTCGCCATCGACGAAGCCCATTGCGTTTCCCAATGGGGACACGATTTCCGTCCGGAATATCTGCAATTGTCGTTGCTGCACGAGCGTTTTCCGACGGTGCCGCGCATTGCGTTGACGGCGACCGCCGATCTGCACACGCGCGTGGAGATCAGGCATCGCCTGGCGCTGGACGATGCGCGCGTGTTCGTTTCCAGTTTCGACCGGCCGAACATCCGCTACACCATCGTCGACAAATGGGACGCGCGGCAGCAATTGCTGCGCTTCATCCGCGAAGCGCACGCCCGGGACGCCGGCATCGTCTATTGCCTCTCGCGCAAGAAAGTGGATGAAACCGCGGCCTGGCTGGCGACGCAGGGCGTGGCGGCGTTGCCGTATCACGCCGGCATGGATGCGGTTTCTCGCGCCGATCATCAGGCGCGGTTCCAGCGCGAGGAGGGCATCGTCATGGTCGCCACGATCGCGTTCGGCATGGGCATCGACAAGCCCGATGTGCGATTCGTTGCCCACCTGGATTTGCCCAAGAGCATCGAAGGTTACTACCAGGAGACCGGCAGAGCCGGCCGGGACGGCGCCGCCGCCGATGCCTGGATGGCTTACGGACTGGGTGACGTGGTGCAGCAGCGTCGCATGATCGACCAATCCGAGGGCAGCGAGGAATATCGCCGCGTTTCGTTTGCCAAGCTGGAGGCATTGCTGGGCCTTTGCGAAACCGCGGGCTGTCGCCGGGTGCGCCTGCTCGATTATTTCGGCGAAGCCAGTGAGCCTTGCGGCAATTGCGATACCTGCCTGGAGCCGCCGCAGACCTGGGATGCCACCGATGCCGCGCGCAAGGCGCTGTCGTGCATATTCCGCACCGGGCAGCGTTTCGGTTCACGCCATCTGATCGATGTGCTGCGCGGTCACGCCACCGATCGTGTGGCGCAATGGCATCACGAGGAACTGAGCGTATTCGGCATTGGCGCCGGCCTCGACGAAGCGACCTGGCGGGACGTGTTCCGCCAACTGGTGACACTGGGTTTCGTGCGCCCAGATCATGTTGCTTACGGCGCCTTGCGCCTGACCGAGACCAGTCGTCCGGTATTGAAAGGCGAACAGCGCATCGACATGCGCCGGATCGCGCCGCGCAAAGGAAAAACCGCAACGATTCGCCGCAAAGCCGGTGCCGACGGATTGTCCGCCACGGATGCGGCGTTGTTGGAGCGCCTCAGAACGTGGCGCGGTGAACAGGCGCGCGAACAATCGGTTCCGGCTTACGTGATCTTTCACGACGCGACGTTGTCGGCGATCGCCGCCGCCCACCCTCGCGACATCGCTGATCTTTCTTCGATCCACGGCATCGGCGCAAAGAAGCTGGAGCGCTACGGTTCGGCATTGATGGCGCTGCTGCGTGATTGACCGGCAGAACGCATGCCCGCGCTCCAGGTAGTATTCTTGCTGCCAGTCACCAGTTATGGCCGCAGGCCGGTACCCCCTTGCGGGGCACCCATCACCAGTCACCAATCACTGATTCCATGATCGAAGATCCCCGTTTGCTCGCGCAGCCATCCTCCAGGAAAGAGCTGTTTGTCGCCTTCACCTTGCTTGCGCTGCAAGGCTTCGGCGGCGTACTGGCCATTGCGCAACGGGTCTTGTGCGAGCAGAAGCGCTGGCTGACGCGGGAGCAGTTCGTCGAGATCCTCGCCGTCGCACAGATTCTGCCGGGACCCAACGTCTGCAACGTCGCGCTGATGGTCGGCGACCGCTTCTTCGGCTGGCGCGGCGCCTTTGCCGCGCTGGCCGGCATGATGGCGGTGCCGCTGGTCATCGTGCTGATGCTCACGGCGTTGTACGCGCAGTACGCGATGAATCCGGCGGTGTCCGGCGCGCTCCGGGGAATGGGCGCCGTCTCCGCCGGGTTGATCGTCGGAACCGGTTTCAAACTCGTCGGTGCCCTGCGGTCGAATCCGATGCGGGTGCCGGTGTGCGGCGCGTTTCTTGTGCTGTCTTTTGCGGCTGTCGCACTGCTGCGCTGGCCATTGGTGTGGGTGATTCTTGCTCTCGGGGCAGTGAGCTGCACGTTTGCCTGGATGCGGCTGCGGCCCCGTGAAGTAGCGCCGGAGCAGCCATGAGCGGCGCGATGTCGACCGAACTGCTTACGCTGTTCGGCCATTTCCTGCTGCTGTCGCTGCTGTCGATCGGCGGTGCCATTACCGTCGCGCCGGACATGCATCGCGTGATGGTCAATCAGATGGGACTGCTGACCGATGCGCAGTTCAACGCGTCGATCGCAATCGCGCAGGCGTCGCCGGGACCGAACGTGTTGTTCGTCGCGGTCATGGGCTACCAGGCGGCCGGACTGACCGGCGCGGCTGCGACCCTGTTCGGGATCATGCTGCCGTCGACGACGCTGGCGCTGGCCGCGGCACGCTGGGGTCATGCGCGGCGCGAGTGGCGTGCAGTGCAGGCCTTCAAGGCGGGCATGGCGCCGATCGTGATCGGACTGCTGTTCGCGACCGGTTGGATTCTGAGCGCGCAAACGCCCGGCTGGCATCACCTACTGCTGACCGTCGCCGCGGCGCTCCTGGTATGGCGCACGCGGATTCATTTGCTACTGCTGGTGGCGGCGGGCGCGGTGCTCGGTGCGATGGGGTGGATATGAATGAGGGACTAGGGGATAGGGATGAAGCAGGGGCTAGGGGTTAAAGTAAAAGAATTTAGTGCACGTACTGTGAACCAAGCGATTCGTTGTTTTTGAATTTTCCCTCGCCCTTTTTTTCTTTAACCTTTCCTCTCACCTCTTTCCTCGCATCTCTGGAATCTTAGGAGGATTCATGCGTTACGAACTCTATTACTGGCCTTCCATCCAGGGCCGCGGTGAATTCGTGCGGCTCGCGCTGGAGGAAGCGGGTGCGGAGTATGTCGACGTTGCCCGCCGTTCCGGCCGAGGCATGGGGGTGCCGGCGCTGGAAAGGTTTCTGGAGGACGAAAAGCTGGCGGGGGCGCCTTACGCACCGCCTTTCCTGAAAGCGGGAAAGCTCGTCATCGGCCAGACCGCCAATATCCTGCTGTACCTGGGACCACGCCATGGCCTGACGCCGCGCAACGACGCGGGACGGATCTGGGTCAACCAGTTGCAGCTCACGGTTGCCGATTTCGTGACCGAGATCCACGACACGCATCATCCGATTGGAAGCTCGCTCTACTATCATCAGCAGAAGGCCGAAGCACACCGGCGCACGAAAAATTTTCGCGCCGAGCGCATGCCGAAATTTCTCGGCTATTTCGAACAGGTGTTGTCAGGCGGCAAAGGCAGGCGATACATGGCGGGCAGTACGCTTTCGTATGCCGACCTGTCGGTGTTCCAGTTGATTGCCGGGCTGCGCTATGCATTTCCGAAAACCATGAGACGGTTGGAGCCGGAGCATCCCGGATTGGTCGGATTGCATGACCGCGTCGCGGCACGTCCGAACATCGCGGCCTACCTGGCGTCGAAACGGCGCATCCCGTTCAATCAGTACGGCATCTTCCGCCACTACCCGGAGTTGGACGGGTGAACATTCCAGCACTTGCGAAGTGCTTGCCAGGTAGTTCCGCACCAGTACCCGTTTTCGATTTTCAGCTTTTGCTGAACGTAGTGCCCAGTTCGTCGTCGCACAATTTGAGCCCGTCCGAGAAGGAGACGGCCGGGTCTTTTATTTTTGTGACGCCCTATTCTGTCGTGCGCGGTGGGTAGGAGCCCCAAGGCTTTTCAAGTATCTTGCGTTCCCACGGCATAAGTGTCTGCAGTGGGTTGTCGCACCACGTCGCGGGCCATTGGCCCGCCAGATCACCATATCTCCAGAATTCTCGCTGCATCGTAATCCAGTTTTCGAAGACGCCATTTAGCTTCTGCATATCTTCACCTTCCAAATAACGGAGTCATTCTCCGCCCACCAGTTTTCGCCGAAGGTGCAACAAATTCCGGCATCGCGCTAAAGGGGTGTACTCGCCGGAAATGTAAACTGGGCTGGATGAGGTTTGATCTGAGGTGCTCACACTTTTCTTCTGCCGCGAACCGCAGTCTCGCTAAGTGTCTTGTTGTTGCACAGCTTACCCAATCTCTCAGCGTTGAACAAAATCCGCAGCGCATAGGCGCAGAGAAGTCCATTTGTCCTACGTCCTGCTAAGCAAGAGTCCTACAAGAGTGCGTTAATTCCGGATACAGCCAGGTGCCTTTGGTAGCACAATTGGCATGTCGTCCCTTTGTCCTAGTAGAAATAATTCAGCATGATTGCAAGACCAAGGCTACCCCCGGCAAAGGACAACACCGAGGAGCTACAAGCCCAATGGCGTGAAATGGCAGCAAAGATTGCCAAGGTTCACCCTGACTGGTCCAAAGTCGAAATCGCGAAGAAGGTTCAGGAGTCACCGTTGGGAAGGAAGAACGGGACTTCGCTAACCTACTCAGTTAGCTTCATCGTCAAGAGTATTGGTCCGATGAAGTCAACCCAAGAACAGTATGAACACCTATTAAGCAACGCGCTGGAAGACGTTTTCGTTATTGCAGCCAGACGGGGAATAGACACGCGTCAACTTGCTGCAGCGTTTGATGCTGAGCGTGGTCCCGGACTTCACCAAGAACATACCTTGACCATTTCCGTTCGCGATACGCCCCTTGTGGTGACCGCTTACGGTATTCCCCACACCTGGCTTTCGATCGACACCGGCTATATCGATAGCCGCTTCTCGCAGCAAATTGCGGTCCTACTGTCAGACTTGGAGAGGAAAGCACAACGGGACGGTCCCCTCATCTAGTCAATGCTTCCTTGATGCGCCAGCGGTGGCAGAGATAATTTAAGCCCTACCAATCCGCCGCCTATGCCCGCGGTGCGCGGCCATTTTGCGGTTGAGTAAATTTGGGTTAGGTGTATTTTTGGACTCGCTAACGGAAAGCGCCGTCCGTCATTTCGGTGTTCTAAAAAGGGGGTCGAAAATGTACAGACGGCCCATCGGTACGGAACTTTGGCATTCAACGCCGACGTGTATGTTTTGGCCCAAGAGCAACTATGAAGAGAAGGAGAATCCGACTATTAGGACGTCGTTGCTCGGCTTGTTGGGCTCTTGAATCCGCTAAGGATCGTCGCTGGGCTGCGCGGTCAAAGCCTGACGAACCGAAGTGAATGAGTGTAGAGCGAGTCGGCGCATGGCGTATCTGAAAGTGGACAGGAAAGACGGCGGGGTGCAATCTATTTTCTGAGTGCCATTCTCGAAAAGGTGACGCATATGTACACCGAAATCGCCGCCGCGATTCAAAGCACTAAGACTGCCATTGAGATTGTGAAGGCTGCCCATGGCCTTTCCAATCACCTCGAACTTTTGACCGCGGTAACGGCAATTCAAGAGAAACTTACGGATGCCATTGCTTCGGAGTTGGCCAGTCAAGAAAAGCAAGCGCAACTTCAAGAACGGGTGCGTCAACTCGAAAAGCAACTAGCCGAAGTGGAAGACTGGAAAAATGAAATGCAGAGATATCACCTTATGGAGTTTCCAGCCACGGGGACGTTTGCCTATGCGTTGAAACCCGAGATGGCGCAAGGCCAGCCGCTTCACTACTTGTGTACGTCGTGCGTCGATAGAAAGCAAAAATCCACATTGCAGCCGAATGGTCGCAGTCTTCGGTGCCCTGCTTGTAAGATAGACATCGCAATTAAAGAGGTGGACCTCCCGACGGTTAGGCGTCGCCCAACACCGAGGATTTGACCTGCTGAATCTTTCGACAGATGTGCAAGGCCGTTTCGCAGCGTATCATCGGTAGTAGGAGGAGCCATTGCAAGGAGCAACCCAATGAACAAGCTTTTAGTCACAATTTCTGCCGGTATCGCTTACGAAACCTTTGCCACAAGCTTACTCGTCGCGTGTCCCCTACCGCGCGACCAGATATGCGCGACCAGTCCAAAAGATTGCCGCGAAGATCAGCACATCGAGCGCGACATAACCGCCAACTCTTCCGGTACCGCAGTCGGCATTGTGTTAATGAGCACCGGCGGGCCGATCATGCCTGGTAGTGGCGCGCTTACGTTAACAACGCCCCAACAATACATAGCCACGCCCCAGCCATTCATATCACGACCCAGCGTATAAATACCTCAGTTGTGCGCAGTAGCGGAGCCCCACTTCGGTGGCGCTTTTTCGTTCCCGAGTACCCGTTTCAGTCCCCGAATTCTCCGCAACTGGACGGACGTGGCAGTACGCGCAGAACTTCGCAAATCGCCAAGTCCCCGATTCGCCGTACAGCGACATACTGCGCGGGCAGGGCATAACGCACCCCGCCGCGTAATCAGTACGGCATCTTCCGTTACTACCCGGAGCTGGATGGCTGAGGCTTCGCGACGCCCGGGGGCGAAGTGTATGATTGGCTATACGAGGAGGACCATCACGTGACCGATAAAGCCAGAAAACTCAAATCCGTCGAAGCCCGCAGTGTGCGTGACCGCGTCAGCGCGGAAGAATGGGAAGTGCGTTGCGAGCTGGCGGCGGCCTACCAGTTGGCGGCGCAGTTCCGCTGGACCGACCTGATCTTCACTCATTTCACCGCGCGTGTGCCGGGCTCGCCCCACATCCTGATCAATCCGTACGGACTCATGTTCGACGAGATCACCGCGTCGAGCATCGTCAAGATCGACCATGAAGGCAATGTCGTCGACGATATCACCGGGCTGGGCGTGAACTATGCCGGCTTCGTGATCCATGGCTGCGTGCACGAGGCGCGGCCGGAAATCAATTGCGTCATCCATACGCACACGCGCGCGGGTGTCGCCGTGTCGGTGCAGAAGCACGGATTGCTGCCGCTCAGTCAGCATGCGCTGCGTAACTACGGCATGCTGACCTACCACGACTACGAAGGCATCGCGCTGGAGTTGGACGAGCGGGAGCGCATGGCCGCGGATCTCGGCAAGACTTCCAAGGCCATGATCCTGCGCAACCACGGACTGCTCACGCTGGGCGATTCGGTCAGCGAGGCTTTCGAGTTGATGTACTACCTCGATACCGCCTGCCAGATCCAGATCGACGCGCTGGCCGGTGGCCGCGTCGAAGTCGGCCTGATCGACGAACAAACCGCACAGAAGGGCTTCGAGCAGTTCAAAGGACCGGGCGGCGCCGAAGTGAACAAGGCCTGGCAGGCGTTGCTGCGCATGCTCGACCGCAAGGGCGTGGACTACAGAAGCTAGGGGAGAGGGAAGAGGGGTGAGGGTCGAGGGATAAGGCTACGACAGGACCATCCTGTCACACGCTCTTTCCTCTCGCGCCTCACCCCTTGCCCTTCACCCCTCCGCTCCCGAGTTGCCCGATGGGGCGCGAATCCGATACATTCGCCCCACTGAATTGATCCCCCAATATGAAAATCGACTTTTTTCAATCCGGACTCGCACCGGAATTCTTGTGGACGATCGTCGTCGTTTCGGTGGTCATCCTCGCCAACGTCGCCATTTCCGCGATCTTGCGCGGCCGCAGTTGGCTGTCCCGCGAAACCAAGCTGCGCGGGTCGGTGTTCTGGCGCAATTTCTCTTTCCTGATCGCACTGATCGCGCTTGTTTTCATCTGGCGCTCGGAGTTGCGCGCCGCCGCCCTGTCGCTGGCCGCGTTAAGCGTCGCCCTGGTGCTGGCCGGCAAGGAATTGTTCACCTCCGTGCTCGGCTACATCCATCGCACCACGTCCGGCAGCTTCACTTTCGGCGACGTCATCGAGATCAACAGCATCAAGGGCGAAGTCATCGACCAGACGCTGTTGTCCACGACCGTGCTGGAAATGAGCGAGGAACACCTGTTTACCGGCAGGGTGGTGCAGTTCCCGAACAGCTTCTACGTCACTCACGCGATGAAGAATTATTCTCGTCTCGGGGACTACCAGCTCGGGATGGTCAGCATTCCGGTCGCGGGCGGCAGCGACCTCGACACGGCACGCCGCATCCTCACCGAGGTCGCGAACTCGGTGTGTTCGGAGTACGTTGCGCCCGCGCACGCCGCGCTGCGCGAACTGGAGGGCGAGCAGTTCATCGTCATGCCTTCCGCGGAACCGAGGGTCAGCATCAGGCTGGGCGAGGGCGGCAAGTCGACCTTGTTGCTGCGCTTCCCCTGCCCGGCGAGCCAGCGCACCCGCACCGAGCAGGAGCTGCTGTCGAGATATCTTGCCGGGATGCGGGCCGCAAAGCCGGCCTGATGCGGTGGCTGGCTGAGCGATGAGCGCAGCGGCAGCGCACGCACGGGTAATCTGCGTGGGCCACGCGGCGCTCGATCACGTCATTTTCTCCGAGCGCGGGATCGAGGCCTATTCAGGCGGCGATAGCGAAGGTGGATTGCGCAGGGTGCTGGCGAATCGCCGTTGAAACCCTCGCCTTTAGCGGTATCCCGGATCGCCCGGTGACGGCGCGCGGCGCGGCCGGAATTCGCGCTTGAGCTTGAGCGCCCATTGCGCCGAGGCCGGGGCGTTGTCCTTCACTTCAATTTGCTGCGTAGTCGATTCTTCCGTGCCGTCGAGGCGCGGATGCCATACGCGCACCCGGTAGGTGCCCGCGTGCACATCCTTCAATTCGACTTGTCCCTGCGCGGCGGTCTTGCCGAAATACGGTGCATCGGTCACGTAGAGATAGCCGATCATCCAGTCGTGGATGTTGCACCCGAGCTTGACTACACCCATCTTGTCGAAAAGTACCGGTGTAGCAGGTGTGCCGCTATACAGCGGCAACGCGAATTTTTTGGCCGGAGAAAAGGAATAGACGTGATGGCGGATGTCGTCCTTGTTGGGAAATTTCACGTACGACCCTACGCGTATCGCCTGCACATAGGGCACAAATTCCTTGTCGATCTGGTCCTCGACTTCCGTTCCGGGCCGGGCCGGCGGGATGCGAGCGTCCACCGGAAAGGCAACGACCACCGCATCCGGTAACGGCTGTGCGTCGCCGTCGACGACCTGCGCGCGCAGTTCGCCGGCCCGCACCGACGGCTGAATGGCCACGCAGGCCAATATCGCGATCAGGTGCACGGGACGCGTGGCCACTACCGGCTGTATGAAACGCTCAGATTGATCATGTTGGCGGCATAGGCGCCGAGATCTTCTTCGCCTTGGGACCGGCGGTAGGCATAGCCGAGATTGACGGACGAATGGCGTCCGATCGCATGGCTCCAGTTGATCGACAGCGTGTCGGTATCCGTGATGATCCGGTAGGCAATCAGATTCCCGCCGAATACCGGATCGCGCGCCACGGCGCTCGAGTATTCGAGGACTTCATAGTCCGACGGCGTTACTGCGGTGACCGTGCCGTGGCGCCGGGAACAGGAGATTGAAAGCGTATCGACCTCTGACAAGAGAAAAGCGGTCTGCACACCGAAGGTCCACCCCGCCACATCGTACGCCGCGCTCGATACGCCAGGCAACACCGCTGGCTGGAGATTATCCGCTTCGTACCGGTCGTATTGCACGCTGCCGCTCACCTGCCAGCGCTCGCCGATGCGCTTGCCCGCCGTCACTGCTGCGTCGTATTGCCATCCGTCGCGATAGTCGTAGTGGTAATCGCGGTGCAGGGCACGCAGTGCGAATGCCGTCCAGGGTGCATCGGGGCCGAGACCGAATTTGTGACGAAGCTGCGCACGTGGGCCGATGCCCAGATTGTCGAGGCCGGAGAAGCGGAAATAGGTGGCGGATTCCCCGACAAGGTTCAGACCGAGCGAGGTGTTCTCGCTGAGCTGCCGGTGAAGCAACCCGGAGAGCCTGAGCGTGGCGGCGCCATCCGATTTCTTGTCGCCCGCTTCGATCGCGTTGGGCACGTTGTCGCTATGGTCGATGCCGATGTTCGCGTCGAAACCCCATTCGGCGCCGCCCGCTGTTCCGCAGAACAGCAGGGCGAAAACAAGAGCCATCCGGCTATAGACTGTGCAACGTTTCATCGCGGGCTTTCTTGATGACGTTGTTTTTACGCCGTCCTTACCATAAATTAAACTATGACGACGTCTTCGCGCCAGGGATGCTGCACGGCAACACAGCTTCCCTGCCCGGTATTTAAAGCAAGGCGAAGGCCAGAGGAGAACGGGGCGACAATGCACGGCTTGAGTGGAAAGACGGATACGCAGTGACGACTGGTGCCAAAAATAGCCGTATCGCGGCGTTTTGGAATTCCCTGTATTTTGGTTGACGCAACGAGGCAGGGATCCTTGAGGCCTCGTTTTTACTCAGTTCTCCTGATTCATCCCGCGATCGTCACCCCTCCGTCCGCAACGATGGTCTGACCGGTAATGAAGGCCGCCGCGCGCGAAGCAAGGAATACGGCAACCCCGCCGATGTCGTCCGGTTCGCCGATGCGGCGCAATGGCGTCTGCGATTCGTAACGTTGCAGGATTTCGGGGTTCTCCCACAATGCGCGGGCGAAGTCGGTCTTCACCAGGCCCGGTGCAATGCAGTTGACGCGGACGTTGTGGGGACCCCATTCCATGGCGAGGTTGCGCGCGAGCTGCATGTCCGCGGCCTTGGAGATCGCATAGGCGCCGAGCGCCGAGGTGCCTTTCAGCCCGCCGATCGAGGACACGATGATCACTGCGCCGTCCTTCCTCTGCGCCATTTCCGGCAGCACGAGATTCGCCAGCCAATGGTTGGAGACGATGTTGTTCTGCAGGATCTTGTTGAAGGCGTCGTCCGGCATTTTCGCCATCGGGCCGTAGTAGGGATTGCTGGCCGCATTGCAGACCAGCACGTCGATTTTCCCGCACTTCCTGCGTGTTTCATTCACCAGATTTTCCAGTTGCACCTTGTCGCCGATGTTGGCAGAAATCGCGATCGCATCGCCGCCCGAAGAGCGAATGGCCTTTGCGACTTGCTCGCAGACGTCGGCCTTGCGGCTCGAGATCACCACCTTTGCGCCGGCCTTCGCCAGGTGCTCCGCAATCGAACGGCCGATGCCTCGCGTGGATCCGGTGACGATGGCGACTTTGCCGCTGAGATCGAAAGGGTTCATGTTGGCAGGTGAGTAGTGAACGGTGATCAGTGAAGAGTGAACGGCGAAGGGCGAACAGTGAACGGTTGACTTTTTTCCGTTCACCGTTCACCGTTCACTGACTGGATTGCTCCTCGATGATCTTCTTCAGGTTCTCGAGGCCCATCGGATAGACCTTGTTCAGCACGTTGAGTGGCGTTGCGTCGTCCTGGCCCGCCGGCGGCTCGTCGGTCCAGTACGCAACGCGCTTGAAGCGCGCCTTCCAGACCACCTTGCTCTTGCCGCCGCCGGCATCGGATACCGTCATCGTCGGGAAATAGTCCGTCGCGCCCACCTGGCCGCCGATATAGGTGTAACCCAGCGACATGTTCCAGGGTTCGAACGCAATCAGCTTTTCTTGGACCTTGGTGCCGTTGGCGCGCGTCAGTTCGCGGATGGCGCCGACCTCGCGGTTCTTGCCGAGGATGATCCGGCTCTCGGTGATGGTCGATAGCCAGCGCGGCAGGCCGTTGAAGTCGCTGACGACGCCCCACACGACCTCGGGAGGCGCATTGATCACGATGGAATGTTCGAGGTTCATTTCGGGCGCCTCGGCGGCAAACAGCGGCGCCGATGCGGCAAGCAGTAATGACAATAGTCCCTTCGCCAGTTTCATATTTTTCTCCGATATTCGGTGCGTGGATGATATTCATGCTCGGTCTCGAGCCGGCTATCGCCGCATGCCGGCCAAACTGCCCGGCATGCAGAGGGGCAAAAGCCTACCGCATTCGAACACGCGCCGCGACCCCATTGAAATTCCCGTTGTTCCAATGCTCAGAATTTCCTGCTGCGAGTGCGGTGCAGCGTTATCCCGGGAAGGCCTTGTGCTAGCATCGGTTTCCCTTTCGTCTGCCGGAAATAAAATGAATGCGGCACTGAGCGCCGACGAACTCGCGCATTACCACGAGCACGGTTACGTCTTTCCGCGCTATCGCCTCCCCGATCCGCTGCTGCAACGCCTGCGCGACAGTCTCGACCGGCTGTTGGCCACTTACACCGATGTCGCCCAGGAAGATCTCGCCAATCCGCACATGCTGCCGCCGACCGGCGGACCCGACATGAATCCCTTCATGGCCGCCGCCCGGCATCCGGCCGTGCTGGACATGATGGAGCGGATCATCGGACCGGACATCGTGCTGTGGATCAGCCGGATTCTGTGCAAGCCGCCGGTCATGGGACGCGAGGTGCCCTGGCACCAGGACGGGGAATACTGGCCGATGCGGCCGCTGGCGACTTGTTCGGTCTGGATCGCGATCGATCCGGTATCCACGGAGAACGGCTGCATGCGCTTCATACCGGAGTCGCACAAGCGCAAGGAGCTCTACCGGCACCATGTCAGCGATCGCAAGAACCTGGTGCTCAACCTCGAACTCGACCGCGACCAGTTCGACGAATCGAAGACGGTCAACGTCGAACTCGAGCCGGGCCAGATGTCGCTGCACGACGTGCGCATGATTCACGGTTCGCTTGCCAATACCTCGGGCCAGCGCCGTGCGGCGCTGATCATGCGTTACATGCCGGCAACGTCGCATTACGACCGTTCGCTGCGCGACAAGCGCCGGGACAACGCGCCATTCAACATCTACGACCAGCCGCTTTGGCTGATGCGGGGCGAAGACAAATCGGCGAAAAACGATTTTGCCCACGGCCATGAGATCTGGAATCGGCGTTACGCCAGCGGGCTGGGCGTGGGATCGGGGAGTGCGGGGTGAGAAAGGCAGGGACTAGAGGGTAGGGGCTAGGGGAGAAGCGTTACGCGATGCGTGTCGGCCGAATTAAAATTGAATTAAGTAGAAGAAGAAAATGCGGAACCGCCAAAGTGGTGAGGGTTCTCATCCCTAGCCCCTAGCCCCTAGCCCCTAGCCCCTAGCCCCTAGCCCCTAGCCCCTAGCCCCTAGCCCCTAGCCCCTCCAATGAATCTCGCCAATTTCCTCGCCCGTTCCGCGCGCACATTTCCCGACAATCCCGCTGTCTCCCTGGGCGAGAGCGTCTGGATAAAATACGGCGAACTCATGCGGCGGGTCGCGGCGATGGCCACCGGATTTCGCGACGCCCTGGGCCTGCTGCCGGGCGATTGCGTGGCGCTGGCGATGGGCAACTGTCCGCAGTATGTCGAGATCTGGTACGCAGCCTGGTATGCGGGGCTGACGACCGTGCCGATGAACGACAAGCTGCATCCGAGGGAATTCGAATACATTCTGCAGAACTCCGGTGCACGGGTTTGTTTCGCATCGCCCGATCTTGCTCAGCCGGTGGAGTCTCTGCGCGGCAACCTTCCCGTGCTCGAGCGCGTGATCGAGGTCGCTTCGTCCGACTACACGGCGCTGTGCCGGACGGAGCCGAACATCGCGATGGCCGACACGCTTCCGGACGATGTGGCCTGGCTGTTCTATACCAGCGGCACGACCGGACGGCCGAAGGGCGTGATGATCACGCATCGCAACCTGGTGTGCATGTCGCTTTCCTACTTCGCGGCGGTCGACGGCATCGAGCCGGGCGATTGCGTGGTCCATGCCGCGCCCATGTCGCACGGTTCGGGCCTATATAACTTTCCCCACATGCTGGTCGGGGCAAATCAGGTGATTCCCGACAGCGGGCGCTTCGAGCCGGCGGAGATATTCCAACTCTGCCGGCGCTGGAACGGCGTGACGATGTTCACGGCGCCGACCATGGTGCACAGGCTGGTGGCGCATGCGCGCAAACACGCGCCGTCGCTCGATGAACTGAAAACCATCGTGTACGGCGGCGGGCCGATGTATCTTCAGGACATCAAGAACGCGCTGGACGCAATAGGGCCGCGTTTTGCACAGATCTACGGCCAGGGCGAGTCGCCCATGACCATTACCGCGCTGTCGAAATTCCACATGGGCGATCGCGATCATCCGCGCTACGACGACCGGCTGGCTTCCGTAGGGGTGGCACAACCGGCAGTGGAAGTCAGAGTCGCCGATGCGCAGGACCAGCTGCTGGCGTACGGGGAGATCGGCGAAATCCTGGTGCGCGGCGATACCGTCATGCGCGGCTACTGGCGCAATCCGGACGCCAGCATCGAGACGTTACGCGGCGGCTGGTTGCATACCGGCGACGTCGGGTCGTTCGATGAGGACGGTTTTCTGACTTTGCGCGACCGCTCCAAGGACATGATCATCAGCGGCGGCTCCAACATTTATCCGCGCGAAGTCGAAGAAGTCCTGCTGCGCCACCCGGCCGTCAGCGAAGTCTCGGTGGTCGGACGCCCACATCCGGAGTGGGGCGAAGAGGTGATCGCCTTTGTAGTCGTGTGCGACGGCTCGACGGTCCGGGAGCAGGAGCTCGACGCGCTGTGCATAGACCATATCGCACGCTTCAAGCGGCCGAAGGCCTATTGTTTCGTCCCCGATCTGCCGAAGAACAACTATGGCAAGGTACTCAAGACCGCGTTGCGTGCACAACTGAAAGGTGAGGCAGGTGAAGGCCAAGCGGGTTAAACCGGCGCCTCCCGCGTCGCCGCGAAACGAGCCACAACGGCCCGCCCGGGCTAATTCGCAATTGAACCGGCAGACTCGGAAAGTTCTGGCGCAGCACTATCGTGCGAAGTATGGTGTGAACGGTAAACGGTAAATGGCGAACAGTGAACGGTTAACAGTGAACTGTTCGTGAATCCGGACGCTCAAATTGCCGATCACCGATTATGGCCGAATACCCGTGCGAGGCTAGGAGTTATGGTCGAAGACCGGTTATGGGCGCAGCCCGGTATCCCTTGTGGAATGCCGTGAGCGGCGACCCTTTTAGGCCGGTATCCCCTTGTGGGACACTAATCACCGTTCACCACGAAGCTAAATACTGACCCGATTGCGACCGGCGCCCTTGGCCCGGTACAGTGCTTCGTCGGCCGATCGGATCACGGCTTCCGGTGTGTCGAACAGGTCGGACCGTTGCGCGGCGCCGATGCTCACGGTTACCGAAAGCAGTTCCGCACGATTCGAACGCAGCGGCGGTGCGCCCGGCGGATCGAGGGTGAACGCGGATTGGGTCTTCGTGCGACGGTCGTTGTTCCGACGTGCTTCGCTGCGCCGTTGTTGCTCCGTGCGTACCGACATCTTGTAGAGCTCGATGCTCTGCCGCAGCGTTTCGAGGTACGGCAGGGCCTCCTCGACCTTCTTGTCGGGAAACAGCACCGCGAACTCTTCGCCCCCGTAGCGGAAGGCCTTGCCGCCGCCGTCGATTTCCGCCAACCGCGCCCCGACCAGTTTGAGCACCTGGTCGCCGATGTCGTGGCCGTGCGTGTCGTTGAATTTCTTGAAGTGATCGACGTCGACCATGGCGATCGTGTAGGAGGGACCCAGCGCGACGAGTCTTTCCTGCAGAGCACGCCGGCTGGGCAGGCCGGTGAGCTCATCGTGAAAGGCCATGCGATGCGATTCCTGCAGCACGGCAAGCAGCAGCATGGCGCCGGCGGCAAATACGAACACGCCGTACACCACCGTCAGGTTCGGCCATTCGCACGCAATGAAAAATGCGACCAGCGCGCCGGTCATGCCGATATCGAGCGGGGAGCGCCGCAGCCACGCCCTGATCAATGCAACCGTGAATGCCGCCACGATGAACATGCGGCCAAGTAGCGGCGTCGGCGTGGCCTTGAGCAACCAGTGATCCAGCGCCGCATGCCAGGCCGTGCCGGAGAGGGCGGTGTGGCCCGCGGTTGCAATCCAGGCCGTCATCAGCACCTCGACTACGCCCAGCAGCAACCACCGGTAATTGCGGAAATGGACGATGCCGCGTTCCGGCAATAGCATCACGAGCAGAATGTTGGCAGGCACGAAGATCGCCGCGGCGGTGAGCACCGCGCGCGTCGGAAAATCATCCTCGCCGAAGCTGAGCGAAATACGATAGGCGATGAATGCGACCAGCAGGGAAATGAGCGCGATGAACGCGCGACCGCGATTGAACCACAGGGCAATCGCCGTGCCGATGACGAGCACCGCATAGGGTCCGAATACGCCGAAGTTGCCCAGTGTCGTGGAAAACTGCTGGCTGATCGAGGCGGCAACACCGGCGATGACCAGCACCGCAACAGGTATGGCGACGGCCTTCAATTCGTCGCGAAATGCGATCATCGGCTGCCGTACCCGGATGCGTCCGTCGTCCGCGCGACCAGGGTGCCGCTCAAGTCTTGCCCTTTCCAATCTGGTAGGGTCGTGCCTCTTCCCGGATCACCCGGCGCAGGACGTCTTCCAGCTTTTCCTGTTCGATCGCCTGCCTGAGCGCTTCGTTGATCAGCGTCTGGTAGCCGCGGCCACCGGCTCGCGAACGAAAATATTCGACCACCGCCATGTCGAGATACATTGTCAGCCGCGTCTTGCCACGCGGCGCCGCGGCGCCGCTGCGCTGCGAGCCCGTCGTCGTGGCGCCGGATCCGTTGCCTCCGTCGCGACGCCCGGAATGTCTGCTGGGTGATTTGGCCGTTTGTTTGCGCATCGTCCCAGTGTGCATACATATATGCATATAGTCAAGCCGATCCGCCGCAATGAGCGCTGACTGGCGGCGCGCAATGCGCCCGTTAGTGCCAATCGGAGGTCATGCCCGGAACCGCGCTAAACTGGCGGCTCTTTTCCAGGGATCGTCATGTCCGCGGATCCGCTGCTCCTCGCGCGCGCCCAGTTCGGCCTGAACATCGGGTTCCATATCCTCTTCCCCAGCATCACGATCGCGCTGGCCTGGATTCTCGTCTACCTGCGCGTGCGCATCGAATTTTCGGGCGATGCGTGGTGCAAGCCGGCGTACAGGCTCTGGGTGAAGGTGTTCGCGCTGTCGTTCGCGCTGGGCGTCGTTTCCGGCATTACGATGAGCTTCCAGTTCGGCACCAACTGGCCGGGGTTCATGAGCAAGGCCGGCAACATCGCCGGACCGTTGCTGGGCTACGAAGTGCTGACGGCGTTTTTCCTCGAAGCCACTTTTCTGGGCGTCATGCTGTTCGGCCGCGACCGGGTGCCGGCATGGATGCACACCCTGTCGGCTTTCCTGGTGGCGATCGGCACTTCCGGATCGGCGTTCTGGATCCTCGCGCTGAATTCGTGGATGCAGACGCCGCAGGGTTTCGAGGTGATCGACGGCCAGTTGCATGCCACCAGCTGGATGGCGGTGATTTTCAATCCGAGTTTTCCGTATCGCCTCGCGCACATGATGATCGCCTCCGGGCTCACGGCGGTATTTCTGGTAGCCGGCATCTCGGCATTGCAGCTGTTGTGCAACCGCACACTCGAACCGGCAACGCGCATGTTGCGCCTCGCTGTGGCCGTCGCAGCGGTGCTGACCCCGCTGCAGATCTTCGTTGGCGACCAGCATGGATTGAACACGCTCGAGCATCAGCCGGCGAAAATTGCGGCGATCGAGGCGATCTGGGAAACCGAGCGCGGCGCGCCGCTGCTGTTGTTCGCGATGCCCAACAGGCAGACACGCAGCAACGATTACGCAATCTCGCTGCCGAAGGGTGCGAGCCTGATCCTGACCCACGATCCCGACGGCGAAGTGAAGGGCCTTTCCGAATTCGGCGACAAGCATCCGCCCGTTGCAACGGTGTTCTGGACTTTCCGTGTGATGGTCGGCGTGGGCATGCTGATGTTGGCGGCGTCCTGGTTCGGCGCCCTCTTGCTGATCCGGCGCCGTGAGTTTCCGCGCTGGTTGTTGTGGATGTATTCCGGCATGACCTTCTCCGGATGGGTCGCGGTGCTGGCGGGTTGGCTGACAACGGAAATCGGCCGCCAGCCCTATGTCGTCTACGGCGTCATCCTGACCGCGGATACTGCGTCGACCGTACCCGCTGCATACATCGCAACGACGTTCATTGGCTACGCCCTTATTTATACGCTGCTGCTGATTTCCTACATGGTCGTGCTCACACAACTTGCGCGCAAGGAAGCGGAGGGCAAGGGTCGCGACATGCCCGCGCCGGGTGCACTGGGCCCGCAGGTGCTGTGACGATGGAACTCGATCTGCCGCTGATCTTCACCATGCTGATGGGATTGGCCATCCTCGCCTACGTGATTCTCGACGGCTTCGATCTCGGCGTCGGCATCCTGCTGCCGCTGGCCACGCGTGCGGAGCAGGACATGATGGTGGCTTCCATCGGCCCGTTCTGGGATGCAAACGAAACCTGGCTGGTGCTGGGCGTGGGCATCCTGCTGGTGGCGTTTCCGCATGCGCACGGCGTCATCCTGCCTTCGCTCTACCTGGAGGTGGCGCTGATGCTGATCTCGCTGATCCTGCGCGGCGTCTCCTTTGAATTCCGCGTGAAGGCGTCGGGATGGCACCAGTCGATGTGGAACCACCTGTTCTTCGTCGGTTCGCTCGGTACCGCGGTCGCGCAAGGCGCGATGCTGGCCGGCGTCATCACCGGTTTCCGGGGCGGGCCGCTGTTCATCGCATTCGAGTTTCTGGTGGGGATCGGACTGGCCGGCGGCTATGCGCTGCTGGGTGCGACCTGGCTGGCGATCAAGACCGAGGGCGACCTGCACGCGCGCGCGCTCAATTGGAGCAAAGCCGCAGTGCTCCTCGCGGCTGCGGGCGTGGCGGCAATCAGCTTGGTCACGCCGTTTGCAAGCGCCGGCATCATGGAGAAATGGTTTGCGTGGCCGCGATTGCTTTGGCTGTCGCCCTTGCCGTTGCTCACGGGGGCTGCGTTCGCCGGCATCCTGCTGTCGGTAACGAGATTGCAGCGCGGGACGTCTAAACGCGAATGGCTGCCTTTCGTGTTGTCCGTATGGATTTTCGTGTTCGCGTTTGCCGGACTCGCTTACAGCCTGTTTCCCTATCTGGTGGTGGATCGGCTGACCATCTGGCAGGCCGCGGCCGCGAGGGAATCGCTGATGTTTGTGTTTGTCGGCACTTGCGTCGTACTGCCTATGATCTTCGGCTACACGGTGTTTTCCTATCGGGTGTTCTGGGGCAAGGCGCGGGAACTGACGTACGGCGAATGAAGGCGGTGAGCGGTGATTGGTTGCTGGTAAAACACAAGCGACAACCGCGCTTCCCCAACCCTAGTTTTTTGTCCCGAACAACCGGTCACCCGCGTCGCCTAGTCCCGGAACGATGTAGGCGTTTTCATCGAGACGATCGTCGAGAGAGGCGACGAACATCGGCACGTCGGGATGCTGCTGCTGGAAAACTGCCACGCCCTCCGGCGAAGCGACCAGTGCGAGAAACAGGATGTCTTTCGCCGGCACGCCGCGATGCTTCAGGACTTGCACGGCATGGGCGGCGGAATAGCCGGTGCCGATCATCGGATCGCACAGAATGAAGACGCGACCCCCGACCTCGGGCAGCCGCACCACGTACTCGATCGGGCGGTGGTTTTCGTCGCGGTAGAGTCCGATGTGTCCCACGCGGGCGGAAGGGATCAGTTCCAGTAGGCCGTCCGCCATGCCGATGCCGGCGCGCAGCACCGGCACGATTGCAAGCTTCTTGCCGGCGATGACCGGCGCTTCCATGGAGGTCATCGGCGTTTCGATCGTGCGCGTGGTCAGCGGCAGGTTGCGGGTGACCTCGTAACCCATCAGCAGCGTGATCTCGCGCAACAGTTCGCGGAACGTCCGGGTGGACGTTTTCCTGTCCCGCATATGCGTAAGTTTGTGCTGGATCAGCGGGTGATCGAGGATGAACAGGTTCGGGAAACGCGGATCCTGCTTCATTGCGGGGGCATCCTGGGAAAAGTTTTTCTGCCGATCCCTGGGGGAGGGCGTGTCGCCCTCAGATCAGTTTGCCACCGATTGCTTCCCGGCACGTCACGGCAACTTGATCTTTCCCGGCAATCCGCCTGGCCCGCCGAATCCGCCGGGGATGCCCTCGGGAATGACGATCGAGGAACTCTGTTGCCGGCGCAATTCCTGCAATTCCCTGACCGCGCGTTCGACGGCAACGGCAGCGAACTCGGCGAATTTCTCTGCCGCCTGGCCCAGGGAACCGGCCTCGATCTCGAACGCCAGCGGTAGTGCGCCGACCGGCGTCATGAGCTGGGTTTCGCCGACATAGATCACCTTGCGGCCGGCGTCGACGGAACTGTCGCTTTTGACCGGGGTCATTACGCGAATGGTGCCTATCTTGCGATCGGTGAAGATTTCCTCGCGATACAGGTTCGCGGGGTCCATCTTGAGTTCAGGTGTATTCTCGGCGGCCATGACAATAGTCCTGCGTTGGGGGTCTTCTTGAGAAACGGCCGGATTATCCCATGACTTCAACCTTGCCCAAAACCGGCTGCATGCAACCGAGCCCTGACCGGGGTACAAACGGCCCCAGCCTCTGAGGTTGCAGGGCCGATCGGGATTTTCACTGAATGCTCGCCTACCGACATCTTTTTCACGCCGGCAATTTCGCCGACGTCTTCAAGCACTCGTTGCTGACCCGGCTGGTGCTCGCGTTCGAGAAAAAGGACAAGCCGTTCTTTGTACTCGATACCCATGCCGGCATTGGACGCTACGACCTTACCCACGAATGGGCACTCAAGAACGCGGAGTTCAGAGACGGTGTCGCGATGGTTTGGGGACGAAAAGACGTGCCGGATGAGTTCATTCCCTATTTCGAAGCGATAAGAGGCGAGAACGCCGGAAATGCCTTGCGCTTTTATCCCGGTTCGCCACGCGTGGTGCGCCGGCTCCTGCGGCCGGTCGATCGCATGGTGCTGGTCGAACTCAACAGGAAGGACTGCGAAAATCTGGGCGGCCTGTTCGGCGGCGATCGCCAGACGACAGTGCATTTGATGGATGGATACCAGTCGCTGAAGGCCTTCCTTCCGCCGAAAGAGCGACGCGGGCTGGTTTTCGTGGATTCTTCATTCGACCGCGCCCGGGAATTCGACCGGCTGACAGACGGACTCGTCGAAGCACACCGGCGCTTCGCAACAGGCGTTTACGCGCTCTGGTATCCGCTGATGGAGCCGCTCGCAATGCGCGCGTTCGAGCGGGGATTGGTCGAAACCGGCATCAGGAAAATCCTGCAACTCGAAATTTCAGTGCTATCCGAAAACTGGAGCGGCGGCATGCGCGGATGCGGAATGCTGGTGGTGAATCCGCCGTTCGGTTTCGAAGCGGAAGCACGGTCGATGCTGAAGTGGTTACAGCCGATCCTCTCCCGCGAGGACGGCGGCAGCCAGCGTGTAGTCTGGCTGGCGGGAGAATAGGTGCCGCCGCGGGCACAACCAAGGGAACTAAACCCGGCATCGAACGGGCCGTTATCCTGATTGAACCAGCCAAGGCTACCGGGATTGATCAGGCACGATTTGCAGGGGTTGTCGGTAGAAATTGCCGCGATTTTGGTGCGGCGTTGGATTGGAATGCACCGTGACTGTGCATTTCCTTGCTGCAGGGCCGCAAAAGTGGCCAAGTTGCGGTGGCCGGACTGCTGGCCCGGTTATTGCTGCACTATGTACAAGAATATTTACCGGCCCGGCGGGGTCGGGGGGAAGCGCCGGTCCAGGAGCACACATGGACTCTCTTTCTCTCGCGTCGCTGGCGCTGCAGTTGCTGGCCTCGATTCATTCGTTGTCGGGCTACTCGGCAACGAACCTTCCTGAAATCCATCAGGTACCCCTGGCGGAAATCCGCCAGCGATTCTGCAAAGGCCCCTGTCCCACCCAGGCGTACTACAAGCCGGGAGAAGGCGTTTACATCGACGAAGCATTCGATCTGATCAACGACGAGTTTGCGCGTTCAGTGCTGCTGCACGAACTGGTTCACCACGTGCAGAGAACCAGCGGCAAATTCCAGGCGATCCCGTCGGAGTGCGACCGCTGGTTTGCCGCGGAGCGGGAGGCCTATGAACTGCAAAACCGTTATCTGGAAGAGATGCAGGACGGCCATCGTGTGAACGTAAACGCATGGCGGTCGCGTTGCGACGGTTGACGAATCCTGACTGCGGCTGATGTAATGGAAACAGGGGAAGGGCGCTCACAGGAGCCGTCATGGATCAGTCCGCCCTCGCCTCTTTGATGGTCGAGTTGTTCACGGCGATCAGGCTCCTATCGGCCTATCCGGCGCCCGCCGTTCTTCCTGAAGTCCATTCGTTGCCGCAAGCGGAAATCCAGCGCCGGCTGTGTGACAGCCGGCCGTGCCGCATCAAGGCGTTCTATCATCCGGATTGGGGCGTCGTCGTCGACGAGACACTCGATTTCCAGAACGACCCGTTCGATCGTTCCATCCTGCTGCACGAGCTGGTTCATCATCTTCAGAAGACCACCGGCAAGTTCGAAGTCGTCGCCAGTTTTTGCAGCCGGCGGGTTTCCGAGGAACTCGAGGCTTACGAAATCCAGAATCGCTATCTCTCAGAGGTCCACGCGTCTCGTCGCGCACTCGTCATGGGTTGGACGGGCAAGTGTGCCGATGATGACGCGGCATTCAAGCCGGAAGCCCGCCTTCAGCCAAAGGGCAATTGAGCGCAGTATTCGCCTGTCACCGTCGTCCGACGGTGGAACTAACACGGACCAATCCTCATGGAGCCGGCAATGTCCTCATTGATCGCCGAATTGTTCGCGACCATACAGTTGCTGGCCGGCTATGCGCCGCCCACCGTTGCGCCGGAAGTCCATCGCGTGGCACAGAGAGAGATCGAGGAGCGGTTCTGCCATGCCCCTTGCGCGATCAGGGCGATCTACGATCCGACCCTCGGGGTCTATATCGACGAGAAACTGGACGTGGTGAATAACATCTTCGATCGCTCGATCCTGCTGCACGAGTTGGTTCATCACGCTCAGGCCGTCAGCGGCCGTTTCGACATGGGCTCCAGCGACTGCGTGCGGCGCAACGCCGCCGAGCGGGAAGCCTATGCCCTGCAGAATCGGTACCTGCTGGAAATGAACGATGCGCGGCGGGTATCGATGAACGGTTGGGCGGCACGCTGCATCGACGGGGAAGTGCCGACTCCGCACAAGCCCTGAGGGTGGTTTACGGGCTGGAATTCTCCGAGTTATCCCGCACCTATGTCGGACGACCCGGGCATAATGGGCTCCTTGATCACCAGGCTTGGGTCCGTGCCCGGGAGTCTGTATGCCAAATTCGGGTTCCGGGCGTTGGTGGCCCTGGATTTGACGTGGTTCGGTGGCGATGTCGGTTCCGTTTATGGCGCCACGGTGGCACACTTGGCGTGTTTGTAAGGTCTGGCGCTGATGTGCGACTGAATGCGATGTCGGGCCGTCGATGCTGCGACACCGATCCGATCGGCCTGCGGGAGTAGCGGCGTAGCTCCCGCAGGTCGTGACCGTCTTCCGGGACCCCGGGCCTGCATCCGATCGGGGGATCTGGTCGTATACGTCGGTCAAGCCAGCCAAAAAAAGCAACAAAACAAAAACTGGAGCAGTGAAGGCTTGGCCGGCTCGCGTAGCCCTGGATGACAATTCGACAAACTTGAAACTGGATAGTGAGGAGATACAGAAAGATGAAAAATGCAATCGTAGTTGCCGCAATTCTTGGTTTTGCTTCCGTGGCGTTTGCGGATGATGCGGTGAAGACTGGCGCTGCCGGCGACAAGCCAGCCCGTGCGATCGAGGACGGCGCCGTGAAGTCGCAAGGTGCCGCGGCCAAACCCGGCCGTACTGCCGATGAGAGCTCCGTGAAATCCGGCGGACCCGCCAAGGCCGGTCGCGCTGTTGACGATGGCTCCGTGAAGGCCGCAGGAACCTCCGGCAAGCCGGGTCGCGCCGTCGACGATGGCACCGTCAAGGCACCGGGCAAGTCGAAGAAGCATGCCCGTGCTGTGGACGACGGCAAGGTCAAGTCCGCCGGCAAGTCGGACAAAGCCAGCCGTGCTGCGGACGAAGCCAAGAAGTAATCAACGACGTTGTCGAAGCGGGCCGCCAATTTTTTTGGCCGGCCCGCTTTTTTTCAGGGGAAGGAATCGATGTCCCCTTCGTATCCGATCCGCCGGAGTTACCTGGACATGAGAAAAATACTCTCTCTGATTTCGCTGGTGATCGCAGCATCGCTGTGCCGGCCCGTTCTGGCCATGACTTCGGCCATGGTTGCGTCCTGCCCCGCCGGCATGGAGCAGAAGGTCACAACCGTGACCGGAATGTTCCTGATCCATGTCATCTGCGATCACGTTATGTTCGAGATTCCGGCGAAGATGCTGAACCGGGATATGCTGGTCAACACCGAATTCGCGGCGTTGTCCACCGGTAGCGACTTCGTCGCTCCCGGCTCGGTGGTGGACAACCGCGTGATCCGCTGGGTCCGCCGCGGCAACAAGGTGTATCTGGAAAACGTGCGCTACGAGATGTGGGCGCAGAAAATGTCAAGTCTGCAGCGCGGCGTGGAGTCGGCTTCTCTGCGTACCGTTATCAAGGCTTTCGACATCATCATGGAAGGCCCGGATAATGCCCCCGTGATCGACATCACGGGGTTGTTTGTCAGTGAAGTGCCGGACGGTTTCGCACTGGAATTCATGCAGTATTTCCGCATGAATGCGATCGATCCGAAGCGCTCATTCATCGAGAGCGTGAAGGCTTTCCCGCAGAACATC